>NZ_JBMDJD010000022.1:0-96078 GCF_057809015.1 Pseudomonas sp. FG6
CCGCAAAATCTTGGGGCCGCTGCGCAGCCCAGCGGGAGCAAGCTCCCTCGCCACAATGGATCCGGCAAGCCTTGAGTGAGTCGCCACACAGAGTGTGGCGGTGGATCAGCCTTTGGCAGCCGCCAGGATCAACGCCTTCATCTCCGACACCGCCGACTTGAACCCGACAAACAGCGCATGGGCCACCAGCGCGTGGCCGATGTTCAATTCGTTGATGCCCTTGATGGCCGCTACCGCTTCGACGTTGTGGTAGTGCAAGCCATGGCCGGCGTTGACGATCAGGCCCTGGGCCAGGCCGAAGGCGACGCCGTCGGCGACCCGTTGCAGCTCGTCGGCCACATCCGAAGGGGTTTCGGCATCGGCATAACGACCGGTGTGCAGTTCAATGGCCGGGGCACCGACGCGCTTGGAAGCTGCGATTTGCCGCTCATCGGCATCGATGAACAGCGACACCTCGGCGCCGATCTTCGACAAGCGCTCCACCGCCGCCTTGATCCGCGCCTCCTGCCCCGCCACGTCCAGGCCACCTTCGGTAGTCAACTCCTGGCGAGTCTCCGGCACCAGGCAGATGTGCGCCGGGCGGATGCGCTCGGCAAACGCCATCATCTCTTCCGTCACGCCCATCTCGAAATTCATGCGGGTTTGCAGCACATCCTTGAGCAGCAGCACGTCGCGCTCCTGAATGTGGCGACGGTCCTCACGCAAGTGCACGGTAATGCCGTCGGCACCCGCCTCTTCCGCGTCCAGCGCGGCCTTGACCGGGTCCGGGTAGCGCGTACCACGGGCTTGGCGCAGGGTGGCGACATGGTCGATGTTCACGCCGAGAAGAATGCGATTGCTGGTGCTCACGAAAAAGCGCTCCTGAATGGGCAGATAGTCGGCCGACAGCATACGGGTAGATCAGGGCTTGCGAAACAACTCGCGACTGACCAGCGGCCGGCCACCCAGATGAACGGCCAACGCCTGGCGCATCAGACGCTTGGCCGCCGGCAGGGCGCCCGGCGCGCTCCAGTCGGCTTCGGCCATGGCCAGCAGCTCGACGCCGTTGAACAGCCCGGGCTGTAGCAGGTAAACCTGCTCCAGCCCGGCATCCACTTGCAGGCGATACAAACCGTCCGCAGCGATGGGGTCGCCGTGCAGGTCGGTGTCCAGGGAAAAGCCGTAGCCCAGGTCGTCCAGCAAGCGCCATTCGAAGGAACGCAGCAACGGCTCCAACGCACGCCCCTCGGCGAGCGCCAACAGCGTGGCGGCGTAATGATCGAAGAGCGCCGGGTGGGGATCTTCGGCAGGCAGCAGGCGGATCAGCAGTTCATTGAGGTACAGTCCGCTGAACAACGCTTCGCCGTTGAGCCAGGTGGCGACCCCGCTGCTTTCCATGCGCCCGACGTTCTTCAACTCGCCGCGCCCGCGAAACTCGACTTCCAGCGGCACGAACGGTCGCGCCAGTGTCCCGGCCTTGCCCCGCGCGCCCCGCAACACCGCCCGCAACCGCCCTTGCGGCGTGAGGAAGTCCACCAGGGCGCTGCTTTCGCGGTAGGCGCGGGAGTGGAGGACGTAGGCGGGTTGGGCGATGGGTTGGTTGGGGGACATCCGCGGGCCTGAGTATCAACAAGACATCAATGGTTGAAGAAATCCTGTGGCGAGGGAGCTTGCTCCCGCTCGGCTGCGAAGCAGTCGTAAAACCAGGCCATGCGGTGTGTCTGGCTAGATGGGATCGCGAATCCAGGGGCCGCTTCGCAGCCCAGCGGGAGCAAGCTCCCTCGCCACAGAAGCTCGCTCCCACAATGGAATTCATGTCTCCAAAGAAAGGATTACAAGTCGCCGTAACCCAACGAACGCAACGCCCGCTCATCGTCGGACCAGCCGCCCTTCACCTTGACCCACAGGTTGAGCATGATCTTGGAGTCGAACAGCAGCTCCATGTCCTTGCGCGCTTCGGTGCCGATGCGCTTGATGCGCTCGCCCTTGTCGCCAATGATGATCTTCTTCTGGCCGTCACGTTCGACGAGGATCAACGCATGAATGTGCAGGGTCTTCCCCTGCTGCTTGAACTCTTCGATCTCGACCGTGATCTGGTACGGCAGCTCGGCGCCCATCTGGCGCATGATTTTCTCACGCACCAGCTCGGCGGCGAGGAAACGGCTGCTGCGGTCGGTGATCTGGTCTTCAGGGAAGAAGTGATCGTTTTCCGGCAGGTGCTCGGCAATCACCCGCTCCAGCGCGTCGAGGTTGTGGCCGTGCTGGGCGGAGATCGGGATAATCTGCGCGTTCGGCAACTGCTCCTGCAACCAGGTCAGGTGCGGCATCAGCTCAGCCTTGTCTTCGATGCGATCGGTCTTGTTCAGCGCCACGATCAACGGACCGGTCACGTACTGGACGCGTTCGAGGACCATCTGGTCTTCTTCGGTCCACTTGGTGCGGTCAACCACGAAGATCACCACGTCGACGTCTTTCAACGCCGCCGAGGCGGTCTTGTTCATGTAGCGGTTCAGGGCCTTTTCGCCGCCCTTGTGCATGCCCGGGGTGTCAACGTAGATCGCCTGCACGTCGCCTTCGGTCTTGATGCCCAGCATGTTGTGGCGGGTGGTCTGGGGCTTGCGCGAGGTGATTGCCAGCTTCTGGCCCAGGATGTGGTTCAGCAGCGTGGACTTGCCCACGTTCGGCCGGCCGACGATGGCGACATAGCCGCAGCGGGTGACGGTTGTATCAGTCATTGCCATTCTCCACGCCCAGGGCGATCAGTGCTGCGGCGGCGGCCACCTGCTCGGCGATACGACGGCTCACGCCCTGGCCCCGGCTTTTTTCATTCAGTAATACCACTTCGCACTCGACGAAGAAGGTCCGGCAATGCGGCTCGCCCTGGATGTCCACCACCTCGTAGCGCGGCAACTCGCAGCTGCGCGATTGCAGGAATTCCTGCAAGCGGGTCTTGGGGTCCTTGTTGGTGTCCACCAGCGTCAGGCTGTCGATCTCGGAAGTCAGCCAGGCCAGCACGCGCTCACGCGCCACTTCCATGCCCGAGTCCAGGTAGATCGCGCCAATCAAGGCTTCCAGGGCATCGGCCAGGATCGACTCGCGACGGAAACCGCCACTTTTCAACTCGCCGGAGCCCAGGCGCAGGTAGTCGCCCAGATCGAAACCACGGGCCAGTACGGCCAGGGTCTCACCTTTTACCAGGCGTGCGCGCAAACGCGACAACTGGCCTTCGCGGGCCAGTGGGAAGCGCTCGAACAGCGCCTCGCCCGCCACGAAGTTGAGGATGGCATCACCGAGGAATTCCAGGCGCTCGTTGTTGCGCCCGGCAAAACTGCGGTGAGTGAGGGCCAGGAGCATCAGTTCCTGGTCCTTGAAGGTGTAACCGAGCTGACGCTCGAGACGGCTTAGAGAAACGCTCACGGTTTACCCACGCTGAGTTCGTGGCTGGATTCCACCGCTGCGGCCATGGGGCGCCGCTGGCTTGGGACAATTAACGCTGTGTTCAAAAATAACGTCCTGACTATCGTTGGCGCCTTATGCAGGCTCCAGAAATGCATTCGGCGCTGTGTTCAACAGCGCCGTGTGTGATTACTTGATCAGGCCAACCCGCGAGAAATTCGGCAGGTGGCTGAGTTTGGGTTCCGGCCAGCTCATCCAGACCGCGAAGGCCTTGCCGACGATGTTGCGGTCGGGGACCATGCCCAGCAGATCCTTGGGAATGTTCGGATCATCCCAGTAGCGGCTGTCGTTGGAGTTGTCGCGGTTGTCGCCCATCATGAAATAGTGCCCCGCCGGCACGGTCCACGAATGGTCCGGCGTTGCGCGGTAGCGGCTCATTTCCTTGCGGATCAGGTGTTCGACCGCGCCGAGTTTTTCCTTGTAGAGCTCCGCACTGCCCAACGTGCCGGGCTCGGAGCCCAGCAGCTGTTCGGCCACCGACTCACCGTTGACGAACAGGCGCTTGTCGACGGTGTAGCGGATCGTGTCGCCCGGCAAACCGACGACACGCTTGATGTAGTTGACGTTCGGGTCGCTCGGGTAGCGGAACACCATCACATCGCCGCGTTGCGGGTCACCGACTTCGATGACCTTCTTGTCGATCACCGGCAGGCGAATTCCATAGGAGAACTTGTTCACCAGGATGAAATCGCCCACGTCCAGGGTCGGCTTCATCGAACCCGACGGGATCTGGAACGGCTCCACCAGGAACGAGCGCAGCACCAGCACGATGAACAGCACCGGGAAGAAGGACTTGCCGTACTCGACCAGCAGCGGTTCCTTGTTGAGCTTTTCGACCACCACGCCATCAGGCTGGCTGACGCTGCCCTGATAAGAGGCGATGGCCGCCCGGCGCCGCGGCGCCAGGAACAACAGATCGATCAACGCCAACAGGCCGCAGACGAATACAGCGATAACCAGCAACAGCGGGAAATTTAGCGACATAAGACCTAACTATCCAACCTGAGCACCGCAAGGAAGGCTTCCTGTGGAATCTCCACGTTACCGACCTGCTTCATGCGTTTTTTACCGGCCTTCTGCTTTTCCAACAGCTTGCGCTTACGGCTGACGTCGCCACCGTAGCATTTGGCCAATACGTTCTTTCTGAGCGCCTTGACGGTTGTCCGCGCCACAATCTGCCCGCCAATGGCGGCCTGGATTGCCACGTCGAACATCTGCCGCGGAATCAGCTCCTTCATTTTCTCGGTCAACGCGCGACCTTTGTAGTGCGCATTGTCCCGGTGCACGATCAGCGCCAGGGCGTCGACCTTGTCACCGTTGATCAGCACATCCAGCTTCACCAGATTAGCCGATTGGTAGCGATCGAAATGATAGTCCAGCGACGCGTAGCCGCGACTGGTGGATTTCAGGCGATCGAAGAAATCCAGCACCACTTCGTTCATCGGCAGGTCGTAGGTGACCTGGACTTGCGAACCGAGGAACAGCATGTCGTGCTGCACGCCACGCTTCTCGATGCACAGGGTAATGACGTTGCCCAGGTGCTCTTGAGGCACAAGGATGTTGGCCCGCACGATGGGTTCGCGCATGTCTTCGATCGACGACAGGTCCGGGAGTTTGGACGGGTTGTCGACGTAGATGGTTTCGCCGGTCTTGAGCAGCAGCTCGAAGATTACCGTCGGCGCCGTGGTGATCAGATCCAGGTCGTACTCGCGCTCCAGGCGCTCCTGGATGATCTCCATGTGCAGCATGCCCAGGAACCCGCAACGGAAGCCGAAGCCCAGGGCATCGGAGCTTTCCGGCGTGTACTGCAGGGACGAATCGTTGAGCGTCAGTTTTTGCAGGGCTTCGCGGAAGTCCTCGAAATCATCGGAACTGACCGGGAACAGGCCGGCGTAGACCTGCGGCTGGATACGCTTGAACCCTGGCAGTACATCGACGTCCGGGGTCGAACTCAGGGTCAGGGTGTCACCCACCGGCGCGCCGTGGATGTCCTTGATGCCGGCGATGATGAAGCCCACTTCACCGGCCTTCAGGTCTACGGTGGCAGTGTGTTTCGGGTTGAATACACCGACGCTGTCCACGAGGTGGATCTTGCCGGTGGACTTGACCAGGATCTTGTCGCCTTTCTTCACGCGACCCTGACGCACGCGGACCAGGGAAACGACGCCCAGGTAGTTGTCGAACCAGGAGTCGATGATCAACGCTTGCAGCGGATCTTCGACGTTGCCGGTCGGCGCCGGGATGGTCGCCACCAGGCGTTCGAGCACTTCGTCCACGCCCAGGCCGGTCTTGGCACTGCAGGTGACCGCGTCGGTGGCGTCAATGCCAATGACTTTCTCGATTTCTTCTTTCACGCGCTCCGGATCGGCCTGGGGCAGGTCGATCTTGTTCAGCACGGGCATGACTTCCAGGCCTTGCTCGATGGCCGTGTAGCAGTTGGCAACCGACTGGGCCTCGACGCCCTGGCCAGCATCGACCACCAGCAAGGCGCCTTCGCAGGCGGCCAGCGACCGGCTGACTTCATAGGTGAAGTCGACGTGGCCGGGGGTGTCGATGAAGTTCAGCTGATAGGTGATGCCGTCGCGGGCCTTGTAATAGAGGGTAACGCTATGGGCCTTGATGGTGATCCCGCGTTCACGCTCGAGGTCCATGGAGTCCAGGACCTGGGCTTCCATTTCACGCTCGGCCAGGCCGCCGCAGATCTGGATGAAGCGATCAGCCAGCGTCGACTTGCCATGGTCAATGTGGGCGATGATGGAGAAATTGCGGATATGACTCAAATCACTCACGGATCAACACTCAAAAAGGCTGCAGGCATGGCCCGCCGAAAAATAGCCGGGAATTGTACCTGATACACCGAGCAAGCGTCACGCTCGCCTGTCAATGAGCTCTTGTGGCGAGGGAGCTTGCTCCCGCTGGGCTGCGAAGCGGCCCCTCGATTATCCGCCACGGCGATGTGTCAGGCAGGATGCAGGGGACTGCTGCGCAGTCCAGCGGGAGCAAGCTCCCTCGCCACAGAAGCTCCTCCGCCACAAGAAAATTGGGCTCAACCCGCCCGGCGCAGCAACCAGAGCCCGGCCAAGGCGCAGACACCGGCCGGCACCAGCACCGCGAGCAGCGGCGAGAAGCCGAACACCAGGCTCGATGGCCCCAGCAGGTCCTGGGCGATCCGGAAGGTGAACCCCACCAACACCCCAGTGAACACCCGTTGGCCCAGGGTGACCGAGCGCAGTGGACCGAAGATGAAGGAGATCGCCATCAGCACCAGGGCAGCGGTGACCAACGGTTGCAACACCTTGACCCAAAAAGCCAGCCAGTAGCGACCGTTGTTCAGCCCCTGGTCCGCCAGGTAGTGGATATACCCCCACAAACCGGTAATCGACAGGGACTCCGGCGCCATCACCACGGTGCTGAGCAGTTGTGGGCTGATGGACACGTCCCAGCGCTCTTGCGGCGCGGCGACCACTTCGGTGCCCTTGTCGTGGAACAAGGTGGTGGTAACGTCGCTCAGTTGCCAGTGATCTTCGGCAAACTTGGCGCGCTTGGCGAAACTCGACGAAAGCATGTGCCGCTGGTCGTCGAAGCGATAACGGGTCACGCCATACAGGGTGCCGTTGGGCTGTACCGAGTTGATATGGATGAATTCATCGCCCTGGCGGTGCCACAGGCCGTGCTTGGCACTTTGCGCATCACCGCCACCCTGGGCCAGGGAACGGTTGGCCTGGGCGGTGTTCTCGGTGGCCGGGGCGATGTACTCGCCGATCAGCACGCCCACCAGCATCAGCACCAGCATGGGCTTCATCACCGCCCAGACGATCCGACCAATGGACACGCCAGCGGCGCGCATGATGGTCAGCTCGCTGTTGCTGGCCAGGCTGCCCAGGCCGATCAGGCAGCCGATCAGCGCGGCCATCGGCAACATGTCGTACAGGCGGCGCGGCGCGGTCAGCAGCACATAGCTCAAGACGTCCGACAGGGTATAGGTGTCGCTGACATCGCTCATTTCATCGATGAAGGCGAACAGGGTCGCCAGCCCGAGAATGATCCCCAATACCGCCAGGATCGCGATGAATACGCTGCTGCCGATGTAGCGATCAAGTTTAACCACGGGCCACCTCCAGCGCGCGGCGACTGGCCAGCTTCAGGCGCAGCGGCTCCCAGTAAAGCAACCCGAGGCCGATGAAGAGGAAGATCGCGTGCACCCACCACAGGCCCAGGGCCGGTGGGATCTTGCCTTTTTCCAGGGCACTGCGGGCGGAAATCAGGATGGTCAGGTAAGCCATGTACAGGAGAATCGCCGGCAGCAACTTGAGGAAACGGCCCTGTCGCGGATTGACCCGCGCCAGCGGGACCGCCATGAGGGTCACGATAAACACCAGCAGCGGCAGCGACAGGCGCCATTGCAGCTCGGTGCGTGCGCGGATGTCATTGCTGGCCAGCAGGCTGGAAGTGGGCATGGCGTCACGGTCGGTGACTTCCTCGCTGACCTCGGGCTTGGGCAGCAACACGCCATAGGTGTCGTAGCGGATGGCGCGGTAATCGGCCTGCCCCGGCTTGCCGTCGTAGCGGTAGCCGTTTTCCAGGATCAGGTAGCGATTGCCCTCGGGGCTGATCTGTTGGCGACCCTTCTCGGCCACCAGCACGGAAATGCCACGGTCTTTCTTGGCGTCGGAGGACAGGTTCTTTTGCGTGATGAAGACGCCGCCGAGGTTGACCCGGTCTTCCGAAAGTTGTTCGGTGTAGGTGACACGAGTACCGTCGCGCAGGGCCTGGAAGCGCCCCGGCACCAGGGTGTCGAATTCGGTCATGGCGTCCTGCTGGTTGATCAGCAACTGGAACTGATTGGCGCCCTGGGGTGCGAGGCTCAGGCTCAGCCAGGCCACCAGCAGCGCCACCAGCGCGGCCGGGAACAGCGTCATGCGAAACAGGCGTTGCTGACTCATGCCGGTGGCCGACAACACGGTCATTTCGCTGTCCAGGTACAGTCGGCCATAGGCCAGCAGAATGCCCAGGAACAACCCCAGCGGCAGGATCAGCTGCAAAAAGCCTGGCAGGCGAAAGCCCATGATCAGGAACAACGAGCCCGGATCCAGGGCGCCGGACGCCGCCTGGGCGAGGTATTTGATGAAGCGCCCGCTCATGATGATGACCAGCAATACGGCGCTTACGGCGCTCAAGGTCAGCAGGACTTCGCGGGACAGGTAACGGAAGACGATCAAACCAGACACTCCAGGATTGTCAGGCTAAGGCGGCCAAACAGGAAACGTATCGAGCCGGCCCGAGCTGCGAGCCGCCGAAAAAAGAGCCGCATTATCCTGTGATTGGAGGCGCCTGTCACTGCGCACGCTTTATGCCGGCGCTCAAAGCCTTGAAGCGAGGGTTGTCAGGCTTGGGCGCCGGGGTTCAAACTGCGGCTTTTGTCGCCGACGCACTGTCGTAACTCGCTCGCCATAAGCATCGGCGCCAGGCATCTCGCCCCTTCATTCAAGGACCCGGACATGGAACTGGTTGTAAAAAGCGTCAGCCCAGAAACGTTGAAGACCGCCACGCTGGTCGTTGCCGTCGGTGAAGACCGCAAGCTCGGCGTCGTTGCCACCCAGCTCGATTCCCTTAGCGGCGGCGCCATCAGCGCCGTGCTCAAGCGCGGCGACCTGGTCGGCAAAGTCGGCCAGAGCCTGTTGCTGCACAACCTGCCCAACCTCAAGGCCGAGCGCGTACTGCTGGTGGGCGTGGGCAGGGATGCCGAACTGGGCGACCGCCCGTTCCGCAAAATCATCGCCGGCGTGCTGGCCACCCTCAAGGGCCTGGGCGGCGGCGATGCAACCCTGGCGCTGGACGAACTGGTGGTCAAGGGCCGCGACAGTTATGGCAAGAATCGCCTGCTGGCCGAGACACTGGTGGATGGCGGGTATCAGTTCGACCAGTTCAAGAGCCAGAAAGCCGAGCCCCGCGCCCTGAAGAAAATCACCCTGCTGACCATCAAGGCCGCCCAGGCTGAAGTCCAGCGCGCCGTGGCCCACGCCACCGCGATTGCCAATGGCATGGCGTTCACCCGTGACCTGGGCAACCTGCCGCCGAACATCTGCCACCCGACGTTCCTCGGCGAACAGGCCAAGGCCCTGGGCAAGGCATTCAAGGACCTGAAGGTCGAAGTCCTCGATGAAAAGAAAATCAAGGACCTGGGCATGGGCTCGTTCTACGCCGTCGGCCAGGGCAGCGCCCAGCCGCCGCGCCTGATCGTCATGCAATACAACGGCGCCAAGAAGTCCGAGAAGCCTTACGCGCTGGTGGGCAAGGGCATCACCTTCGACACCGGCGGCATCAGCCTCAAGCCCGGCGCCAACATGGACGAGATGAAGTACGACATGGGTGGCGCCGCCAGTGTGTTCGGCACCCTGCGCGCCGTGCTGGAACTGAAACTGCCGATCAACCTGGTGTGCATCCTGGCCTGCGCCGAGAACATGCCCAGCGGCAACGCTTCGCGCCCGGGCGACATCGTCACCACCATGAGCGGCCAGACCGTGGAGATCCTCAACACCGACGCCGAAGGCCGCCTGGTGCTGTGCGACGCCCTCACCTACTCCGAGCGCTTCAAGCCACAAGCAGTGATCGACATCGCCACCCTGACCGGCGCCTGCATCGTCGCCCTCGGCTCCCATACCTCGGGCCTCTTGGGCAACAACGACGAGTTGATCGGCCAACTGCTCAGCGCCGGCCAGCAGGCCGACGACCGCGCCTGGCAACTGCCGCTGTTCGATGAGTACCAGGAGCAGCTGGACAGCCCGTTTGCCGACATCGCCAACATTGGCGGCCCGAAAGCCGGCACCATCACGGCGGCATGCTTCCTGTCGCGCTTTACCAAGAACCTGAACTGGGCCCACCTGGACATCGCCGGCACGGCCTGGATCAGCGGCGGCAAGGACAAGGGCGCCACCGGTCGTCCAGTGCCCCTGCTGACCCAGTACCTGCTGGACCGCGCCAAGGCCTGACCCCGATGACCGTCGCTGGCGCCCTCCACAGGTGGCGCCAGCGGCCGTCCAGGAACCGCAATGACCAAAGTCGATTTTTACATCCTGCCCAGCGCCGATCCGTCGGCGCGGCTGGACTTTGCCTGCAAGCTCACCGAAAAAGCCTGGCGCATGGGCCATCGCATCTACCTGCATTGCAGCGATGCCAGCCAGCGCGAAGACCTCGATGCCCGCCTATGGGCATTCAAGGGTGAAAGCTTCGTGCCTCACGGCCCGGCCGAAAGCGAGCCCGAGGGGCTGATCGTGCTGGGGTTGGGGGATGACTGCGGTCAACACCATGACCTGCTGGTCAACCTTGACCTGAAAGTGCCGGCTTTTGCCCAGCGCTTCGCCCGCGTGGCGGAAGTGGTGGTGGAAGATCCGGTCATCCGGCAGGCCGCGCGGGAGAGTTTCCGTTTCTACCGCGAACAGGGCTATCCTCTGCAAGACCACCGTTTACAGCGACTCTGAGCCTACGATGGACACTCCAAAACCACCGCAAAAACCCGCACACCTGCTGGACGACCTCGAGTCGATCCGCCAACTGCTCGGCGACGAAAACCTGCAGCCGCCGCTGCTGACCGACACAGTCGCCGTCGCGCCCGCCACTGCGCACGACGAGCAGATCCCGCTGCTGTTCGATCCGATCAACGGCCAACCCGAGCCCAAGCCGGTCGCCAAGCCCGAGCCCAAGGGCCCCGACGCGCTGCTGCACCTGGATAGCGAGCTGCGCGCCGCTGCGCAACTGATCATGCAAGATGTCATCGACGACTTCGCCCCGCACATCGAGACCGAGATCAAGCGCCGGCTGGATGCGCGGATGGAGCGGCTGCTGAGCCAGTACGAGTAGCGCTGTTACTCGGCTGAATGCACTTTTGTGGCGAGGGAGCTTGCTCCCGCTCGGCTGCGAAGCAGTCGCAATGCGCCTACCGATTTTGGGGTCGCTTCGCGACCCAGCGGGAGCAAGCTCCCTCGCCACACTATTTATCCACACTCAATGCGAATGATCACCGCCTCCCCGGCTCGCCCTGCGCTCCATGCCCCGCTATACTTCCCGGCTTTTCCTGAATAAATGCCAATAGGGTCCCGCCGCGCATGGATAAGACCTACCAGCCGCACGCCATTGAAACTTCCTGGTACAACACCTGGGAGTCCGAGAATTATTTCGCTCCGCAAGGCGCGGGCGATTCCTACACCATCATGATCCCGCCGCCGAACGTCACCGGCAGCCTGCACATGGGCCACGGTTTCAACAACGCGATCATGGACGCCCTGATCCGTTTCCGTCGCATGCAGGGTCGCAACACCCTCTGGCAGCCGGGCACCGACCATGCCGGTATCGCCACGCAGATGCTGGTGGAGCGTCGTCTCGAAGCCCAAGGGCAGAGTCGTCACGACCTGGGCCGCGAGAAATTCCTCGAGAAAGTCTGGGAGTGGAAGGACGAGTCCGGTGGCAACATCAGCCGTCAGATCCGCCGCCTCGGCTCGTCGGTGGACTGGAGCCGCGAGCGCTTCACCATGGACGACGGTCTTTCGGAAGCAGTGAAGGAAGCCTTCGTGCGCCTGCATGAAGACGGGCTGATCTATCGCGGCAAGCGCCTGGTCAACTGGGACACCAAGTTGCACACGGCCATTTCCGACCTCGAAGTGGAAAACCACGACGAGAAAGGTTTCCTGTGGAACCTGAAATACCCGCTGGCCGACGGCGCCAAGACCGCTGAAGGCAAGGATTACCTGATCGTCGCCACCACCCGTCCGGAAACCATGCTCGGCGACGCCGCCGTGGCGGTGAACCCGAACGACGAGCGCTACCAGGCCCTGATCGGCAAGTTCGTCGAATTGCCGCTGGTTGGCCGTCGCATCCCGATCATCGGCGATGACTACTGCGACCCGGAATTCGGCACCGGCTGCGTGAAGATCACCCCGGCCCACGATTTCAACGACTACGAAGTCGGCAAGCGCCACAATCTGCCGCTGCTGAACATCTTCGACAAGAACGCCAACGTGTTGCCGGCCGCCCAGGTGTTCAACCTCGACGGCACGCTGAACGACAGCATCGACGGCCAGATCCCGGCGCAATACGCCGGCCTCGACCGTTTTGAGGCGCGCAAGCAGATCGTCGAGGCATTCGAAGCCGCCGGCCTGCTGGTCAGCGTCGACGACCACGGCCTGAAAGTCCCGAAAGGCGACCGTTCCGGCACCATCATCGAGCCTTGGCTGACCGACCAGTGGTACGTGTCCACCAAGCCGCTGGCGGAACCTGCGATTGCCGCCGTGGAAGACGGCCGCATCCAGTTCGTGCCCAAGCAATACGAAAACATGTACTTCTCGTGGATGCGCGACATCCAGGATTGGTGCATCAGCCGTCAATTGTGGTGGGGCCATCGCATCCCAGCCTGGTACGACGAATCGGGCAAGGTCTATGTCGGCCGCGATGAAGCCGAAATTCGCGCCAAGCACAACCTCGGCCCGGACGTGGCGTTGCAACAGGACAACGACGTACTCGACACCTGGTTCAGTTCGGGCCTGTGGACTTTCTCCACCCTGGGCTGGCCGCAGCAGACCGAGTTCCTGAAGAAATTCCACTCCACCGACGTGCTGGTGACCGGTTTCGACATCATTTTCTTCTGGGTCGCCCGGATGATCATGATGACCATGCACTTGATGAAGAACCCGGACGGCACCCCGCAGGTACCGTTCAAGACCGTCTACGTCCACGGCCTGGTGCGCGACGGCCAGGGCCAGAAGATGTCCAAGTCCAAGGGCAACGTCCTCGACCCGCTGGACATCATCGACGGCATCGACCTGGAAACCCTGGTGCAGAAACGCACCTCGGGCCTGATGCAGCCAAAACTGGCGAAGAAGATCGAGAAGGCCACCCGCGAAGAATTCGCCGAGGGCATCGCCAGCTACGGCACCGACGCCCTGCGCTTCACCTTCTGTTCGCTGGCCTCCACCGGTCGCGACATCAAGTTCGACATGGGCCGCGTCGAAGGCTATCGCAACTTCTGCAACAAGATCTGGAACGCGGCGCGCTACGTGCTGGACAAAGGCGAAGACTGCGGCCAGAACGGCGAAGCCTATGAACTGACCCTGGCCGATCGCTGGATCATTTCGCAGTTGCAACGCACCGAAGCCGAAGTCACCCGTCAGTTGGACCAGTTCCGTTTCGACCTGGCCGCGCAAGCCTTGTACGAATTCATCTGGAACCAGTATTGCGACTGGTACCTGGAACTGTCCAAGCCGGTGCTGTGGGACGAGAACGCCCCGCTCGAGCGCCAGCGCGGCACCCGCCGCACCCTGGTCCGCGTGCTGGAAGTGGCATTGCGCCTGGCACATCCGTTCATGCCGTTCATCACCGAGGAAATCTGGCAGCGCGTTGCACCGCTGGCCGGCGCCCAGGGCAAGACGATCATGCTGCAACCGTGGCCGGTGGCCAACGAAACACGCATCGATCCGGCTGCCGAAGACGACATCGAATGGCTCAAGACCTTCATGCTGGGCCTGCGCAACATCCGCGCCGAAATGAACATCGGCCCGGGCAAGCCACTGGCCCTGTTCCTGAAGAACGCCAATGCCGAAGACTTGCGTCGCCTCAATGAAAACGAGGCGCTGCTCAAGAAACTGGCAAAACTGGAATCGGTGACGGTCCTGGCCGCTGGCGAAGAAGCCCCGTTGTCCGCCACCGCCCTGGTCGGCGAGATGGAAGTACTGGTGCCGATGGCCGGCCTGATCGACAAGACCGCCGAGCTGGCGCGCCTGGACAAGGAAATCCTGCGCCTCAAAGGCGAAGTGCAGCGGGTCGGCGGCAAGCTGTCCAATGCCGGTTTCGTCGACAAGGCCCCGGCCGAAGTCATCGAGAAGGAACGGGCCAAGCTGGCCGAGGCCGAACAGGCCCTGGGCAAGCTGGCCGAGCAGCACGCGCGGATCTCCAGCTTGTAACGGTGGTTCGCAATGAAAAGGGAGGTCCAATTGGACCTCCTTTTTTATGCCTGTCATTTTCCTTCCAGGGGATCGTGCTGATCGTTGCAATTGGGTTCGCAGGGGCCGGATGTGGGACAATGCCCGCCACTTTTTGAATCCGCCCCGAATCGACCCGCCCATGACCGCCCCACGCACACCCAAACCTGCCCGCCAGAAGCCCAAGCCCGCCGCCGAGGCCAAACCCGTGGCGCCGCGTGAAAAGGCCAGCCTGCACCCGCGCAATCGCCACCAGGGCCGCTATGACTTCCCGGCGTTGATCAAGTCCACGCCTGAGTTGGCCCGGTTCGTGATCATCAACCCCCACGGCAAGGAAAGCATCGACTTCGCCAGCCCCGAGGCCGTGCGGGTGTTCAACCGGGCGTTGCTCAAGGCTTTCTACGGCATCGCCCACTGGGACATTCCGGCCGACTACCTGTGCCCTCCGGTGCCGGGTCGGGCGGACTATGTGCATTTCCTCGCCGATTTGCTCGCCAGCCACAACGGCGGTGAAATCCCGCGCGGGGCGGCGGTCAAGGTGCTGGACGTCGGCACCGGCGCCAATTGCGTCTATCCACTGATCGGCTACAGCGATTACCGCTGGCACTTCCTGGGCTCGGACATCGACGCGACGGCCATCGCCTCGGCCAAGACCATCGTCCAGGCCAACGGGTTGAACAAGGCCATCCAGTTGCGCCAGCAGGCCAACCGCAAGCAGATCCTGCTGGGCTTGCTGGAGGACAGCGAACGGTTCGACCTGACGATGTGCAACCCGCCCTTCCACGCCTCCCTGGAAGAAGCCACCAAGGGCAGCCAGCGCAAATGGCGAGCATTGGGCAAGGCGGATCCGAAACGCAAGCTGCCGGTATTGAATTTCGGCGGTCAGGCCGCCGAGCTGTGGTGCGAAGGGGGCGAAGCCCGGTTCGTGACGCAATTGATCGGCGAAAGCGCGCAAGTGGCCCGGCAAGTGCTGTGGTTCAGCACGCTGGTGTCGAAGGCGTCGAACCTGCCGGCGATCGAGGCGGCGCTGAAGAAGGCCGGTGCGCTGCACAGCCAGGTGGTGGAAATGTCCCAGGGGCAGAAACAGAGCCGCTTCGTGGCGTGGACGTTCCACACACCGGAACAGCAACAGGCCTGGCGTCAGGCGCGTTGGGTTCGCAAGGACTGAGTCCGCCCGAGCACTTCAAGGCCGATACGAATCACTGTGGCGAGGGAGCTTGCTCCCGTTCAACTGGTCCGTGCTCGCAAAAGGGGCCGCTACGCGCCCCAACGGGAGCAAGCTCCCTCGCCACAGGGTCCACATGCCCGAACACCGGGCAGTTTCCCCCAGGCAACAAAAAACCGTGCCCGGATCGCTCCGCAGCACGGTTTTTTTTGCAGCGATCTTACTTGTTGATCGCGTCGGTCAGGCCTTTGGCCACAACCAGCTTAACCACTTTCTTGGCAGCGATTTCGATGGCAGCGCCAGTCGAAGGGTTACGGCCAGTGCGGGCAGGACGCTCAGTGACTTTCAGCTTGCCGATGCCTGGCAAGGTGATTTCGCCGCCATTTTCCAGCTGATCAGCAACGATTTGGCCCAGTTGGTCCAGAGCGTTACGCGCGGTGGTTTTCGGTGCGTCGATAGCTTCAGCAATGTCAGCGATCAGTTGGTCTTTAGTAAGAGCCATGTAATGTTCCTTCCCTATCAAATTCATATGGATTGCAGAGTGCAGTGTCAGCCATCGAGCCCGGTCTCTGCGGATCGGGCGCCCTCGGTCATCACCACGACGGATCGGGGTAATAGATGCCGAAATCCGGGTTTGGTTCGACCTGACAAATGCTGAATGCACGCTTAACGCAGTGACTTAGCGTAAGACCGCGCAAAACTAGCACAACGCCTCTGAAATATCCGCTTCTACCTACCCATTTGGTCAGCTTTATTGCGCCAAATCGGTAAAAACATGCCCTGTGGGTATCGGACGGGTCTGAAAGACGCTTCCCGACCCTCGCAAGCCCATGGTTGCGGTACACTGCGGCTTTTTCGGGGAGCACGCCCTCCTCTCTTTCATCAGCCGAGAAATCCATGCCGATCCGTCATTGCATCGTCCACCTGATCGACAAAAAACCCGACGGCACCCCCGCAGTGCTCCATGCCCGCGACTCCGAACTGGCGGAGTCGGCGGCTATCGAGAACATGCTCGCCGACCTCAACGAGAGCTACAACGCCAAGCAAGGCAAGGCCTGGGGCTTGTTCCACGCCGAGTCCGGGGCGCATCCGTTCAGCGGCTGGCTGAAAGAGTACCTGGACGGCGCCAAGGACTTCACCGCGTTCAGCCGGGTGGCGGTGGAACACCTGCAAAAGCTGATGGAAGAATCCAACCTGTCGGTGGGTGGCCACGTGTTGTTTGCCCATTACCAACAAGGCATGACCGACTACCTGGCGATCGCCCTGCTGCACCACAGCGAAGGCGTGGCGGTCACCGATGAACTGGACGTGACCCCTTCCCGCCACCTGGACCTGGGCCAACTGCACCTGGCGGCCCGGATCAACGTGTCGGAATGGCAGAACAACAAGCAATCCAAGCAGTACATTTCCTTCATCAAGGGCAAGAATGGCAAGAAGGTCTCAGAATACTTCCGCGACTTCATCGGCTGCCAGGAAGGCGTCGACGGTCCTGGCGAGACCCGCACCCTGCTCAAGGCCTTCAGTGATTTCGTCGAAAGCGAAGACCTCCCCGAAGACGATGCCCGGGAAAAAACCAAGACCCTGGTGGAGTACGCCAGCAGCCAGGCCAAGCTCGGCGAGCCGATGGGGCTCGAAGAGCTGTCCGAACTGATCGATGAAGACCGCCCAAAGGCCTTCTACGATCACATCCGCAACAAGGATTACGGCCTGTCGCCGGAAATCCCGGCGGATAAACGCACCCTCAACCAGTTCCGCCGCTTCACCGGCCGCGCCGAAGGCTTGTCCATCAGCTTTGAAGCGCATCTGCTGGGCTCCAAGATCGAATATGACGAAGAAGCCGGCACGCTGATCATCAAGGGATTGCCGACCTCGCTGACCGATCAGCTCAAGCGGCGTAACTGATCCCCGTAATATTGATTGCCAATACCTGATCGCGAGCAGGCTCGCCCCCACAGGGGTATGCGGTGTACGCAAACCGAAAAACTGTGGGAAGCGGGCTTGCTCGCTCCTACAGGGTCAGGGGTTATTCAGCGTGCCTCGATGCGAAAACCCAGCCGCGGAAAGTGCACATGCACCAAGCCACCACGGAGGTCTTCGCGGCGCAGGATCAACTCTTCGCGCCCGGCAAACAGCAACTCCCCCGCCACCGGATCGACGCCATAGTCGGTCGCGGCGATGCTCACCGACTGGCCTGCCTTGAACCCGTTCGGCTCTTCGAACGACTCATCCGGCAGCGCCGCCGCAGTGGCGTTGCGCGCAATGTCCAAGGCCTCTTCGCTGCTCATCTCGTTGACTGCGCCATGGCCGAAACCCAGCACTCGCGCCAACCAGGCCGAAACCGTCGGATACGCGTCCACCAGCGGCGAAGTGACCGGGGTGCCCTTGAGGAACCACAGCGAATGAGCCAGGGCAAAATCGGCAATTGACGGCTCGCCCAGCAGGAAATCACCTTCCTCGCGCTGCAACTGTTGCTCCAGGCGCGCCATGATCGTTGGCCATTGGTGCCGCGCCAGTTCGGCCGCCAAACGCGTGGTCGAGCCGCCACTGAACAGCCCAGCCCGATCGGTCATGAACGCCTTGATGGCTTCAGGCGTCAGCTTGGCGAAACGCGCCGCCGCCGACTCAGGTTCGAACACCAGGCTCACCGCGTGTTGGAACACCACCGAGTCGGCCCACGCGGCAAAGGAGGCGGCGATCATTTCCCGTCCTTCGGGAAACAGCGCCGGCGAGGCTTTTTCCTGTTCAAGTCGACGGGCAATCAGGGCGGTGTCGCAATAGATATCCGCCCCCACCTGCAACACCGGCGTCCTGCGGTAGCCCCCCGTCAGCGCCGTCAGGTCGGGCTTGGGCATCATTGGCGGGATACGCACCGAACGCCAGGACAAGCCCTTGAAGCCCATCAACAGACGGACTTTCTCGGCAAAAGGAGAGGTCGGGTAATGATGAAGAATCAGCTCTGACATGGAAGTGGCCACTGCAGGGAAGAAGTCCGCAGCTTAGCGCGCCTTGAGCGGACAGCCTACCGGCCTGATTGCAGGCTATCAGCGCGACTGATGGGGTTGCGCGGCGCTGGCCACCAGGCACTCCTTGGCGCTTTTCCTGAGCTTCTTGATCAGCCGCTCCTGTCGCAAGGCTTCGCCCTTGTCGCGACAGGCTTCGGTGTACACCAGCGCCACCGCCGGGCTGGAAAGAAAGAACCGGGCCCCCTTGCCGCTTTGATGCTTGGCAAAGCGCCGCACCGGATCATCGCTGATGCCGCAGTACAGCGAGCCGTTGGCGGCCCGCACCAGGTAGACGAACCAGGGTTTCGCCGGCTCGGTCAGCGTCGGGGCCGGCGGGTCGCAGGATTCAGGGATGCAGGTCACGAAAAGGCTCGACAGGGGCAAGAAGACACAAGCGCCGATCTTATCAGCGACCGGCCTGGAACGCCCGCAACCCCTTGAGCGCCTGGGCCCGCACTGCGTTGCGCACCAGCGGTGTCCAGCCCAGCAGCAAGCCCTTGGCCCCCAATGCCTGGCGCGACCAGCGCCACAGGTCGAAGCTGTCGTGGTGCTCGCAGATCTTGCCGTCGCGAAAAACGAAGCGGGCGTGGATGTCATTGATCACGACATTGCCGGTCTGGCTGAACAGGTAGGTCGCCACCCAGTGCGCACCGCCGGTTCGTTCGTCGCTGCGCACGCTATCGAACGTCAGGGAGAAATCCTTGGCCCGCGTGGTGAGCATGCGCCACATGTCGCCCGCATCGCGTCCGCGCAGCTCGCCGAACGCCGGGTCGCTGAACAGCACATCATCGGTGTAGCAGGCGCTCATGGCCTCGGCGTCCAGGCGCTGGAAGGCCTGGTAAAAACGGGTGATCAAGGCATTGTGGGCATCGCTCATGGACAAGCTCCGAAAATCGTTTCAGTAGGCATGCACGATAATCCGCCCGTGTCGGGAACACTATCGTCATTCGCCATGAAAATGACATCAACGAAGATCGGACACGCTTTCGCTGCTGACCCCGACATACCGCGCCCGACCAGCCCCGACACCGGCGGCGATCGCACCCAGGCCAATCAGGCCGAAGATCCACCCCAGGGCATTCCAACCGCCGGTCCAGTCATGCACCACACCCACCGCGAACGGCCCCAGTGACGCCAGCGTGTAACCAAAGCCCTGGGCCATGCTGGACAGGTTCGCGGCCACATGAGCATCCCGTGAGCGCAGCACGATCAGCGTCAACGCCAGGCTGAACGTCGCGCCCTGCCCCAGGCCCAACAGGATCGCCCAGCCCCACAAACCGTCGATGGGCCCATAGAGGCAGCCGAACAGCCCGCCCAGGGTCATGAGCATGACGATCACGATGGGCAGGCGCTGATCCCGGCCTCGCGTCGCCAGCCAAGGCGCCGCGAGGGAGCTGATCAACTGCACGATGACCGAGCCGGACAACACCAGCCCGGCCTCGGTCGGGGTCAGGCCACGGCCGATGAGGATCGACGGCAACCAGCCAAACACAATGTAGGCCAGGGACGATTGCAGCCCCATGTACAACGTCACCTGCCAGGCCAGTGGATCGCGCAGCAAACCGCGAACGCGATACGCCGCGCGATGGGCGCCGTGTTTGTGGCCGACCTGCGGCAGCCAGAACACCACCGCCAGCAGCGCCGGTACCGCCCAGAAACCCAGGCCCAGGGCCCAGCGGTGGCCAAGGTGCTCGCTCAGCGGCACCGTGGCCCCGGCCGCCATGGCCGCGCCCAGGCACAGCGCCATGGTGTAGACACCGGTCATGGCCCCCGCCTGCTTGGCGAAGTCGCGCTTGACGATGCCTGGCAACAGCACGCCAATCACGCCGATGCTCGCACCGGCCAGGACGCTGCCGGCAAACAGCCCGACCTGGCCGAACGCGCTGCGCAACACAATCCCACCCGCCAGCGTCAACAAGATCCCCAGCACGACGCGCTCGGCACCGAAACGCCGCGCCAGCACCGGCGCCAGCGGCGCGAACAAGCCCAGGCAGAGCACCGGCAACGTAGTCAGCAAACCGGCCTGGGCAGCCGACAAGCCGAGGCTTTGCGACACTTGCGTGAGCAGCGGCGCCATGCTCGACAACGCGGGGCGCAGGTTCAGCGCCACCAGGATCAGGCCAAGCAGCAACAGCCACGGGCGACGCACCAAGGGGTGGCTTTGCTGCACCTGTTCGTCGTCGGCTTCGGCGTCGATCAGTAATTCGTCGAGTTCAGCGGCACGTTCAGACGGAATGGCGGCACTGCGGTCAAGCGGATCGCGGGACATGGAAAGCTCTGGTTGAAGTTCATGGGCAGGCGAGGCAACAGCGCTGGCGCCTGCTGGAAAAGCTGATGCATGACGATGTCGTACCGATAATGGGACTTCGCCACAATTTCGCGTCGAAACGCGGGAAATAGCGGTGCTGAATTTTCTGACATGTTAGTCAGCTTCGTGTAGGACGACAACCGCCTACCGTCAATGGGGTAGCAAAGGAGCAATATTTTCGATTGGTCGAAACTACCCTTTTAGGGTAATTTCCAAAAATGGGATTCAAGCTTCATGGAGAAAAATACCCCCCACTACGACTTGGCGGCGATCAAGGAGGATGTCAGGAAACTTGGAAGGAAAGCTTTCACAAAGACCGCCGGACAAGCCGGCGCCGATCTCGGCTTTAGTACCCGAGAGATGCAAGAGGTCATTTTTAAATTGCAGAACACGATGTTGTACAAATCGATGACCACCTATGACGATCATCGAATCTGGCAAGACGTGTATCACACCAACTCGCAAGGTCTGGAGATCTACATCAAGGTGACCTACCGCCCTGCCGGCGGCCCACCGGTAATCTCCTTCAAGGAGCAAAACCCATGAAAACCCGGCAATGTTTCAATTGCGGAGCCCATGAGGGAATGAGGTATTTCGAGGGGCGCGGAGAAACAATAAGTGTCAAAGGCATGGAACGTCGCGTGGACGATCTTTCTGGCTGGGAATGCCAGCAATGCCATGAAGTCGAGTGGGACCCTGATACCGATAGTGCGGAACGTTATGGGGAGGCAAGTGACGCACTGGTCATCGCGGCCAGGCAGATGATCGGCACCGAGATGAAACGCATCCGGCGCAAATTGCACCTCACACAAAAAGAGGCGGTGCATCTGCTCTCCGGCGGTGGACACAATGCATTTTCACGCTACGAGCGCGGCGAGGTACTGCCGCCCAAGGCATTGATGCTGCTGATGCGCCTGCTGGATCGCTACCCGCATTTGCTCGCCGATGCCAAAGCGCTGGGCGAAGGCGCGGATTTGAGAAGCGGATTCAAATACATCGAGCACAAGGAACACGAAGCCCTCGGGACGTCCTGAGCCCAAATTCCAAAAAACAAACCCGGCACAAGGCCGGGTTTGTTTTGCGAATCAACTCCGCATCAATGCAGGATCTGACTCAGGAACAGTCTGGTGCGGTCGTTCTGCGGGTTATCGAAGAAGTCGTTCGGTGCGGCTTGTTCGACGATTTCACCCTTGTCCATGAAGATCACGCGGTTGGCCACGGTACGGGCGAAGCCCATTTCGTGGGTCACGCACAGCATGGTCATGCCGTCTTCGGCCAGGCCGATCATGGTGTCGAGTACTTCCTTGACCATTTCCGGGTCGAGGGCCGAAGTCGGCTCGTCGAACAGCATGATCTTGGGCTTCATGCACAGGGCACGGGCGATGGCCACACGCTGTTGCTGGCCGCCGGAGAGCTGGCCCGGGTATTTATGCGCCTGCTCTGGAATGCGCACGCGCTCCAGGTAATGCATGGCGATTTCCTCGGCCTGGCGCTTGGGCATCTTGCGCACCCACATCGGCGCCAGCGTGCAGTTCTGCAGGATGGTCAGGTGCGGGAACAGGTTGAAGTGCTGGAACACCATGCCGACTTCACGGCGGATCGCTTCGATCTGCTTGAGGTCGTTGGTCAGTTCCACGCCATCGACCACGATGCGGCCCTGCTGGTGCTCTTCCAGACGGTTGAGGCAGCGAATGGTGGTGGACTTGCCAGAACCCGACGGGCCGCACAGGACGATACGCTCGCCCTGCGTCACGTTCAGGTTGATGTCTTTCAACACGTGGAACTGGCCGTACCACTTGTTCACGCCCTGCATCTGAATAATGCCTTCAGGGCTCACAGGCTTTTTGATTGCTTCACTCATGAGTCAACTCCTAACGCTTGTGGCCTGTGTCGAGCTTACGTTCCAGATGCATGGAATAGCGCGACATACCAAAACAGAAAATCCAGAACACCAGGGCGGCGAACACATAGCCTTCGGTGGCCATGCCCAGCCATTTAGGGTCGGCGGCAGCTTGTTTCACGCTGTTGAGCAGGTCGAACAGGCCGATGATGATCACCAGGCTGGTGTCCTTGAACAACGCAATGAACGTGTTGACGATACCCGGGATCACCAGCTTCAGGGCTTGTGGCAGGATCACCAGGCCCATGCTGCGCCAGTAGCCCAAGCCCATCGCCGCGGCCGCTTCGTATTGCCCCTTGGGAATCGCTTGCAGACCGCCACGCACCACCTCGGCCACATAGGCCGACTGGAACAGGATCACACCGATCAGCGCCCGCAGCAGCTTGTCGAAGTTCATGCCTTCAGGCAGGAACAGCGGCAGCATCACCGACGACATGAACAGCACCGTGATCAACGGCACGCCGCGCCAGAACTCGATGAACGTCACGCAGACCACACGGATCGCCGGCAGGTTCGAACGTCGGCCCAAGGCCAGCACGATACCCAGCGGCAACGCCCCGGCGATACCCACGGTAGCAATCACCAGGGTCAGCATCAGGCCGCCCCATTGACTGGTCGCCACGGCGTCCAGGCCGAACACGCCGCCATGCAGCAGGCACCAGGCAATGATCGGATACAGTACCAGGAAGCCCAGCCCGTAGATCGCCTTGCGCGGGAAGCGCGAGATGAACAGCGGCGCCACGCCGATCACGGCCAGCCACACGGTCAGGTCTACGCGCCAGCGCAGGTCCGTCGGGTAGTAGCCGTACATGAACTGGCCAAAACGTTGCTGGATGAACACCCAGCAGGCCCCTTCCTTGGTGCAGTCGGCGCGGGTAGTACCGACCCAGTTCGCATCCAGGATCGCCCAATGCAGCAGCGGTGGG
Source organism: Pseudomonas sp. FG6 (assembly GCF_057809015.1). Taxonomy (NCBI): domain Bacteria; kingdom Pseudomonadati; phylum Pseudomonadota; class Gammaproteobacteria; order Pseudomonadales; family Pseudomonadaceae; genus Pseudomonas; species Pseudomonas sp. FG6. The sequence goes on from NZ_JBMDJD010000022.1 coordinate 23,704, forward strand.
ATAATCAGGTAAATCAGGTAGAACGCAAACAGGGTCAGCAGCGTGTTGATCCAGCTGGAGAACATGTTGGCGCGCATCCACGCCACCACACCGATACTGCTGGACGGCGGTGGCATGTCGGGTTTGAAAGTATGAGTCGTCATGCGCGTTTCCTCACCGCTCGATCAGCGCAATGCGCTTGTTGTACCAGTTCATCAGCAACGAGATGCTGATACTGATCGCCAGGTACACACTCATGGTGATCGCAATCACCTCGATGGCCTGGCCGGTCTGGTTCAACACCGTACCGGCAAACAGGGAAACCATTTCCGGGTAGCCGATACCGGCGGCCAGGGAAGAGTTCTTTGCCAGGTTCAGGTATTGGCTGGTCAACGGCGGAATGATCACGCGCAGGGCTTGCGGGATGATCACCTTGCGCAGGGTCGGACCGTTGCGCAGCCCCAGGGAGCGCGCCGCTTCGGTCTGGCCGTGGCTGACCGACTTGATGCCCGAACGCACGATTTCAGCGATGAACGCCGCGGTGTACACGGTCAAGGCCAGGGTCAAGGCCAGCAGTTCCGGGATCAATACCCAGCCACCGACGAAGTTGAACCCCTTGAGTTCCGGCATTTCCCAATGCACCGGCGCCCCGAACAGCAACGCGCACACGGCAGGAATGACCAGGAGCAGCGCCAAGCCGACCCAGAATTTGTGGAACGGTTCGCCCGTTTCCTCGAAACGCTTGTTGGCCCAGCGCACCATCAGCATGATGGCTGCGATGGCCACCACGATGCTGACCATGAACGGCCAGAACCCGTCCGCCATCAGCGCGGCCGGCATGTTCAAGCCCCGGCTGCTGATAAAGAACGTGTCACCGATGTTATGACTGTTGCGCGGCCCCGGCATGCTCAGGAACACCGCGAAATACCAGAACAGGATTTGCAGCAACGGCGGGATGTTACGGAAGACCTCCACATAGACAGTGGCCAGCTTGGAGATGATCCAGTTCTGCGACAAGCGCGCCACGCCGATGATGAACCCGAGGATGGTCGCCAGGATCACACCGATGAACGTCACCAGCAGTGTGTTCAGCAAACCGATGACGAACACGCGGGCATAGCTGTCCGCTTCGGTGTAGTCGATCAGGTGCTGGGCAATGCCGAAACCGGCGCTGCGCTCCAGGAAGCCAAAACCGGAAGTAATGCCCCGGTGGGCCAGGTTGGTCTGGGTGTTGTCGAACAGGAACCAGCCCAAGGAAATAACCGCCACGACCGTGACGATCTGAAATACCCACGCACGCACTCGTGGATCGCTGAGGCTGAGCCTCTGCTTAGGTGCGCCGATTGAATTTTGCATGAAGTGCCCCGCAAAGAATGGAACAGAACATCACCCGGTGGAGGACCCACCGGGTGATAGAACCATCAGCGCACTGGTGGTGCGTATTGAATGCCGCCAGCGTTCCACAACGCGTTCAGGCCGCGATCGATTTCCAGCGGAGTGCCCTTGCCCAGGTTGCGTTCGAACATCTCGCCGTAGTTACCCACTTGCTTGACGATCTTCACGACCCAGTCTTTCGGCAGTTTCAGGTCCTTGCCGTATTCACCGTCGGCGCCCAGCATACGAGCCACGTCAGGGTTCTTGGTGGACTTGGCTTCGGCTTCGACGTTCTTCGAAGTGACGCCCGCTTCTTCGGCGTTGAGCAGGGCGTAGCCTGTCCAGCGCACGATGGCCAGCCACTCGTCGTCGCCGTTACGCACGACCGGGCCCAGTGGTTCCTTGGAGATGGTTTCCGGCAGGACCACATAGTCCTTCGGCGAAGCCAGCTTGCTGCGCTGGGCGAACAGCTGGGACTTGTCGGAGGTCAGCACGTCGCAACGACCGGATTCCAGCGACTTGGCGCTTTCGTCGGAGGTGTCGAAGGTGATCGGGGTGTACTTCAGGCCGTTGGCGCGGAAGTAGTCGGAAACGTTCAGCTCAGTGGTGGTACCGGCCTGGATGCAGATGGTCGCACCGTCCAGTTCCTTGGCGCTCTTGACGCCCAGCTTGTTGTTGGCCAGGAAGCCGATGCCGTCGTAGTAGGTGATGAAGCCCGGGAATTTCAGGCCCATGCCCGCGTCGCGGGAGCTGGTCATGGTGGAGTTGCGCGAAAGCACGTCGATTTCGCCCGATTGCAGCGCGGTGAAGCGCTCCTTGGCGTTCAACTGGCTGAACTTGACCTTGGTGGCGTCGCCGAATACCGCAGCGGCCACGGCACGGCAGAAGTCTGCGTCGATACCCACGATCTTGCCAGTCGAGTCAGGCACCGAGAAACCCGGCAGGCCATCACTCACACCGCATTGCACAAAGCCTTTCTTCTGTACGGCGTCCAGGGTGGCACCCGCCTGAGCGAACCCGCTGACACCGAGTACAGTTGCTGCAGTCACGACAGCCAGGGTGGATTTCAGTAACTTCATTCAAACCTCCAGTTTTGCTCTTGTTGTGTCGGAGCTTGAGTCCTATCGCACCCTTTTGGGGCATTGCCGACCCTTGTTGGCTTTTTTTAGGGTCAACCGACGTCTTGGACCTTCGCCATGAGTCAATTAATGAAGAAGCCCCCAGCGGCGGCCATCCTCATCTCTCACCAATCGGCCGAACGGGCTGTAGCCCTTCACGTTCGCGAAGCCCGTAGCGGCTATTGGCGAACATCCATCACCGGATTTCTGATATCCCATGCATCGCGTCGAACTGATAGTGTTACCGCGCAGCGCAAGAATCATCACTCGGTTATCCCATAGCAAAGCCCGTACCAGAGCGCTGCGCTTAGCCCCATGTGAAACACGTCAAGACAAAAACTTTCAATTTTGCGACATCTAATTAACTGAGGCACCGGGCACGCACTGAAATCACGCACTGATTGAGCGCGCCCGCACAGATTTGGAGCACAGCCATGACCGACCCCCTGATTCTCGAGCCCAGCGGCACTGCCGATGCCTGTGTTATCTGGCTCCACGGCCTGGGCGCCGATCGTTATGATTTCCTGCCGGTAGCCGAAATGCTCCAGCAAAGCCTGCTCACCACGCGTTTCGTTTTGCCCCAGGCGCCGACGCAACCGGTGACGATCAACGGTGGCTACGCCATGCCCAGCTGGTATGACATCCGCGCCCTGAGCCCGGCGCGCGCCATCGACGAACAACAACTCGAAGCCTCGGCCCAACGGGTCATCGCGTTGATCGAAACCCAGCGAGCCAGCGGAATAGACGCCTCGCGTATTTTCCTGGCCGGTTTCTCCCAAGGCGGTGCGGTGATCTACCATACGGCGTTCGTGAAGTGGCAAGGGCCACTGGGGGGCGTGGTTGCACTCTCTACTTATGCACCGACATTCAGCGAAGAACTGCAACTGTCGGCCAGCCAGCAACGCATTCCGGTCCTGGCACTGCACGGGCAATACGACGAAGTGGTCCTCAACCCCATGGGGCGGACCGCAAAAGAGTACTTAAAGCTACATGGTGTCACCGTGATATGGCAGGAATACCCAATGGGCCACGAAGTGTTACCCGAGGAGATTCGCGACATCGGCACCTGGTTGGCCGAACGGTTACGTTAAGCGCGCACCATTGATGAACACACTACGCCGCGCCCGTTTCTTGCATTACACTGGCCGGCGTACATTCCTTAACCAATCGATGAGATGACCGTGCTCAAAGCACTCAAGAAGATGTTCGGTAAAAGCGAGGCCGAGCAGCTCGCGCCTGACGCCAGCGCCACCGTCCAGGGCCCAGGCCACACCGATGCGCAGCAGCCACGCCGGTCTGCACCTGACGCAGACGCCAAGAAAGCGCCGCCTCCCCCAGCCGCCCCGTCGGTGACCACCCCGACGCCGGAAAAACCACGCAACGAAACGCCCAAGCCACGCCGCGAACGCGCACCGAAACCGCCGGTCGCTGCCTGGAAGCTCGAGGACTTCGTCGTAGAACCCCAGGAAGGCAAGACCCGCTTCCACGATTTCAAACTTGCCCCTGAGTTGATGCATGCCATCCAGGACCTGGGCTTCCCGTACTGCACGCCGATCCAGGCGCAGGTGCTGGGCTTCACCCTCGCCGGCAAGGACGCCATCGGGCGCGCCCAGACCGGCACCGGCAAGACTGCCGCGTTCCTGATCTCCATCATCACCCAGTTGCTGCAGACCCCGCCGCCCAAGGAACGCTACATGGGCGAGCCGCGTGCACTGATCATCGCGCCGACCCGCGAGCTGGTGGTGCAGATCGCCAAGGACGCCGCCGCCCTGACCAAGTACACCGGCCTGAACGTCATGACGTTCGTCGGCGGCATGGACTTCGATAAACAGCTCAAGCAACTCGAAGCCCGCCACTGCGACATCCTGGTGGCCACCCCCGGCCGTTTGCTGGACTTCAACCAGCGCGGCGACGTGCACCTGGACATGGTCGAAGTGATGGTGCTCGACGAAGCCGACCGCATGCTCGACATGGGCTTCATCCCGCAAGTGCGGCAGATCATTCGCCAGACCCCACCGAAAAGCGAACGCCAGACCCTGCTGTTCTCCGCCACGTTCACCGACGACGTCATGAACCTGGCCAAGCAATGGACCACGGACCCGGCCATCGTCGAGATCGAAGCCGAGAACGTCGCCAACGAGAACGTCGAACAGCACATCTATGCCGTGGCCAGCGCCGACAAGTACAAGCTGTTGTACAACCTGGTCAACGACAACGGCTGGGAACGGGTGATGGTCTTCGCCAACCGCAAGGATGAAGTGCGGCGCATCGAAGAACGCCTGGTACGCGACGGCGTCAACGCCGCCCAACTCTCGGGCGACGTGCCACAGCACAAACGCATCAAGACGCTGGAAGGTTTTCGCGAAGGCAAGATCCGCGTGCTGGTCGCCACCGACGTGGCCGGGCGCGGCATCCACATCGACGGCATCAGCCATGTGATCAACTTCACCCTGCCGGAAGTCCCGGACGACTACGTACACCGCATCGGACGGACAGGTCGTGCAGGGGCCGAGGGCGTGTCCATCAGTTTTGCCGGGGAAGATGATTCGTATCAGCTTCCATCCATCGAAGCACTGCTGGGACGCAAGATCAGTTGCGAGATGCCTCCGACGCATTTGTTGCGGGCGGTTGAACGCAAGCGGCATTGATCGCTACCCCCAAACCAGAAAAAGCGCAGCCGTAACGGGCTGCGCTTTTTTTTGCCCGGAATATTGCCTGCAGAAACAAAAAGTCCATAATGGACAAATAAGTTTACAAAACAGCATTCCGGAGTCCCCATGTCCAGCACGCCTTATGTCATGACCCAAGCCCAGGCCCGAGAACTGCTCGGACAAATCGATGTGCCACATATCCTGCGCAAGTTGTTTCGCGATCTGGCGGCCGGGCAAGCGGTGCAGCCGCCCCAGCAATTGGTGGTGTTTCCCCAGGGCGCCGGGGACTTCATCAATTACCTGGGCGTGTTGGTGCAAGACCAGGTCTACGGGGTCAAGACCTCGCCCTACATCGTCCGGGAGCAAGGCCCGCTGGTCACCGCCTGGACCTTGCTGATGTCGATGCAGACGGGCCAGCCGTTGCTGCTGTGCGATGCCGCTGAACTGACCACCGCGCGCACCGCCGCAACCACCGCCGTCGCCGTCGATGCCCTGGCCCCGGTCCGGGCCCGGCGCCTGGCGGTCATCGGCAGCGGTGCCGTGGCCCGTGCGCATGTGCAGTACGTGAAAGGGTTGCGGGAGTGGGCGAGCATCAGTCTGTATTCGCCGAGCCTGTCGGGTAAGACGCCCCAGGAATTGGCCGCCCTCACGGCCCTGGATCCGCGCCTGCAAATCGCCGACAGCTTGGAAGCCGCCCTGCACGACGCCGATGTGGTGATGCTCTGCACCTCGTCCGCCCAAGCGGTGCTCGACCCGCAGACCTTGGGTAAGCCAGCGTTGATCACCTCCATCAGCACCAACGCGCCACGCGCCCACGAAGTACCGCCGCACAGCCTCAACGACATGGACGTGTTCTGCGACTATCGTCAGACCACACCGGGCTCGGCCGGCGAAATGCTGATCGCGGCCGAGCAACATGGCTGGGAGGCGTCACGCATCGTCGGCGACTTGCCCGACCTGCTCAGCGAACGGGTGGCGCGCCCGAGCTATCAACGCCACGCATTCTTCCGTTCCATCGGCCTGGGGCTGGAGGATGTGGCGTTGGCGAATGCGCTTTATCGGTTGAACAACTAACCCCCATTTCCCCTTGTGGGAGCGAGCCTGCTCGCGATGGCGGTATATCAGACACTTATTTTTATCTGACCCACTGCCATCGCGAGCAGGCTCGCTCCCACAGGTTTTCTTTCAAACTCCCCGGCACCGTGCAAGGCAGGAGCGTTTCATGACCTCAGCAGATTTCATCATCATCGGCGGCGGCATTGCCGGTGCCTCCACCGGCTACTGGCTGGCGCCCCACGGCCGGGTCATTGTGCTGGAGCGCGAATCCCACCCGGCCTACCACTCCACCGGACGCTCGGCGGCGTTGTACACCGCCGCCTACGGCACCCCGCAGGTGCGGGCGCTGACCCAGGCCAGTCGCGACTTTTTCGACGCACCACCGGCCGGTTTCTGCGAACACCCGCTGCTGACCCCTCGGGGTGAAATGACTGTGGATTTCACTGGCGATCCGACCGAGTTGAACAACCAGTACCGCAGCGCCAAGGCCACGGTGCCGCAAATGCAACTGCTCAGCGCCGACGAAGCCTGTGTGCGGCTGCCGATCCTGCGACGGGACAAAGTCCACGGCGCGATCTACGACCCTACGGCCTGCGACATCGACACCGACGCCTTGCACCAGGGCTATCTGCGCGGCATTCGTCGCAGCGGCGGCGAAGTGCACACCGACAGCGAAGTGATGAGCATCAGCCGCGACGACCAGGGGTTGTGGCACGTGAAGACGGCAACCCAAACGTTCACGGCGGCGGTTCTGATCAACGCTGCCGGCGCCTGGGCCGACCAGGTGGCCGACATGGCCGGCGCTCGGAAGCTGGGCCTGCAACCCAAGCGCCGCGCCGCGTTCATTTTCGCCGGTCCCGAGGGTGTGGACATCCACGGCTGGCCGATGCTGGTGAGCCTGGACGAATCGTTCTACATGAAGCCCGATGCCGGCATGTTCCTCGGTTCGCCGGCCAACGCCGACCCGGTGGAGCCCCACGACGTACAGCCGGAAGAACTGGACATCGCCATGGGCATCTATCAGATCGAGGAAGCCACCACCCTGACCATCCGCCGCCCCACCCGCACCTGGGCCGGGTTGCGCAGCTTCGTGCACGACGGTGATCTGCTGTCCGGTTTCGATCCGCAGGTGCCCGGCCTGTTCTGGGTCGCGGCCCAGGGCGGCTACGGCATCCAGACCTCACCGGCCATGGGCCAGGCCAGTGCGGCCCTGGTGCGTGGCGAGCCGTTGCCTGAAGCACTGACACGTTTCGGCCTGAGCAGCGCCATGCTGTCACCCAAGCGCCTGGGGTGAACCCGATCGAGGTGACGCATCGCCACGATTGCGGCACACTCCCCCGCGCCCCTGCTTCACGGGGCGCTGACGCTGCCTGGAGCCCTGTCATGAATGCCCCGCTAGCCGATCCGGCACTGGAAAATTTCCGCGTCATCGCCGACGCCATCGCCACGTTGTTCTATCCCCATGCCGAAGTGGTGCTGCACGACCTGCGCACACAGAAAGTCGACTACATCGCCAACAACCTGTCCAAGCGCGAAATTGGCGACGACTCGTCCCTGGAAGACATGCTCAGCGAAGAGGTCAGCGAACGGAACATCGGACCGTACGAAAAGTTGAACTGGGACGGGCAGAAGATTCGCAGCCTCAGCAGCGTACTGCGCAATGCCGAGGGTCAGCCCCTGGCGGTGCTGTGCATCAACCTGAACATCTCGCTGTTCGAGAACGCCAAGGCCGCGCTGGATTTGTTCCTTTCACCGAACAAATTGATCCCCCAGCCGGATTCACTGTTTCGCGATGACTGGCAGGAGCGCATCAACACCTTCCTGCACGCCTGGATGCGCGAACGCCAACTGAGCCTGAACCTGCTGACCCGCGACCACAAGCGCGAGCTGGTCCTGGCGCTGCATGCCGAAGGTGCATTCAAGGGCAAGAGCGCGTCCAACTATGTGGCCAATGTGCTGAACATGGGGCGGGCGACGGTGTACAAGCACCTGAAGGAGTTGAAGGGCTGAGGTCTTGTATTGCCTTCGCTGACGCCATCGCGAGCAGGCTCGCTCCCACATTTGGATCTCATTGCACGCAGACATTGTGTGCGACGTGAATAACCCTGTGAGAGCGAGCCTGCTCCGGGCGGCGATCCGACGATAGCTATTGATCAGTCGCCGTAGATATCCGACTTGAAATACTTGGCCTCGATCTTCTGATACTCCCCGTTGGCCCGGATCCCTTCGATGGCCTTGTTCAAATCCGCCACCAGTTGGGCATTGCCCTTGCGCACTGCGATCCCGGCGCCCTCGCCGACGTATTTCGGATCCTTGAGCTCAGGCCCGACGAACGCATACCCCTTGCCACGCGGCATCGACAGGAAGTCATCCAGCGGGATGGTGTCGGCGAAGATCGCGTCCAGGCGACCGGACGCCAGGTCCATGTAGATCTCTTCGTTGTTGCTGTAGCGCTTGATCACCACACCCTTGGGTTCGAGGACTTCCGTGGCGTAGCGATCAGTGGTGGTGGCACGCTGGACCCCCACGGTCTTGCCTTTGAGGCTGGCGTACTGGTCATCGACCACGGCGCCTTCCTTCATCACCAGGCGCGACGAGGTGAAGTAGTACTTGTGGGTAAAATCCACCGACTTCTTGCGCTCTTCGGTGATGGTCATGGACGACAGCGCCAGGTCGATCTTCTTCACCTTCAGCGAGGGGATCAACCCGTCGAATTCACCCTCGATCCACTCACACTTGGCCTGCATCTGAGCGCACAAGGCGTTGCCGATGTCGTAGTCGAACCCCACGATCTTGCCCTCGGAGTTCTTCGAAGCAAACGGTGGATAAGCCGCCTCGATGCCGATGCGCAGAGTCTTCTCGGCGGCGAACAGGCTGCTGGACGCCAACAGGCTCAAGGCAAGGCCGGTGATGAGGGGAAATTTCTTCATGATCGTTCTCTCGCGGGTTGTTGTTGGTTTGGCAGAGAAAAAGGCAGGCGAAGCGATGTTATGTACTTATAAATCCATACTGGACTTTAATGTACATACCGTCAATTGAAGAAATGATGAAAGGCTGATGGCCTCATCGCGAGCAGGCTCGCTCCCACAGGAGTTCTGTGTTGGACACAAATGATGTGTACAACGAAGATCCATTGTGGGAGCGAGCCTGCTCGCGATGACGGTCTGACAAGCAAAGGAAATCTGTAGGTATTTACTGCTTCCAGCGCTCCGCCGCCGCGTGATCACTGTCACGCCCTTCGACCCAGCGTGGGCCGTCGACGGTGTTTTCCTTTTTCCAGAACGGTGCGCGGGTCTTGAGGTAGTCCATGACAAAGGCGCAGGCGTCGAATGCCGCCTGGCGGTGGGCGCTGGCAGCGGCCACGAAGACAATCGGTTCGCCCGGCTCCAGGGCGCCGATGCGGTGCAACACTTCCAGCTTGAGCAACGGCCAGCGCTGCTCCGCCTCGACGGCGATCTTGCCCAAGGCCTTTTCGGTCATGCCCGGGTAATGCTCCAGGAACATCCCGGACACATCCTGGCCATCGTTGAAGTCACGCACGTAGCCGACAAAACTCACCACCGCCCCCACGCCGACATTCGCGGCGTGCATCGCGTTGACTTCGCTTCCCGGATCGAACGGCTCGGCCTGCACACGAATCGCCATGGGTCAGCCTCCGGTCACGGTGGGGAAAAAAGCGACTTCGTCACCGTCCTCCAAGGGCTCATCGAGCTGGCAGAGGTCTTCGTTACGGGCGCACATCAGGTTCTGCTCGTTGAGCACGTCGAACCCTTCGCGCGCGGCCAGCAACGCCCGCACATCGTCCACCGTGGAAAAATCGCCTTCGAGCCTTTGCGAATCCAGGCCCAAGGTCTCGCGATAGCGGGCAAAGAACTTCACATTGATTTTCATGACGCGTCCGCCTGGAAATGGCCACTCTTGCCGCCGAGTTTCTCCAGCACCCGCACACCCTCGACGATCATGCCCCGGTCCACGGCCTTGCACATGTCATAAATGGTCAGCGCGGCGACGCTGGCAGCGGTGAGCGCTTCCATCTCCACCCCGGTCTGCCCCGACAGTTTGCAACAGGCAACGATCCGCACCCGGTCCTCGCCTGCGGCAGTGAGCTCGACCTTGACGCTGGTGAGCATCAGGGGATGGCAGAGCGGAATCAGATCGCTGGTCTTCTTGGCGGCCTGGATGCCGGCAATGCGCGCAACGGCAAACACATCCCCCTTGGGATGGCCACCACTGACGATCATCTGCAGCGTTTCGGGCAGCATGCGCACAAAGGCTTCGGCCGTGGCTTCGCGGAACGTCATGGCCTTGTCGGTCACGTCGACCATGTTGGCGCGACCTTGGGAATCGAGATGGGTCAGCACGGGGTAACTCCTGATCGGGGAGTGTCGATTGTAAACCCGTGAGTCAGATTCCGGCAGGGCTGATTGTCGCACCTGGGGTGGCCTGCGATTTTCCAAACACTACACATCCCTTGCGGGAGGTTGAATGTCAGCCAAAAAAAACCGGGCGACCACAGAGTCGCCCGGCTCGGCTGGAGTTACAGATGAGACTCGGCGTATTCGGCGAGGATCGAGCGCGGTACGCCTTGCAGGGTGATGTGGACCCCGTTGGGGAAGTCCTTGAAGCGTTCGGTCAGGTAGGTCAGCCCGGAACTGGTCGCGGACAGGTAAGGGGTGTCGATCTGTGCCAGGTTACCCAGGCACACCACTTTGGAACCGGCACCGGCACGGGTGATGATGGTTTTCATCTGGTGCGGGGTGAGGTTCTGGCATTCGTCGATCAGGATCAGGCTTTGCTGGAAGCTGCGGCCTCGGATGTAGTTGAGGGATTTGAACTGCAACGGCACTTTGCTGAGGATGTAGTCGACGCTGCCATGGGTGCTTTCGTCATCCATGTGCAAGGCTTCGAGGTTGTCGGTGATAGCCCCCAGCCACGGCTCCATTTTTTCTGCTTCGGTGCCGGGCAAGAAGCCGATTTCCTGGTCCAGGCCCTGCACGCTGCGGGTCGCGATGATCCGCCGGTAGCGCTTGCTGACCATCGTCTGTTCGATGGCGGCGGCCAGGGCCAGGATGGTCTTGCCGGAACCGGCGGCGCCGGACAGGTTGACCAGGTGGATATCCGGATCGAGCAAGGCGAACAGCGCCAGGCTCTGGTAGATGTCGCGTGGCTTGAGGCCCCAGGCTTCCTGATGCAGCAAAGGTTCCTGGTGCAGGTCGAGGATCAGCAGCCGATCATCCTCGATCTCCTTGATCCAGCCGACGAATCCTTGTTCGTCAATGATGAATTCGTTGATGTGCACCGCCGGCAGGTTGTCGATCAACTGCACCTGGTGCCAGGTGCGGCCGTGGTCCTGGCGGGTCTCGACCTTGCTCACGCGGTCCCAGAAGGAGCCGGTCATGGTGTGGTAGCCGTTGGGCAGCAGCGACACGTCGTCGACCAGTTGGTCGGTGCTGTAGTCCTCCGCCGCAATGCCGCAGGCACGGGCCTTGAGGCGCATGTTGATGTCTTTGGTCACCAGCACCACGGCCTGGTCCTTGGTGCGCGCGTGCAGGTCGATCAACTGATTGATGATGATGTTGTCGTTCAGGTGTTCCGGCAGCACCAGGTTGGGCTCGGTGCGCTTGCTCATCAGGATCGAGAGCAGGCCCTTGGGACCGCTTTTGCCACGCTGGATCGGTACACCGAGCTCAACGTCCTCGGGGGAGGCATCGCCCAGGGTCTTGTCGATCAGACGGATGGCCTGGCGACATTCGGCCGCAACGCTGTGATGCCCGCTCTTGAGCTTGTCCAGCTCTTCGAGCACGGTCATGGGAATGGCAACGTGGTGTTCTTCGAAATTCAGCAGCGCGTTTGGATCGTGGATCAATACGTTGGTATCGAGTACATAGAGGATTGGCTGGTTGGAGGAAGGGCTACGTCCGTGGTCATCCATACTCGGTCACCTTTGTGGGGGCCATTCGACGCAATACCATGACAGTGCTGCGCCTCGAGGTAGCCACCGAATTCACCCGCGAGGTTTTCAGGTGAACTGCACACAATCTGGGTCTTTGAAGACGCCACCTGTGTTGCAGGTTTCGGCGGTCTGACTTCTTGATACTCCAAAAACCATGACAGGAAAAAGTACTTTGACGCTTTTTTGAAGTTTATTTTTCAGAGTGACGAATAACCCTTGGCGTAGCGCCGCTGCGCCGTTAAAGTCGGAAGTCCGGTCGTCATGAATGTGCCCCCGTTTTTCTCCCTTCCCCAGTGTTTCCGGGCCTTTCCCGGCATCAGCGAAACGCCTCCTGGCAATCCTCCCAACCGATCCCGCTTTGCGCTGTTTGCGCCATGAGCCAGGGCAACGCCGTTTTCACTGCATCCTGCTTGGCGTTGAAGTTGATCACTCCGTGACGCCACAACAGCATCAAGGTCAGCGCACGCTGGGCACTCTGCTCGGGCTTGAGGCGACCGTTGTCCTGCGGGTCGATGTCCCACAACGCCACTTGCAGTCCCTGGTTGCGGAAAAACGCCCCGGCATCGCCCCGACGCTGGCCCTGGGGTGGGCGAAACAGCGGCACGTAGTTCTCCGGCAGCTTGCCCTTGACCAGGTCGACACTGCGTCGCACCGAGTATTGCCAGTCTTGCCAGTAGCTGTGGGAGCGGAACTCCCAGCCTTGCACGCCCACGCATTGCCCTGAATACAGCGCCTGGAGGTTGTTGACCGAGCGATCCGCCAGCCGTGCCTGGATCTCCTTGCCCAGCACAAAAAAAGTGCCGCTGATGTTCGACTTGCGCAGGTAGTCGGCCAGCCACGGGGTATTGTCCGGCACGACGTTGGCGCCGCTGTCGAAGGTCAGCAGGAACAGCCGGTCGTGCATGCCGTCGCCATTGCGCTCGTAATCGCCGAAACGTTCGATCTCGCTGGTGGCCTGGGGAAACAGCGCGGCCTTGCGCAGCAGTTCGTCCCGGTACCGGGTATGGAAGCTTCGGCTCGGCTCGGCCCACTTGATGTAATAGGAGTTCTCATCGAGCTGGAACCTGCGCGCTTCTTCTCGCAGGGTCGCCATGTTCTCGACCAGGTAACAGAACGAAGCATCCTGGTCGCAAGTCTGCTGGGCGAAGTTGTAACCGGCGAGCAATCGCTGCCACAGCCGCGCACGAAGGGCCTGGACCGCGACCATATTGACCGAGCGCAGCCCCAGGTACTGCTTCAGGGCTATTTCATCCATGGCGTCGGTGTCCAGCAGGACGTTGGCGAACATCAGGATCTCGGCCCGCGACGCCACATCGAACAGCGTCGGGCTGGTGAGCTGTTCCGGCCAGGTGCTGCGGTCCAGGGTGGCGACGTCGTTGGGCGCGGCTACAGCGCCCAGGCTCAACAGCCAGGCCGATAACAAAAGGGCGATACGCAAAAGGGATGTCTCCATAACCAAACCCGCGCGGCATGATAGCTGATCCTGGCGTAATACCCTTGTGGTCTGAGGACTCTGTGGGAGCAAGGCTTGCCCGCGATAGCAGCGACGCGGTCCCTCAGAAATCGAGTGGCCGCAATCGCGAGCAAGCTTTGCTCCCACAGCTCCCTCGCCACATAAAACGCCTTGATGCTCGCCACCCATCACCTATCACCCCGATAGCTGGAGTCCACCCGGACAACCCCCTAGAATCGCCGCACCTTTAAAGGAGACGATTCGCATGCTGATGGTGATTTCCCCCGCCAAGACCCTCGATTACGAAACACCGCCGGCCACCGAGCGCTTTACCCAACCGCAGTACCTGGACCATTCCCAGGAACTGATCGAGCAACTGCGCGAACTCTCGCCGGCACAGATCAGCGAACTGATGCACGTCTCCGACAAGATCGGCGGCCTCAACGCCGCACGGTTCGGCAGTTGGACCCCGGCATTCACCCCGGCCAATGCCAAGCAGGCGCTGCTGGCCTTCAAGGGTGACGTCTACACCGGCCTGGATGCGCAAAGCTTCGGCGAAGCCGATTTCGACTACGCCCAACAACACCTGCGCATGCTCTCCGGTCTCTATGGCCTGCTGCGCCCGTTGGACCTGATGCAACCCTATCGCCTGGAGATGGGCACGAAACTGAGCAACGCCCGCGGCAAGGACCTCTACGCGTTCTGGGGCACGCACATCAGCGAATGGCTGAACGAGGCGCTGGCCGACCAGGGCGACGACGTCCTGCTGAACCTGGCATCCAATGAGTACTTCTCGGCCATCAAGCGCAGCGCATTGAAGGCGCGCATCATCGATACCGAGTTCAAGGACCTGAAGAACGGCCAGTACAAGATCATCAGTTTCTACGCCAAGAAAGCCCGCGGCCTGATGAGTCGCTTCGTGATTCAGGAGCGCATCGACGACCCCGCCCAGCTGAGACAATTCGACGTGCAGGGCTACCGCTTCAACGCCGAACAGTCGAGTCCGGACAAATTGGTTTTCCTGCGCGACCATGCTCCTGAATAAAGCACGGCCGTATATCGCCCCCTGATTGGGGGCTTCGATCAAACATGCGCTTGTCATCTTAGTTACCCGCACACTTCGTCATTTTCATGACGCCAATAAATCGCCTCCCTCCTCTACTAACTTTTCTTTCACTCGACACTCGTCAGTTTTTTGCGTAGTGGCACTAAAAATTTTCCCGGGTAGTGGCAAATAACCACCCACCCCTGCCAACTACCTATTAATAAAGGCCGAAACGGCAAGTGCCATCAATTTGAAAGCAGTGCCATCTTCCACAATATTTCGAAAAATTTCGAAAATCGCGATGAGCGGATCGGAACTATGTGAAATTGCACGGCTCATACCACCCGTAACGATTCTCGCCGAGCGTGTAAGAGATAACTTACAAAGGAAGTCGATCGGATTTAACCAAGTTGTCACGACAACTTAGTGAAACGGTCGTCCCACTGGATCCACCCTAAAGGACGGGAGATAACGCATCATTACTATCCCCAAAAAGGCCAAGGCTGCGCCCCTATCAAGTGCTCACCTGAGCACACAGGCTCCTGATTTTGTGGGCTTTTTGCCAGAGATCGGAAGTGAAAGACCTTTGCACGAGCGTTCCCGACAACGAGGACTGGCTGCATAACAGGGCAAGTCATAACAACTAGGCCGTTTGCGCACAACTTGAGTGCAATTATTTAGCCACTCGGAACTTTGTATGCCTGTACCCGGCATTGTTGCGCCTGCGCGCTGCACTTCCGAGTGCACTATGACCGCTGAAAAGACTATTAACTCCGGCCATTTGATGGCGTGAAAACAGAGGTAAATGCGATGCGCATTAGCATATTTGGTTTGGGTTACGTCGGTGCAGTATGTGCCGGTTGCCTGTCTGCACGGGGCCATGACGTAGTTGGCGTAGATGTCGCCAAAGACAAGATCGACATGATCAACGCTGGCAAATCGCCAATCGTTGAACCGGGCCTGGGCGAGCTGTTGGCACAAGGTATTGAAACCGGCCGACTGCGTGGCACCACCAACTTCGCCGAAGCGATTCGTGATACCGACCTGTCGATGATTTGTGTCGGTACACCCAGCAAAAAGAACGGCGACCTGGAACTGAACTACATCGAAGCGGTATGCCGCGAGATCGGTTTTGTCCTGCGCGACAAGACCACCCGCCACACCATCGTGGTTCGCAGCACCGTACTGCCAGGCACCGTGGCGAACGTGGTCATCCCGATCCTGGAAGACTGCTCCGGCAAGAAAGCCGGCGTCGACTTCGGTGTCGCGGTCAACCCTGAGTTCCTGCGCGAAAGCACCGCGATCAAGGACTACGACCAGCCGCCAATGACCGTTATCGGTGAGTTGGACAAAGCCTCCGGCGACGTCCTGCAATCGCTGTACGAAGAACTCGATGCGCCGATCATCCGCAAGGACATCGCCGTTGCCGAGATGATCAAGTACACCTGCAACGTCTGGCACGCCACCAAGGTGACCTTCGCCAACGAGATCGGCAACATCGCCAAGGCTGTCGGCGTCGACGGTCGTGAAGTGATGGACGTGGTCTGCCAGGACAAGACCCTGAACCTGTCGCAGTACTACATGCGCCCAGGCTTCGCCTTCGGCGGCTCGTGCCTGCCCAAGGACGTTCGCGCCCTGACCTACCGCGCCGGCTCCCTGGACGTGGAAGCGCCACTGCTCAACTCGCTGATGCGCAGTAACGAATCGCAAGTGCAGAACGCTTTCGACATCGTCTCCAGCCACGACAAGCGCAAGGTCGCCCTGCTGGGCCTGAGCTTCAAGGCCGGTACCGACGACCTGCGTGAAAGCCCGCTGGTGGAACTGGCGGAAATGCTGATCGGCAAGGGCTACGACCTGCGCATCTACGATCGCAACGTCGAATACGCCCGTGTCCACGGTGCGAACAAGGACTACATCGAGTCGAAGATTCCTCACGTCTCGTCCTTGCTCCACTCGGACTTCGACGCCGTGGTCGACAACGCCGACATCATCATCCTCGGTAACCGCGACGAGCAGTTCCGCGCACTGACCGAGAACGTACCGGAAGGCAAGCAGATCATCGACCTGGTCGGCTTCATGTCCAAGGCCACTTCCCCAAGCGGCCGGACCGAAGGCATCTGCTGGTAAAGCAGCCGCAAGCTTCAGGCACCAGGCCCGGGCGAATGCAGATTCGTCCGGGCTTGAAGCTTGGAGCTTGAAGCTTGCAACTGACTTTAGGGTACCGATTATGCACAGGCTAAAGCACGGCCTGCTTCAGGCCGCCGGTTGGCTGTTTTACTTGAGTTTACTGATGGGCCTCGCCTTGGCGCTGCCCGCGTCCACGTTCGACTCCGAATCCAAGGATTTCATCTTCCTGATCGGCGCCGTGGGCATTTGGCGTTATTCCATGGGCGCGACGCATTTCGTGCGTGGAATGATCTTCCTGTACATCGTCTACCCGCACCTGCGTCGCAAGATTCGCAAGATGGGCAAGGCGGCGGACCCGTCCCACGTATACCTGATGGTCACCAGCTTCCGGATCGACGCGCTGACCACCGCCCAGGTCTACGGCTCGGTGATTCGCGAGGCGATCGAATGCGGGCTGCCCACCACCGTGGTCTGCTCCATCGTGGAAATGTCCGACGAACTGCTGATCAAGAGCCTCTGGGCTCGCCAGAACCCGCCCGCGCGGGTCAAGCTGGACTTCGTGCGCATTCCGGGTACCGGCAAGCGTGACGGACTGGCATTCGGCTTCCGCGCCATCTCTCGCCACCTGCCGGACGACCGCGCCGTGGTGGCCGTGATCGATGGCGACACCGTGCTCGCCGAAGGCGTCGTGCGCAAGACCGTGCCGTGGTTCCACCTGTTCGGCAATGTCGGCGGCCTGACCACCAACGAGTTCTGCGAAGTGCGCGGCGGCTACATCATGAGCGAATGGCACAAGCTGCGCTTCGCCCAGCGTCACATCAACATGTGCTCCATGGCCCTGTCCAAGCGCGTGCTGACCATGACCGGGCGCATGTCGGTGTTCCGTGCCACCGTGGTGACCAATCCGGAGTTCATCGCCGACGTGGAAAGCGACTCGCTGCAACATTGGCGCCTGGGTCGCTTCAAGTTCCTGACCGGCGATGACAAATCGAGCTGGTTCAGCCTGATGCGCCTGGGCTACGACACGTTCTACGTGCCCGACGCGGCGATCCTGACGGTCGAACACCCGCCGGAAAAGAGCTTCATCAAGGCCAGTCGCAAGCTGATGTTCCGCTGGTACGGCAACAACCTGCGGCAGAACTCCCGGGCCCTCGGCCTGGGCCTGCGCCGCCTGGGCCTGTTTACCTCGGTGGTGCTGTTCGACCAGCGCGTGTCGATGTGGACCTCGCTGCTGGGCCTGACCGTGGCACTGATCGCCAGCTTCAAGTACGGCACCGCGTTCATCCTGGCGTACCTGCTGTGGATCGGCATCACCCGGTTCATCCTGACTTTGCTGCTGTCGTGCTCCGGACACCGGATCGGCCCTGCCTACCCGGCGATTCTCTATTACAACCAGATCGTCGGCGCCCTGGTGAAGATCTACGTGTTCTTCCGCCTCGACCAACAGTCCTGGACGCGCCAACCCACTTCTCTGTCTCGTGATCTCGCCAGCTTTCAACGTTGGTTCAACACTTGGTCGTCTCGGACCATGACCTTCTCCGCCGGCAGCATTTTTGTCGCTGTGCTGCTGACGATGGTCTGACCGGACTTGAATGAATTAACTAGGAAATCGCCCCTATGAATACCGCCGTGAATGTCAACGTAGTGCATGAATCCGAAGCCCAGCGCCAACACGCCCGAGTGAAAATCCCGGCCAAGTTGCGCTTCTTCGGTCCCGACCGAACGCCCATGGAAGTCAAGGTCCTGGACCTGTCTGCCGGTGGCCTGAGCTTCAACGCCGGTCAAATGCCCCTCAAGGTCGGCGAGGCCTACAAGGGTCGCCTGCAGTTCGTGATCGACAACCTTGGCCTGGCCATGGACGTGGAATTGCAGATTCGTTCCCATGACCGCCAGACCGGCCGCACCGGCTGCCAGTTCCAGAACCTCGAACCTCGGGATATCTCGACGCTGCGCCACATCATCACCTCGCACCTGGCCGGCGACATCGTCGGCGTCGGCGATGTGCTGGCGACCCTGCAACGCGACAACTTCACCAAGGCGCGCAAGCAAAAGGACGACAACGGTGGCATGACCGCCTTCGGCCGCCTGCGGGCCGTGACCTTCAGCCTCGGCGTTTTCGTCGTCGGCCTGACGGCGTTCGGCTTCGTCTTCAAGTCGGTGTACGGCATGTACTTCGTCAGCCACGCCCAGGCGGGCCTGGTGAACGTACCGGGCATGGCCATCACCATGCCGCGCGACGGCACCGTACAAAGCCTGGTCAAGGCTGACGGCGTAGCCGCCAAGGGCGCCCCGCTGGCCACGTTCAGCACCAGCATGCTCGACGTGCTCAAGGGCCACCTGGACGACAACCAACTGCAACCGGCCAAGGTCGAGGAACTGTTCGGCAAGCAGATGACCGGCACCCTGACCTCCCCGTGCGACTGCATCGTGGCCCAGCAGCTGGTGTCCAACGGTCAGTACGCCAGCAAGGGCGACACGATCTTCCAACTGGTCCCACGGGGCACAGAAGCCAACATCGAGGCGCGCTTCTCCTATCGCCAGTTCGGCGACGTGCGTCCAGGCACTGCGGTCAACTTCCAGGTGGCCGGCGAAGACGTCACCCGCACCGGCAAGATCGTCAGCAGCACCAGCCTGAAAAGCGAAGACCTGTCCTCCGACATCCGTGTGCTGATCAAGCCTGACGAACCCCTGGACAGCTCGCTGGCCGGCCGTCCGGTAGAAGTTCACAGCGACCGTGGCCCGAACCTGAACTGGCTGATCGACAAAGCCATGGCCGTCGGTATTTAAGTCGAGGATATGCCCGTGACCATTACAAAAATCCTGAATACCCCACAGACTCTGTGGGAGCGGGCTTGCTCGCGAAAGGATCAATGCGGTCAGGATGATTTGCCGCAAGCGCGTTCCCACCTGGGAACACTCTGTGCCCTGGCATTGGCCGTCAGCCTGGCCGGTTGCGCCGGGCTGCCCGACCAACGCCTGGCCAACGAAGCCCTCAAGCGCGGCGACACGGCGCTGGCGCAGCAGAACTATCAGCGACTGGCAGACTTGGGCTACAGCGAAGCCCAGGTCGGCCTGGCCGACATCCAGGTAGACAGCCATGATCCCGAGCAGATGAAAAAAGCCGAGGCGACTTACCGCGCCGCGGCCGACATCTCGCCACGGGCCCAGGCTCGCCTGGGTCGCCTGCTGGTGGCCAAGCCAGGCTCCACCGAAGCGGAAAAACACGAAGCCGAAGGCCTGTTGAAGAAAGCCTTCGCCAACGGTGAAGGCAATACCCTCATCCCGCTGGCGATGCTGTACCTGCAATACCCCCACAGCTTCCCGAACGTCAACGCCCAGCAGCAGATCAGCCAATGGCGCAGCGCCGGCTACCCGGAAGCGGGTCTGGCGCAGATCCTGCTCTATCGCACCCAGGGCACCTACGACCAGCACCTGGACGAAGTGGAGAAAGTCTGCAAGGCAGCGCTGGCCACCACGGACATCTGCTACGTCGAACTGGCCACGGTCTATCAGAAACGCGGCCAACCGGAACAGCAGGCTGAGCTGCTCAAGCAGATGCAGGCCGGTGGTGCCCGCGGCGTCGTGTCCGCACAACGGATCGACAGCGTCGCTCGCGTCCTGGCCGATTCCAGCCTGGGCAAGACCGACGAAAAAACCGCGCAGTCGCTGCTCGAAGGCATTGCCCCCAGCTACCCCGCTGCCTGGGTCAGCCTGGCGCAACTGCTCTACGACTTCCCCGAACTGGGTGACGTCGACAAGATGATGCAATACCTGGAAAACGGTCGCGCCGCCGATCAGCCTCGTGCCGAGCTGCTGCTGGGCAAGCTGTACTACGAAGGCAAGTGGGTGCCGGCCGACGCCAAGGTCGCCGAAGCGCACTTCCAGAAAGCCGTTGGCCGCGAAGTGGCTGCCGACTATTACCTCGGCCAGATCTACCGCCGCGGTTACCTGGGCCAGGTGTACTCGCAAAAAGCCCTCGACCATCTGCTCAAGGCCGCCCGCAACGGCCAGAACAGTGCCGACTTCGCCATTGCCCAGCTGTTCTCCCAGGGCAAGGGCACCAAGCCCAACCCGGTGAACGCTTATGTGTTCAGCCAGTTGGCCAAGGTCCAGAACACCCCGCAAGCGAACGAGCTTGCCCAGACCCTCGAAGCGCAACTACCGCCGCAGCAGCTAGCCCAGGCCCAGCGCCTGCTACAACAAGAGCAGGCCATTCGGGGCGCCATGAGCCCCGATACGCTGGAACTGCAAGCCCTAAAAGAAGATGACGGCGAGGAACAACTATGAAGCCTTTGAAACTCAACCCTTTTGTAAAGGCCGGTATTGGCCTGTCGTTTGCCCTGCTGTGGTCCTGCCCGACCCTGGCGGCGCTGACCGAAAGCAAGAATTTCGGCCTGGAAGTGAAGATCACCGGCCAGTCCGAAGATGACCGCGACCTCGGCACCCAGAGCGGTGGCGACGTCAACGGCGTCGGCCTCGACCTGCGTCCCTGGGTCTACGGCGAAAGCGGCGCCTGGAGCGCCTACGCCATGGCCCAGGCCGTGACTTCCAGCGACGTCATCGAGACCGACACCCTGCAACAGTCCGATGGCGGTACCCAGCAGACCGACAGCGGCGACCGCGAAGCCAAGAAAAGCTACCTGGCCATGCGTGAGTTCTGGATCGGCTATCGCGGCCTGACCGAGTACCCGGGCGAGCAACTGAAGTTCGGTCGCCAGCGCCTGCGCAACGACGACGGCCAATGGCGCGACACCAACATCGAGGCCCTGAACTGGACCTTCGACACCACCTTGCTGCGGGCCAACCTCGGTGTTGCCGAACGGTTCAGCGAATACCGCACCGACCTCAAGGAACTGTCCCCCAAGGACAAGGATCGCCTGCACGTCTACGGTGACGTGGGTTACCAGTGGATGCCGGGCCAGTGGGCGAGCATTCGCGCCCATCACACCCATGACAACGGCAGCCTCGACTACCCGACCCCGGGCGAACCCACCGACACGCTGGACAAGACCCAGAACGGTGACATTTCCTGGCTGGGCCTGGAAGCCAACAGCGACGCCTACAACTGGCGCAACACCAACACCGTCAACTACTGGGCCAGCCTCACCGGCATGAGCGGCGATCGCGACACCGTCAACCCGCTCAACGCCGACGGCACGCGTCCGGCGCAAGCCAAGCGCAGCGAAGACTTGAACGGCTGGGCCACCGACCTGGGTGTCCGCCTGCGTCTGGACCCGCAATGGCAAGTCGGTGCGGCCTATGCCCGCGCCAGCGACGAGTACCAACAGAACGGCCTGCAGAGCAACCGTTCGAACTTCACCGGCACCCGCTCGCGGGTACACCGTTTCGGCGAAGCGTTCCGTGGCGAAATGGCCAACACCCAGAGCGCGAGCCTGTTCGGTTCCTGGCAGCTGCGTGACGAATACGACGCCAGCCTGGTGTACCACAAGTTCTGGCGCGTGGACGGCAACAAGCCCGTCGGCAGCAACGGCATCAACGCGGTGGAAAACAACACCGACGACGTGACCGGCGCGATCCTGTCCACCTCGACCCTGCCGCTGCGCGATGGCGACAAGGACCTGGGCCAGGAAGTCGACCTGGTGGTCACCAAGTACTTCAAGCAAGGCCTGTTGCCAGCGGCACTGAGCCAATCCATTGATGAGCCGTCGGCGCTGGTGCGCTTTCGTGGCGGCGTGTTCAAGCCAGGCGACGCCTACGGCAAAGAGGTCGATTCGTACATGCATCGCGCCTTTGTCGACGTGATCTGGCGCTTCTGATGCAAATGGCCATGGGAGTGCCCGAAATGAACCGCTACCTCAGGAACAGCCAGGCGATGAAAGGTTCGATCAGCCTGTTGGTCGCGGCCATGCTGCTGGCCGGCTCGCCGGCGTTCGCCAACGTTGAACCGGCGGTCAAGCCGGGCAACGTGGCCAAGGGCTTGCAACGCGCCAAGACCTACACCGTCAACAGTGCGCCGACCGCGCCACTGGAGCTGGCCAAGCCAACCCTGCCCGACCTCAAAGGCTTCACCGCCGAAGCGGTCGCGGCAAAAATTGACCGCTCCAAGCCCGGCAAAGTCAGCGTGCGCCGGATGATGCAGGAAGACGCCTTGAAGGACTTCATCGGCGGCGACAACAAGATGGCCGAGTGGGTGGTGCGCCAGCACGGTATCCCGCAGGCCATCTTCGTCGACGATGGCTACATGAACTTCAAGGACCTGGCCAAGAAAGAGCCGAAGTACATCATCGAAACCTCGCCAGGTGTCTACCTGGCGAAGATTCCGGTCGTGGTCGGCCAGAAAGGCATCCTGGAGATCGACAAACAGACCCAGGAACTGCGCCTGTCCCAGGAAGGCGGCTCGTTCCTGGTCAACGACGGCAAGATGTTCATCCGTGACACCAAGGTCACCGGCTGGCGCGAGAAGGACAATGGCCCGGCCACGTTCCGCTCGCCCAAGGAGTTCCGTCCGTTCCTGCTGTCCTGGGGCGGCACCGAGACCTACGTCGTCAACACCAAGATGGCCAGCTTCGGCTACTCCAACAGTAAGTCGTACGGGGTGAGTATTTCCCAGTACACGCCGAACATGGCCAAGGTCCTCAAGCGTCCGGAACCGACCGGCTGGATCATCGGTTCCGAGTTCTCGGACATGTGGTACGGCTTCTACTGCTACGAGACCCGCGACTTCGTGGTCAAAGGCAATACCTACAAAGACAACATCGTCTACGGCATCGACCCCCACGACCGTTCGCATCGGCTGATCATCACCGACAACACCGTCTACGGGACCAAGAAAAAGCACGGGATCATTATTTCCCGTGAGGTCAACGACAGCTTCATTTTCAACAACCGCAGCTACGACAACAAACTCTCGGGCCTGGTGATCGACCGTAACAGCGTGAACAACATCATCGCCTACAACGAGATCTACAAGAACCACACCGACGGCATCACCCTCTATGAGAGTGCGGACAACCTGCTGTGGGACAACAAGGTGATCAGCAACCAGCGCCACGGCATCCGGATTCGTAACAGCGTGAACATCCGCCTCTACGAAAACGTGTCCATGGCCAACGGCCTGACCGGTATCTACGGTCACATCAAGGACCTGTCCGACACCGACCGGGACATCAAGCTCGACCCGTTCGATGCCGAGGTTTCGCTGATCGTGGTCGGTGGCGAACTGGCCGCCAACGGCAGTGGCCCGCTGTCCATCGACTCGCCGTTGAGCGTCGAGCTGTACCGCGTGTCCATGCTCGCGCCGACCAAAACCAGCGGCATCAGCTTCACGGGAATCCTGGGCGAGCGCCAGGACGAAATTCTCGACCTGCTGGTGCGCCAGCAGAAAGCCGTGCTGATCGACCCTGTTGAACGCCAGACCGAAATGCGGGACTGAGGATGACCTTTATGAACCCACAAATGATCAAACTCCTGGGCCTGTCCGCCCTGACTGCCGGCATCCTGGCCGCTGCAAGCGGTGCGCGCGCCGATGAAGTCAAGGCACCGAGCTTCACCGCCGAACCGTGCTGCAACCTGTGCCCTGCCGCCCACGATGCGAAGAACTACACCACGCGCTATCAGCAGAACTTCACCACGCTGGTGCAAGCCCAGGGTGACTGGCTGTTCCGGACCCAGGAAGACCTGCGTACCGAGTTCAGCACCACTCCGGCCGGCTACAAGCGCATGCAACAGCTGCACGATGCGTTCAAGGCAAAAGGCGTCGAGCTGGTGATCGTCTACCAGCCAACCCGTGGCCTGGTGAACCGCAACAAGCTCAACCCGCAGGAAAAGGCCAGCTTCGACTACGAGAAGGCCCTGACCAACTACAAGGGCATGCTCGGCCGTTTCGCGCAGATGGGCTACGTGGTGCCGGACCTGTCGCCACTGACCAACGAAAACCAGCCCGAAACCCTGCCGGCCCACGACTTCTACTTCCGTGGCGACCAGCACTGGACGCCCTACGGCGCCCAGCGCACGGCCAAGGTCGTTGCCGAGAAGGTCAAGCAGATCCCGGCCTTCGCCGACATTCCCAAGCGTGAATTCGAGACCAAGAAATCCGGCCGCATGGGCAAGACCGGTACCTTGCACAACATGGCCGGGCAACTGTGCGGCACCAGCTACGCGATCCAGTACATGGACCAGTTCACCACCGAGCCTAAGGGCGAGGCCGGTGACGGCGACCTGTTCGGCGATTCGGGCAACCCGCAGATCACCCTCGTGGGCACCAGCCACAGTGGCAAGAACTACAACTTCGCCGGCTTCCTGGAAGAAGCCATCGGCGCCGACATCCTCAACGTGGCCTTCCCCGGCGGCGGCTTCGAGGGTGCCATGATCCAGTACCTGGGCAGCGAAGAATTCCAGAAGAATCCGCCGAAGATCCTGATCTGGGAATTCTCGCCGCTGTATCGCCTGGACCAGGAAACCATCTACCGCCAGATGATGGCGCTGCTGGACAACAACGGTTGCGAAGGCAAGCCGGCACTGATGAGCAGCAAGACTGCCCTCAAGCCGGGCAAGAACGAATTGATGGTCAACAGCAAGAACATGGACCTGCGTAACGGCAGTCACCAAGTCGACATACGTTTCGCCGATACCTCGGTGAAAACGTTGCAAGCCACCCTCTGGTACATGAATGGGCGCCACGAGGACATCAAGATCGAAAAACCGAACACCTCCGACACCGACGGGCGTTTCGCCTTCCAGTTGCGCACCGATGAGGACTGGGCTTCGCAGAACCTGCTGGCCGTTGAAGTCCAGGGTCCCGAAGCCGGTGCAGCGCCACAGCAAGTAGAAGCGAAAGTCTGCAAACGCAATGCCTCTGTGCAAGCCGAACAAACGGCTCAAATCGGACAATGAGGTCTCGTCTCATGACCAGAACCACGCGTACCCGAACGTTGAAAAACCTGTTGGCTCCGTCCCTGCTGGCCCTGGCGATGTTTGCCGGTGCCACGCAGGCGGCGGCCCCGCTGCGCCCGCCACAAGGCTACTTCGCCCCAATCGAGAAAACCAAGGTTGGCGCCCCGGCTCAGGGTTGCGACGCAACCCCGACGCCGTACACCGGCGCCTTGCAGTTTCGCAGCAAGTACGAAGGCTCCGACAAGGCCCGCGCCACGCTGAACGTGCAATCGGAAAAGGCCTTCCGTGACAGCACCGCCGACATCACCAAGATCGAGCGCGGCGTCAGCAAGCAAGTGATGCAGTTCATGCGCGACGGTCGCCCCGAGCAACTGGACTGCACGCTGAACTGGCTGACCGCCTGGGCCCAGGCCGATGCGTTGATGTCCAAAGACTTCAACCACACCGGCAAGTCCATGCGCAAATGGGCCTTGGGCAGCATGGCTTCGGCCTATGTGCGTCTGAAGTTCTCCGAGTCCCGCCCACTGGCCACGCACCAGGAGCAGGCACAACTGATCGAAAACTGGTTCAGCCGGATGGCCGACCAGGTGGTCAGCGACTGGGACAACCTGCCGCTGGACATGACAAACAACCACTCGTACTGGGCGGCATGGTCGGTGATGGCCGCTTCCGTGGCGACCAACCGCCGTGACCTGTTCGACTGGTCCGTCAAGGAATACAAGGTCGGCGTCAACCAGATCGACGCCGACGGTTTCCTGCCCAACGAACTCAAGCGCAAGCAACGGGCCCTGTCCTATCACAACTATGCCCTGCCGCCGCTGGCGATGATCGCCAGTTTCGCCCAGGTCAACGGCGTGGACCTGCGCCAGGAAAACAACGGCGCGCTCAAGCGCCTGGGTGACCGGGTACTGGCCGGGGTGAAAGACCCGGAGATCTTCGAGAAGAAGAACGGCGAAGAGCAGGACATGAAAGACCTGAAGGTCGATTCGAAATTCGCCTGGCTCGAACCGTTCTGCAGCCTCTACACCTGCTCCGAGGATGTGCTGGAACGCAAGCACGAGATGCAACCGTTCAAGACCTTCCGCCTCGGCGGGGACTTGACCCGGGTGTATGACCCGGCCAATGAAAAAGGCAAAGGATCCTAGCTACATACGAATACCCCTGTGGCACGTATGAACTGTATTACACCCCCGGTTTTCATGGGGGGGTTTGGGGGGGCCTTGGCCCTTGACTGTTGATTCAACAAGGAGAGATCGGGATGGTATTTTCATCCAACGTGTTCCTGTTCCTGTTCTTGCCGATCTTCCTCGGCTTGTACTACTTGAGCGGGCAACGCTATCGCAACCTGCTGCTGCTGGTCGCCAGCTATGTGTTCTATGCCTGGTGGCGGGTGGACTTCCTGGCACTGTTCGCCGGCGTGACGCTGTGGAACTACTGGATCGGCCTGAAGGTCGGCGCCGCTGGCGTGCGCACCAAACCGGCCCAGCGCTGGCTGTTGCTCGGCGTGGCGGTGGACCTGTGCATCCTGGGTTACTTCAAGTACGCCAACTTCGGCGTGGACAGCCTCAACGCGATCATGACCAGCTTGGGTCTCGAACCGTTCATCCTGACCCACGTGCTGTTGCCGATCGGGATCTCGTTCTACATCTTCGAGTCCATCAGCTACATCATCGACGTCTATCGCGGTGACACCCCGGCGACCCGCAACCTGATTGACTTCGCAGCGTTCGTGGCGATCTTCCCGCACCTGATCGCAGGTCCCGTGCTGCGTTTCCGTGACCTGGCCGACCAGTTCAACAACCGCACCCACACCCTGGACAAGTTCTCCGAAGGCTGCACGCGCTTCATGCAGGGCTTCATCAAGAAAGTGTTCATCGCCGACACCCTGGCGGTGGTCGCCGACCATTGCTTCGCCTTGCAGAACCCGACCACGGGCGACGCCTGGCTCGGCGCCCTGGCCTATACCGCGCAGCTGTACTTCGACTTCTCTGGCTACAGCGACATGGCCATCGGCCTGGGCCTGATGATGGGTTTCCGCTTCATGGAAAACTTCAAGCAGCCCTACATCAGCCAGTCGATCACCGAGTTCTGGCGGCGCTGGCACATCAGCCTGTCCACCTGGCTGCGCGATTACCTGTACATCACCCTGGGCGGTAACCGCCAAGGCACGCTGATGACCTATCGCAACCTGTTCCTGACCATGCTGCTCGGTGGCCTGTGGCACGGTGCGA
Organism: Pseudomonas sp. FG6; assembly: GCF_057809015.1. Lineage (NCBI taxonomy): Bacteria > Pseudomonadati > Pseudomonadota > Gammaproteobacteria > Pseudomonadales > Pseudomonadaceae > Pseudomonas > Pseudomonas sp. FG6. Next base: position 51,544 of record NZ_JBMDJD010000022.1, read on the forward strand.
ACATCACCTACGTGATCTGGGGCGCCTGGCACGGCATCTGGCTGGCCATCGAAAAAGCCGTGGGCATCAACACCACGCCGCGCAGCATCAACCCGATCCGCTGGGCGCTGACCTTCCTGCTGGTGGTGATGGGCTGGGTGATCTTCCGTGCCGAGAACCTGCACGTGGCCGGTCGCATGTACGGCGCCATGTTCAGCTTCGGTGACTGGTCGCTCTCGGAACTGACCCGCGCCAACCTCACCGGGCTGCAGATCGCCACGCTGGTGGTGGCCTACATCACCCTCGCCTTCTTCGGCCTGCGGGACTTCTACACCAACCGTCCGCCGCTCAAGACCAAGCCTGAAGTGAACACCCAGGCCGATGGCCCGGCGACCGCACAGCCAGGCATGATCAAGGCCGTACCGGGCGACAACCCGTCGACCATCCACGAACCGGGCTACACCGTGGGTGTCGAAGCCCAGGTGCAACCGGCCTACTGGACAGTGGACTGGTCCCGCTACGTGATGCGCGCCCTGGTGCTGCTGTTGTTCATCGCCTCGATTCTCAAACTCTCGGCGCAAAGCTTCTCGCCGTTCCTTTACTTCCAGTTCTGAGGGATCTGACCATGACCCGCTCATTACGCATCTTTTACATCGCACTGTTCATGCTGATCCTGACAGCACTGGGCCTGTGGTCGATGCGCAGCTTCTTCGGCTTCAGTACCAACCCCGATGCGACCGTGCTCAACGGTCGCTGGGCCAAGGCCGTGGAAACGCACTACGACGACGAGTTCCCGATCAAGCGCCTGGGCACCAACCTTTGGGCCGCGCTGGACTACAAGCTGTTCAACGAGGGCCGCAAAGGCGTGGTCCTGGGCCGCGACCAGTGGCTATACAGCGACGAAGAGTTCAACCCGATCGTCAACGAAGAACTGAACCTGCAAGGCAACTATGCCCTGGTCGAAGGTGTTCGCCAGAAGCTCAAGGAACAAGGCATTACCCTGGTGATGGCAATTGTGCCGGCCAAGGCGCGCCTGTACCCCGAGCATCTGGGTGAAGTGAAGCCGGCCAGCATTCACGCCAACCTCTACCAGGATTTCCACGCCCGTGTGGCGGCGGACAAGATCATTGCCCCTGACCTGCTCGGCCCGCTGCAACAGGCCAAGCAAAACGGCCAGCAAGTGTTCCTGCGCACCGACACCCACTGGACACCGGAAGGCGCCCAGGTGGCCGCCGAGAACCTGGCCAAGGCCATCGCCGAACGCACGCCGCTCAACGGCGAGCCGCAGCGCTTCGTCACCGAGCCCGGGGAAAAAATCACCCACAAGGGCGACCTGCGTCAGTTCCTGCCCCTGGACCCCCTGTTCGAAAACCTGATGCCGGCCCAGGAGCCGCTGGTCAAGCGCAACACCCGCGAAGCCGACGATCAGCCGGCTGGCGACGATGCACTGTTCGCCGATGCCCAGGTGCCCGTGGCCCTGATCGGCACCAGCTACAGCGCCAACCCTAACTGGAACTTCGTCGGTGCGCTCAAGCAAGCCCTGCACAGCGACGTCGTGAACTACGCCGAAGACGGCCACGGCCCGATTCTGCCGATGCTCAGCTACCTCAAGAGCGATGCCTTCAAGAACAGCCCGCCACAGGTGCTGATCTGGGAGTTTCCTGAACGTTATCTGCCTGTGAACAACGAAATCGGCGACGCCGACCCGCAGTGGGTCGCAGAGCTCAAACAAGCCGGCGCCCGCCAACAGAATGTCGCCGCCAACACTCAATCCGAGACGCCCGACCGGGCGCAAAACTGAAAGAGAGGTCCACCATGACTTTCAACACTACTCCTCGCCGTCTCGCTGCTCGTTCCTTCAAGGCCGTGGCCCTGGTCGCCAGCATGAGCGCCCTCTCGCTGTCCGCCTTTGCCGGTGACTCGGCCTTGTACGGCCCTGTTGCACCAAAAGGCTCCAGCTTCGTGCGGGTCTACAACGCCAGCAACGCCGAAGTCAGCTCCACCGTCGGCAGCACCAATATCAACGACGTGGCACCATTGGCCAGCAGCGACTTCAGCTTCATGCCCGGCGGCGACTACAGCGCCAAAGTCGGCAGCCAGACCGTGCCGGTAAAACTCGCCGCCGATCACTATTACACCCTGGTCAACAACGCCAGCGGCCAGCCGCAGTTGATCGAAGAGCCGCCGTTCAAGAACAAGCAGAAGTCCCTGGTCCGCGTGCAGAATCTCACCGACAAGGCCCTGACCCTCAAGACCGCCGACGGCAAGACCGAAGTGGTCCCGAACGTGGCGGCCAAGGGCCGTGGCGAGCGTGAAATCAACCCGGTGAAAGTAAGCCTGGCGCTGTTCGAAGGCGACAAGAAAGTCGGCGACCTCAAGCCTGTGGCCCTGGAGCGCGGCGAAGCCGCCGTGCTGTACGTCACCGGCTCGGGAAGCAGCTTGTCGCCGGTCTGGGTAAAGCGTCCAGTGTCGACCCGCTGACAGATTCACCCGACTGACGCTGTACCCCTGTGGGAGCGGGCTTGCTCCCACCCTGAATAGGGGTGTCATTCGGGTACGGAACAAAAACAAGAGAGTGAAACGACAAAACGCAGTAGCTCTGAAACCATTTCGCTTCAAAGGAGTAACAAACATGATTCCGGTGATCTTGTCAGGTGGTAGCGGCTCACGTCTTTGGCCGCTTTCGCGCAAGCAATTCCCTAAACAGTTTCTGGCCCTGACCGGTGAACAGACCCTGTTCCAGCAAACCCTCGAACGCCTGGTGTTCGAAGGCATGGACACACCGATCGTGGTCTGCAACAAAGACCACCGTTTCATCGTCAACGAGCAGTTGAGCAACCGCAAGCTGGAAGCCCAACGCATCCTGATGGAACCGTTCGGACGCAACACCGCTCCCGCCGTGGCGCTGACCGCGATGATGCTGGTCAACGAAGGCCGCGACGAGTTGATGCTGGTGCTGCCGGCCGACCACGTCATCGAAGACCAGAAAGCCCTGCAACGCGCCCTGGCCCTGGCCACCGTGGCTGCCGAGCGTGGCGAAATGGTGCTGTTCGGCATTCCGCCGACCAAACCGGAAACCGGCTATGGCTACATCAAGTCGACCAACGATGTGCTGCTGCCTGAAGGCGTGAGCCGGGTTTCGCACTTCGTCGAAAAACCCGACGTCAAGCGCGCCACCGAGTTCGTCGAGGCCGGCGGTTACTTCTGGAACAGCGGCATGTTCCTGTTCCGCGCCAGCCGCTTCCTCGAAGAGCTGAAAAAGCACGATCCGGACATCTACGACAACTGCCTGCTGACCCTGGAGCGCAGTGAGCAGACCAACGACACCGTGACCCTCGACGAAGCCACCTTCGCCTGCTGCCCGGACAACTCCATCGACTACGCCGTGATGGAAAAGACCCAGCGCGCCTGCGTGGTTCCGCTGGCTGCCGGCTGGAGCGACGTCGGTTGCTGGGCGTCGCTGTGGGAAGTCAACGCAAAAGACTCCAACGGCAACGTCACCAAGGGCGACGTAGTGATCCAGGACAGCCGCAACTGCATGGTCCATGGCAACGGCAAGCTGGTGTCGGTGATCGGCCTGGAAAACATCGTGGTGGTCGAAACCAAGGACGCCATGATGATCGCCCACAAGGACAAGGTCCAAGGCGTGAAACAGATGGTCAACACCCTCAATGCCCAGGGCCGCACCGAAACCCAGAACCACTGCGAAGTGTACCGCCCATGGGGCTCGTACGACTCGGTGGACATGGGCGGTCGCTTCCAGGTCAAGCACATCTCGGTCAAGCCGGGCGCGTGCCTGTCGCTGCAGATGCACCATCACCGCGCCGAACACTGGATCGTGGTCAGTGGCACCGCCGAAGTGACCTGTGACGAGAACGTGTTCCTGCTCACCGAAAACCAGTCGACCTACATCCCGATCGCGTCGGTTCACCGCCTGCGCAACCCGGGCAAGATCCCGCTGGAGATCATCGAAGTGCAGTCCGGCAGCTACCTGGGCGAAGATGACATCGAGCGTTTCGAAGACATCTACGGTCGCTCCACCCCGATCGAGCGCGGCGTCTCGGTGAAGACCATCGCACAATAAAGATCAGCAACGATCAGCAAAACGAGAAGCCCCCGTCCAGCCCACTGCGTCCCCTATCCGCAGCGGGTTGGGTGGGGGCTTTTTTTTGTCTGGCGATGGGCCAATATCATCGTGTCGATCCCTTCGGTAGGATGGCCCTACAGTCAAGGAGGTTTTCACCATGCTTATCGGCGTCTTGCTGGTCGTCACCTGGCTCATCCTGCTGCTGCGCTACCCGGCCAAGGCGTTGCCGGTGTCGCTGGCGGCATTCATCGGGTTGGGACTGGTGGCGGCGTGGGTGGTCTGGCAGGAAAACCGCGAGACCCGGCAACTGGCGCGCCTGGAGCTGCGCATCACTTACGCCCCCGAACACTGCCCTGCCGACCGGCCCTTGCTGCTAAACATGAACAACGGCAACGATGCGCCGCTGACGGAACTGCGCTGGCGGATCGCGGCCTATGCGCCCGGCGACACCACCAACCTGGCCGACACGCCCTACAGCGCACCGCGCTACCACGGCCCAGGTGAATTGCAGGCCGGCAAGGATTGGCAAGACTGCCTGCCCCTGCCGCCATTGCGCCCCGGCTATCGCCCCCAGACCTTGGAGTTTCGCGCCGAGCGATTGCAAGGTAGTTTCTCCAACTGACCGCCCCCCCTTTCACTTTTTGCACAAGGACCTGCACCATGCCCGTCGCGTTGATCACCGGATGTTCCAGCGGCATCGGCCGCGCCCTCGCCGATGCATTCAAGGCCGCCGGCTACCAGGTCTGGGCCAGCGCACGCAAGCCCGAGGACGTGGCACAGCTCACGGCAGCCGGGTTCACCGCCGTGCAACTGGACGTCAATGACGGACCGGCCCTGGAGCAACTGGCCGAACGCATCAACCAGCAGCACGGCGGCCTGGATGTGCTGGTCAACAATGCCGGCTACGGCGCCATGGGACCGCTGCTGGACGGTGGCGTAGCGGCCTTGCAACGCCAATTCGAGACCAACGTGTTCGCCATCGTCGGCGTCACCCGCGCGTTGTTTCCGGTGCTGCGCCGGGCCAGGGGGCTGGTGGTGAATATCGGCAGCGTTTCCGGCGTACTGGTCACGCCGTTTGCTGGCGCCTATTGCGCCTCGAAGGCGGCGGTGCACGCCTTGAGCGATGCACTGCGCATGGAACTGGCACCGTTCGGCATCCGCGTGATGGAAGTCCAGCCCGGTGCCATTGCCTCCAGCTTCGCCAAGAATGCCGGCCACGAGGCCGAACAACTGATCAGCGAACAATCGCCCTGGTGGCCCCTGCGCAACGGCATCCGCGCCCGCGCCAAGGCCTCCCAGGACAACCCGACCCCCGCCCACGAATTCGCCGCCGGCCTGCTCAAGGCCGTGAAACAGCCCAAGCCACCGCGCCTGCTGCGCCTGGGCAACGGCAGCCGGGCGTTGCCGTTGATGGCGGGGTGGCTGCCCAAGGGGGTGTTGGAGAAGGGGTTGATGAAGCGGTTTGGGTTGGGTGGGGAGTTGTAGTCGTCGCGAATGGCTTTTTTTCCTGTTGTGGCGAGGGAGCTTGCTCCCGCTCGACTGCGCAGCAGTCGCAAACTGACTCGGTTTAAAGCATCTTTTTTGGGGCGGCTTCGCCACCCAGCGGGAGCAAGCTCCCTCGCCACCGAGCTGAACGTCCATCACCGTGGCCTCAGCGCTCGGCGCGAGGCTCGACCACCACCGTGCAAGTCATCCCCGCCGCCAGCAGCACGCCGTCCGGCACTTGGTCGAGATGAATGCGCACCGGCACCCGCTGGGCCAGGCGGACCCAGTTGAAGGTAGGGTTCACGTCCGCGATCAGTTCGCGGCTTTCGGGGTTGTCGCGGTCGTAGATGCCTCGGGAAATACTCTCCACATGCCCCAGAAGCACCTCGCCGCTCATGAGCTGCAACTGCGCCGAATCGCCAACGCGCACCTTGGGCAGCTTGGTCTCCTCGAAGAAGCCATAGACCCAGAACGAGTTCATGTCGACCACGGCCATCTTGGCCTCGCCGATGCGCGCATAGTCGCCTCGGTGCACATTGAGGTTGGTGACGTAGCCGTCCACCGCGGCACGGACTTCGGTACGGGAAAGGTTCAGCTCGGCCGCTTCCAGTTGCGCCTGGGCATGCTGGTAGTCGGCCAGGGCCGAGTCGGCGATGTTGCTGGCGTCGTCGCGGTTTTCCCGGGAGATCACCAGGCTGTCCAGGTCGGCACGCCGGTGGGCGTTGACCTGGCGCATTTCCCAAGTGGCCTTGCGTGACGCCACCAGGGCCCGGGCCTGTTTCACCGCGAGGCGATAATGCTCGGGGTCGATGCGCATCAAGAGGTCGCCCTTGCGCACCAACTGGTTATCACGCACCGGGACTTCGACCACCTCGCCACTGACGTCGGCCGCCACGTTGATGACGTCGGCCCGCACGCGGCCATCGCGGGTCCAGGGGTCGTTCATGTAATGCACCCACAACAGACGGCCGATCCACAACGCCAAGGCCAACACCAACAGCGTCGCCAGCAGGCTGAAAAACTTTTTCATCGCATCGATCTCAACGGTAGACCGTCAGCGCCAGCGCGCCGAACAGGCAGGTAAACAGACTCAGGCGCAGCAACGCCGGGTGCCAGAAGAAGCGGTACAGGTCCAACCCCGACAGGAAGCGATCCAAGGCCCAGGCCAGGGCCGCGGCGAATAAGAACATCAAGGTCATGGTGGGCATGTACACGCCATGGAAGGCGATCTCACGGGGCATGTTCAGGTTCCTGGAGCAGCGGTAGCGATTTGGCATAGGCCGCCAAGGGCGACTGCGGGTCGAGCAACGACGTGCGGATGAAGTGCAGGTAGCTTTTCACCCGGCGCAGGGCGGACGTGTCGAAATGCGGGGCAAAGGGCTCGTCGGTGGCTTGCACCCGGCCAAGGGCGTGGTCGACTGCCACCAACGCGCGCGCCAGGTTGTTCGGCCCCGGCTGGCGGAACAACCGCACCAGCGCCCGTCCCATCACCCGGATCGACTGGCGCCAGGGCTGGCTTTCGGCATAGGCCGGGTGCACCGGCAAGATCGCCTGTTCCTTGCGCAACTCGATGATCGCGTGGCCGACCTCCAGCACCACGAACATCCAGCGCAGCAAGTCCCGTTGCACCTGGGGCTGCCCCGCCGCCAAGCCGTAGGCCTGATGCAGCAGGTCGCGGGTGCGGCTTTCGAAACCCGATGCCAGGCCCTTGAGCCGGCCGCTGATGGCGAACACCACCTGCTCGCGCAGGTCCTGCTCGAGCCGGCGCCATAACCAACGGCTGTTGGGCGGCAGGATGATCGCCCCGGCGGCGGCGCACACCAGCATGCCGAGCACCATTGCGATGTAGTCGTTGATGAAGGCGTAGGGGTTGTAGACCGTCAGGTTGTCCGGCACCGAGCCTGTGGAGAAAAAGATCAGCAACCCCAGCCCGACACCCGCATATTGCGGTCGCGCACTGAGGAACGAACCCAGCATGATCACCGGGGCGAGCATCACGCAGAGCAGGGGAAAGCCATCGATCAGCGGAAAGATGAAGAACATCTCGACGAAGCCGATCAGCGCGCCGAACAACGTGCCGCAAGCCATCTGGAAGGCCATGCGCTTGGGGTTCGGCGTGGCGGCCGACAAGCCCACGGTGGCGGCGGCGATCATCGTCATGGTCGCACCGCTCGGCCAGGCCGTGGCGACCCAATAGCTGCCCAGCACCAGCAGGATGAAGGCGGCGCGAATCCCCGATGCCGCAGCCGCCAGCCAGTTGGTCTGCGGCACGAAGGGTTCATCCCAGCGCTCGCGTTCGTGGCGATGCTCGGCCAGGGAGGCGTGGGTCAGGGCATAGCCGTGCAGGTCGTCGACGAAGCGATACAGCAGCTCGTAGGCGGTGTGGAAATCCAACTGATGCGCATCACTGGGGTGCGTTTCCTGGAACAGCGTCCGCAGGCGTCGCACCTGGGCCGGCAAGTCGGCCTTGTAGTCGGCCAATGCGAGTGCCAGGCGTGCCGCATCGGCGTCGGTCAGGGCCCGGGCGCTGAAGCCGTCGAGCAGCTCCGCCAGGTTCTGCAAACCCGGTTTGATCGCGCTCACCACCTGGTCCGCCGCGCTGCTGCGCAGACGCTGCAACAGTTGATGCAAGGCGTTGAAACGGGTGGTGATGCCCATGAACTCGCTGTTCAAGCGACTGAGCCGGCCATTGCGCCGGCGCATGTGCGGGTCTTCGAACACGGTCACGCTGCGCAGGCTTTCCAGGCCGACGGCCTCGGCGATGAAGCGCACGTTGGCAGCCTCGAACGCTTCCTGTTTGCTGCGCCCGCGCAAGCCATCGGTGACGAACAAGGCAAACACCCCAAAACGCTGATACAAGGCGTTGCGCATGGCGGCGCTGGCGGTTTGCGGCAGGATCGCGGCGCTGACCAGGGTGGCGCAGAAAATCCCCAGGGAAATTTCCAGCACCCGCCAGACGGCCGCCATGAATGCCCCCTGCGGATGGGCCAGGGCCGGCAGGCCGATCATCGCCGCGGTGTAGCCGGCCAGCACGAAGCCATAGGCGCGAAAATTGCGGCAGCGCGCCGCCCCCGCCGAACAGATGCCGACCCAGATCGCCAGGCTGCCCAGGAACAACTCCGTGTTCTGGGCGAACAGGGCGATCAGCGCCACCATCACCGACGAACCGGCCAGGGTGCCGAGCAAGCGATAGAAACTCTTGGCGAACACCTGGCCGCTCTGCGGCTGCATGACGATGAACACCGTGATCATGGCCGTGCGCGGCTGCGGCAGTTCCAGGCGCATCGCTAGCCACAATGTCAGGAATGCGGCAAACAGCACCTTGAAGATATAGACCCAGGTCACCCCGTCGCTGCGGGCCCAGTCGAACAAGCCGCGACGCCATTCGAGGCGATAGAGCCCGCGTGCGGGGGCAAGCAAAGACATCAAGGGCATCATCAGTACCGTGGCGAGGGAGCTTGCTCCCGCTTGGGTGCGCAGCAGCCACCTGAAGGGCGTGCTAAGCCCGAGACCTCGGACCGGTCCAGCGGGAGCAAGGTAGGGGTCAAGTAAGCTGTATCACTGCCGGCCTCCAGCCCTCCGCCCAGTGCCGTCACCAGGTCGGCATGGGCGCTCAGGCGCGCGGCCTCCACTTGCTGTTGCACCTCCTGTTGCTTGAACAACAGGGTCTGGGCGTTGAGCACGTTGAGGTAGTCGGTGAGCCCACGCTGGAACGCCACCATGGCGATGTCGTACGTGCGCTGCGCGGTAGCCACCGACTCGGCGGCGAAAGCCTGCTGCTTGGCCATGGATTCACGGCGGATCAACTGATCGGAAATGCTCTTGAGGGCATTCACCAGTGTCTGGTTGTAATGCGCCACGGCGACGTCATAACCGGCCGCCGCCTCCCCCAACTGTGCACGCAGGCGGCCGCCGTCGAAAATCGGCAGCGACAGGGCCGGTCCGACGCTGTAGTTGAATTTCTTCCCGGCCAGGAACTCCAGCGCCCCGCCGCCGGTGGCCATGAAGCCCAGGTTGGCCACCAGGTCGACGTTGGGATAGAAACCGGCCCGGGCCACATCGATGCCCCGAGCCTGGGCCGCGACCTGCCAGCGCCCGGCCACCACGTCCGGACGCTGGCCCAGCAGTTGGGCAGGCAATGCCGACGGCAATTTCACAGGCGCGCCAAGGACCAGCGTCGGACGCTGCAAGCCGGCGCTCTCCCCCGGTCCCTTGCCCGCCAGCGCCGCCAATTGATTGCGGCTCAAGGCAATGGCTTCGTCCAGGGCGTCGAGTTGCCGATGGGTCTCGGGCAGCGGCGCCTGGGCCTGACTCACTTCGAAATGGGTGCCGATGCCGCCGGCCAGGCGCTTTTTCGCCAGGTCGAGGATCTGCTCTTGTTGATGAAGGGTGGCAACCACGATGTCGCGCTGGGCGTAGTGCAACGAAAACTGGATGTAGGCGCGCACGACGTTGTTCTGCAACTCCAGTTGCGCCTGGCGCGCTTCGGCCACGCTGACGTGGGCCAGGTCGACGGCCCGTTCGCTGGCGTTGCGCTCACGGCCCCACAGGTCCAAGGCATAGCTCAAGCCGAGGCCAGCATTGTTGTCCCACGTGGTGGTATTGGCCAGGTCGCCAGGCCCGTAGAACGGGTCGGTGGGCCAGTTGTGGCGCTTGAGGGTCGATTCCCCGTTGATCTGCAGCGACTCGGCAGCCTCGACGACACCGGCCATGGCCTTGGCCTGCCGCACCCGCGCAGCCGCCATGGCCAGGCTGGGGCTGTCTTGCACGGCCAACTCGATCCAACGGTCCAGTTGCGCATCGCCATAGGCTTTCCACCATTGTCGGGCGGGCCAGTGGGCGTCGCGAGCGGCCTCGCGGATCGCGGCATCGGTGGCCAGTCGATTGGCTGGCAATACCTCGCCTTGCGGCGCAATTCCTCCCGTCCCGATACAACCGCTGATGGTTAAAGTCAGAACCCAAACACTGAGAGTCTTAAGCTCTCTGCTGATGCAACGCGGCACTTGCGCAAAATTCCTAGGAGAGAAAATCGAGATGTTGTGGGAGCGGCGGTGGCGGCAATTCTAGGCATCGCCCTCACCGGCGATAAGCCGACCTTTATGCGAATCTTTGTTACCGTTAACGCGATAATCCATAAGTCGGGGTCCCGCATCTCTGTAACTTCATGTCACAATTTGCCACCTCCCAAGAGAGCCCTTCATGGACACCTTGCAAAACATGCGCGCGTTCAGCTGTGTGGCCGAAGCCGGCAGCTTCACCGCTGCCGCCGCGCAACTGGACACCACCACAGCCAACGTCTCGCGTGCGGTTTCCAACCTGGAAGCCCATCTGCAAACCCGCCTGCTCAATCGCACCACCCGCCGCATTGCCCTGACGGAAGCCGGCAAACGCTACCTGCTGCGTTGCGAGCAGATCCTGGCGTATGTCGAAGAAGCCGAGGCCGAGGCCAGCGACGCCCATGCGCGTCCCGCCGGGCAACTGAAGGTCCATACCATGACCGGCATCGGCCAGCATTTCGTGATCGACGCCATCGCCCGTTATCGCAAGACCCATCCGGACGTGACCTTCGACCTGACCCTGGCCAACCGGGTGCCGGACCTGCTCAACGAGGGCTACGACGTCTCCATCGTGCTGGCCAGCGAACTGCCGGACTCCGGTTTCGTCTCCCAACGCCTGGGGATCACCTACAGCATCGTCTGCGCATCGCCGGCGTATGTGAAAGCCAACGGTTGTCCACAAAAGCCCGGCGACCTGCTCAACCACGCCTGCCTGCGGCTGGTCAGCCCGGTGATTCCGCTGGAAAAATGGGGGTTCGATGGCCCGGAAGGCCAGGAAATGGTCACCATCAACAGTTCACCGTTTCTGGTGAACTCCGCCGACGCGATGAAAACCGCCATCATCAGCGGCATGGGGGTGGGGATATTGCCGGTGTATGCGGCCATCGAAGGCCTGCGCAACGGCACGCTGGTACGGGTCATGCCCAACTACCGCTCCCAGGAACTGAACCTCTATGCGATCTACCCTTCGCGCCAATACCTGGACGCGAAAATCAAGACCTGGGTCGAGTACCTGCGCGGCTCGTTGCCGGAAATTCTCACGGCGCACCAGGCTGAGCTGATTGCCTATGAACTGAGTGGAAGCCTGGCGGGCGCGCGGATCGCCCATTGAATTGGGCCGCCGCGCACCAAGGCTGCTCACCTGATGTTTGTATGACTCCTGTGGCGAGGGAGCTTGCTTGCGCGGGGCTGCGAAGCAGCCCCCAGGATTCTGCGGTCGCTGCGCAACCGAGCGGGAGCAAGCTCCCTCGCCACGACGATACCCGTCTTTAAGTGAACAACGCCTTAGCGCCAAGGCGGGTTTCGTTTCAGCGCTTGCCCATCGAACGCCGCGTGCCGGGAGGCGCCGCCCCCGGCGTCTTGGTATGGCCGTCCTTGCGGCCGTTCCTGTAGTACGGCTGTTGAGCGCCGTCCTTGGCCGCAGCCAGCTCGCCGGGTTTGAAGGGGAACTTGAACGCCGGGATCGCCGCCTTGACGTTCTCGGTGCTGCAAGCACCCTTGTCCGGCAGGTCAGCCTGTTCGCCGTTGGAAAGTTCGTCCACGGGCGAAGGTGTCGGGGAAGTCATGTGGGGCTCCGGGGGATACGCGCAGGTCGGGCCCGATCAACGAGCCAGGAAAAGGCGACAGTATACCTGCCGGACACCGGGGCGTACCGGGCAGATTCCACCGACGTCACCACGCGTCCGACACTCATCTAGGACAAAACTGACAAGCCTGTCAGGCTGGCGTCACCTTCCTGACCGGCTCTCAACGCTATATAAGACGGATAGAAATCTTTCTGTCCTGAACCGGCTCTTCGCATCCATGCTCATCCAGAAAAAATCCGTCCTGTTCGTTGCGCTGTCGCTCGCCGTGGGGGCCCTGGTCCTCTGGCTTGTCCTGAAGCCTGTCCCCACACGTCCCAGTGCCGCCAGCGTCGTTCCGGTACGCGTCGTCAGCGTGGAGCAAAAGGATGTGCCCCGCTTTGCCAGCGGCATCGGCACGGTACTGTCGATGCACAGCGTGGTGATCCGCCCACAGATCGACGGCATCCTCACCCGGCTGTTGGTCAAGGAAGGGCAACGGGTCAAGAAGGGCGACCTGCTGGCGACCATCGACGACCGCTCGATCCGTGCCAGCCTCGATCAGGCCACGGCCCAGCTCGGCGAGAGCCAGGCACAACTGGCGGTGGCCCAGGTCAACCTCAAGCGCTACAAGTTGCTCAGCGTCGATGACGGTGTCTCGAAGCAGACCTACGACCAGCAACAGGCACTGGTCAACCAGCTCAAGGCTACGGCCCAGGGCAACCAGGCCGCCATCGATGCCGCACAGGTGCAACTGTCCTACACCCAGATCCGCTCCCCGGTGACCGGTCGCGTCGGCATTCGTAACGTAGATGAAGGCAACTTCCTGCGCACTGGCGACAGCGAAGGGTTGTTCACCGTGACCCAGATCGACCCGATCGCCGTGGAATTCTCCCTGCCCCAGCAAATGCTGCCCACCTTGCAACGCCTGATCGCCGCCCCCGACCCAGCCTTGGTCAAGGCCTATGTCGGTGCCGACGGCAACACCGGGGAATTGCTCGGCGAGGGACACCTGAGCCTCATCGACAATCAGATCAACCCCAACACCGGGACCCTGCGGGCCAAGGCTGAATTCGACAACGCCGCGCAACGGCTGTGGCCTGGGCAATTGGTGACACTGAAGATCCAGACCGCCCTCGACAAAAACGCCCTGGTGGTGCCGCCGACGGTGGTCCAGCGCGGTCTGGAGCAGCACTTCGTGTACCGGGTCAAGGGCGACACGGTGGAGAGTGTGCCGGTGACGATGGTTTACCAGGACAGCGACCTGCACATCATCAAGGGGGTGAACGCTGGCGACCAGTTGGTGAGCGATGGTCAGTCACGGCTCAAGCCGGGCAGCCATGTCCAGGTGCTCGGTGATCCGCCCGCCCTGACCAAGGCCTCGGAGCCGCAACCGTGAAGGGCCGGGGTTCGGTTTCGGCGTGGTGCATCGACCACCCCATTGCCACGGTGCTGCTGACGTTTGCCCTGGTCCTGCTGGGGTTGATCGCGTTTCCCCGCCTGCCCGTCGCGCCGTTGCCGGAGGCGGAATTCCCGACCATCCAGGTCAACGCCCAACTGCCCGGCGCCAGCCCCGAAACCATGGCCTCGTCGGTGGCGACGCCGCTGGAAGTGCAATTCAGCGCCATTCCCGGTATCACCCAGATGACCTCCAGCAGCGCCCTGGGCTCGACTAACCTGATCCTGCAATTCAGCCTCGACAAAAGCATCGACACCGCCGCCCAGGAGGTCCAGGCAGCCATCAACACCGCCGCCGGCAAGCTGCCCAAGGACATGCCGAACCTGCCGACCTGGCGCAAGGTCAACCCCGCCGACAGCCCCGTGCTGATCCTCAGCATCAGTTCCAGCCTGATGCCGGGCACCGAACTGAGTGACTACGTCGAAACGCTGCTGGCCCGTCAGATCAGCCAGATCGACGGCGTAGGACAAATCTACATCACCGGTCAGCAACGCCCGGCAATCCGGGTCCAGGCTTCGGCCGACCGCCTCGCGGCCATCGGCCTGACGCTGGCGGACATCCGCGTCGCGCTGCAACAGGCCAGCCTCAACCTGGCCAAGGGCGCCTTGTACGGGGATTCGAGCGTTTCCACGCTGTCCACCAACGACCAACTGTTCCAGCCTCAGGAATACGGCGAACTGATCGTGTCCTACAAGAACGGGGCACCGGTCCATCTCAAGGACATCGCCACGGTCGTCAACGGTTCGGAAAACGCCTACGTCCAGGCCTGGTCCGACGATGAGCCGGGGGTCAACCTGGTCATCTTCCGGCAGCCCGGGGCCAACATCGTCGAGACCGTCGACCGCGTCCAGGCGGCCTTGCCTACCCTGCAAGCGATGCTGCCTGCGGCCGTGCAGGTCAAAGTGCTGATCGACCGCACCCAGACCATCCGCGCCTCGCTGCACGAGGTGGAAATCACCTTGTTGATCGCGGTGCTGCTGGTGGTCGCGGTGATGGCGCTGTTCCTGCGCCAGCTCTCGGCAACGCTGATCGTCTCGGCGGTGCTGGGGGTGTCGCTGACCGCCAGTTGTGCGCTGATGTACGTGATGGGTTTCAGCCTGAACAACCTGACCCTGGTGGCCATCGTCATCTCGGTGGGGTTCGTGGTGGACGACGCCATCGTCGTGGTGGAGAACATCCACCGTCACCTGGAGGCCGGCGACGGCATGCGCGAGGCGGCGATCAAGGGCGCCGGCGAGATTGGCTTTACCGTGGTCTCCATCAGTTTCTCGCTGGTGGCGGCGTTCATTCCGCTGCTGTTCATGGGCGGCGTGGTCGGGCGCCTGTTCAAGGAGTTTGCCCTGACCGCCACCTCGACCATCCTGATCTCGGTGGTGGTGTCGCTGACCCTGGCACCGACCCTGGCGGCGTTGTTCATGCGAGCCCCGGTGCACCCCGCCCACGACAAGCCAGGGTTCGGCGACCGCTTGCTGGGCTGGTATGAGCGAGGCCTGCGCCGGGCCCTGGCCCACCAGAAAATGATGATCGGAGTATTCGGCCTGACCCTGGTGCTGGCGGTGGTGGGCTACGTGTTCATCCCCAAGGGCTTCTTCCCGGTACAGGACACCGGCCTGGTGCTGGGCACCAGCGAAACCGCCGCCGATGTCTCGTTCCCGGACATGGTGGCCAAGCACAAGGCCCTGGCCGAAATCGTTGCCGCCGACCCGGCGGTGCAGACCTTTTCCCATTCCGTCGGGGTCTCGGGCAACAACCAGACCATCGCCAACGGCCGCTTCTGGATCGCCCTCAAGCCCCGCGGCGAGCGTGACGTATCGGCAAGCGGTTTCATCGACCGGATCCGCCCCAAACTGCTGAAGATCCCGGGCGTGGTGTTGTACCTTCGCGCCGGGCAGGACATCAACCTCAGCTCCGGTCCCAGCCGCGCCCAGTACCAATACGTGCTCAAGAGCAACGACGGGCCCAGCCTCAATGCCTGGACGCAGAAACTCACCGACAAGCTGCGCGGCAACCCGGCGTTGCGTGACATCTCCAACGACCTGCAACTGGGCGGCAGCATCACCCACATCCACATCGACCGCAGCGCGGCCGCGCGCTTCGGGCTCACCGCCAGCGATGTCGACCAGGCCCTGTACGACGCCTTCGGCCAGCGGCAGATCAATGAATTCCAGACCGAGACCAACCAGTACAACGTGATCCTGGAGCTCGACACACGGCAGCGCGGCAAGGCCGAGAGCCTGGCGTACTTCTACCTGCGCTCGCCGCTGAGTGGGGAGATGGTGCCGCTCTCGGCCCTGGCCCGCTTCGACCCGCCGAGCAACGGGCCGCTGTCCATTGCCCACGACGGCATGTTCCCGGCCGCCAACCTGTCGTTCAACCTGGCGCCCGGCGTGGCACTCGGCGACGCGGTGCGGATCCTCGACCAGGCGAAGAACGAGATCGGCATGCCGGCCGCCATCAGCGGCAACTTCCAGGGCGCGGCCCAGGCGTTCCAGAGCTCGCTGGCCAGCCAGCCGTGGTTGATCCTTGCCGCGCTGGTGGCGGTGTACATCATCCTGGGGGTGCTCTACGAGAGTTTCGTGCACCCGCTGACGATCATTTCGACGCTGCCCTCGGCCGGCCTCGGCGCCTTGATCATGCTCTGGCTGCTGGGCCAGGATTTTTCGATCATGGCGCTGATCGGGTTGGTGCTGCTGATCGGGATCGTCAAGAAGAACGGCATCCTGATGATCGACTTCGCCCTCGACGCCCAGCGCGACAAGGGGATGGCGCCCCAGGAAGCGATTTTCCAGGCGTGCCTGACCCGGTTCCGGCCGATCATGATGACCACCCTGGCCGCCCTGCTTGGCGCCCTGCCGCTGATGCTCGGCTATGGCGCTGGCGCGGAGTTGCGCCAGCCCCTGGGCATCGCAGTGGTGGGCGGTCTGCTGGTGAGCCAGGCGCTGACGCTGTTCACCACGCCGATCATATACTTGTGGCTGGAGCGGCTGTTCCATCGACCCGGCCATCATCCCGAAGCAGTGCCGGCAACCACAGACTGAGGCGGGACCATGCGCGTTCTGATCATCGAAGACGAAGAAAAAACCGCCGATTACCTGCATCGCGGCCTGACCGAACAGGGCTACACCGTAGACGTGGCGCCCGACGGTATCGAAGGCCTGCACCTGGCCCTGGAAAGCGACTACGCGGTGATCGTGCTCGACGTAATGCTGCCGGGCCTGGACGGCTTCGGCGTGTTGCGGGCCTTGCGCGCCCGCAAGCAGACACCGGTGATCATGCTCACCGCCCGCGAGCGGGTCGAAGATCGCATCAAGGGCCTGCGCGACGGGGCCGACGACTACTTGGGCAAGCCATTCTCCTTCCTGGAACTGGTGGCCCGCCTCCAGGCCCTGACCCGTCGCAGCGGCGGCCATGAACCGGTGCAGGTGAGCATCGCCGATCTCTGGATCGACCTGATCAGCCGCAAGGCCACCCGCGCCGGCCAACGCCTGGACCTGACGGCCAAGGAGTTCTCGCTGCTCAGCGTCCTGGCCCGCCGCCAGGGCGAAATCCTGTCCAAGACCGCCATCGCCGAAATGGTCTGGGACATCAATTTCGACAGCGACGCCAACGTCGTGGAGGTGGCGATCAAACGCCTGCGAGCCAAGCTCGACGGGCCGTTCGAACAGAAACTGCTGCACACCATTCGCGGGATGGGCTACGTGCTGGAGAGTCGAAGTGAGTAACAGCCTGGCGTTGCGCCTCAGCGGGATGTTCACGCTGGTGGCCGCGCTGGTGTTCCTGTTGATCGGCGGCGCGTTGTATCAACAGGTCGAAAAGGGCCTGGGCCTGCTGCCCGAAGCCGAACTCGATGCGCGCTACAGCGTGCTGGAATCCACCGTTGGCCGTTACGGCACGACCGAACACTGGGTCAAGATCAACAACAAGCTGCGCTTGCTCGGCGAAGAAGACAAACGCATCCACTTCTGGATCGTCAGCGGCGATCCGCATTTTGAGTATGGCAACCCCGACTCGCAGATCCGCGCCTTTGCCGAAGGCCCACTGGGCAAGCGCGACCTGCAACGGCCCGATCGACGCTACCCGATGAAAGTGCTGGTCAGCCAGTTCCCGGCCAAGGACCAGCGTCCGCCGCTGCGCTTCTTGATCGGCATCGACACCGGGACCTTCTACCAGACCCAGCACCGTTTGCTGGTGGCGTTGGTGAGCCTGGCGTTCGTTGGCGTTCTGCTGGCCTCGCTGCTGGGCTATTGGGTGGCGCGCATTGGCCTCAAGCCGCTGATCAAGCTCTCCGATGAAGCCCGGCGCCTGGCCCCTCCCAGGTTGTCCGGACGCTTGCGGTTATCACCGTTGCCGCCGGAGCTGAGCCAGTTCGTCAGTTCCTTCAATGCCACGCTCGATCGGGTCGAGCAAGCCTACTGGCGACTGGAGTCATTCAATGCCGATGTCGCCCATGAACTGCGCTCGCCCCTGACCAACCTGATCGGCCAGACCCAGGTCGCACTGACCCGTGGGCGTTCGGCCGAACACTATTTCGAGGTGCTGCAATCCAACCTCGAGGAACTGGAACGACTGCGTTCGATCATCAATGACATGCTGTTCCTGGCCAGCGCCGACCAGGGCAGCAAGGCCACCCAATTAACCCGCACCTCGCTGGCCGATGAAGTGGCAACCACCCTCGACTACCTGGACTTCATCCTGGAAGATGCCCAAGTCCAGGTCCGAGTCAGCGGCGATGCCCAGGCCCACATCGAGATCGCCCAGTTGCGTCGCGCACTCATCAACCTCTTGAGCAACGCGGTGCAGCACACCGCCCCCGGCCAAGTGATCGAGGTGCGTATCCAAGCCCTGGGCGACCAGATCACCCTCGCCGTCACCAACCCTGGCAAACCGATTGCCAACGAGCACCTGCCGCGCCTGTTCGAACGTTTCTACCGGGTCGATGCGTCGCGCAGCAACAGCGGCGCCAACCATGGGTTGGGGCTGGCCATCGTCAAGGCGATTGCACTGATGCACGGCGGGGACGTATTCGTGCACAGTGACCAGGGCACCAATACGTTCGGGATCCGCTTGCCGGCCTAAGGCGTGCAAAAGGCTGGATCTATTTCCGAGTTGAATGCCAGGCGAAAGCCAACTGGATCAAAATCAATAAATCGCAGCTTTCTGCAACACCTTGCGGGTTATTGCGCAAACACTGATTGCCCGCTCCCCCCGATCCAAGCACAATCTTGCAAAAGGCCAGCATCCGGTTCAATGCCGGTTGTACAGCCCTTGGGAGTGATCCCAGCCACATGACATGCGTAGACATCAACACCATGAGCGCGAGTAGTGCGACACCTGGCATACCCCCGCTTCCGACCCCGTCGGAACGCGTGCTCGTGCTGGCCAGCTCGCTGGTTGTCATTGCCATCCTAAGCATCGTGACCTTCCTGCTGATCCGCGAACAGGCCGAGGCCCAACAGGCGGCGGCACGTGCCGCGAACAATATCGTGCAACTGATTGACGCCGACGTGCTGCGCAATGTCGAACTCTACGACGTGTCGGTGCAAGGCCTGCTCGCCGCAGCAAAACGCGACGACCTCAAAGACGTTTCGCCAGCCATCCGCCACCTGGCCTATTTCGATCGCGCCACCGCCGCCCCCTATAAAGGCGACATCCTGCTGCTCGACAAGAATGGCGATGTGGTGGCGGACTCTGCCTCCGTGGTGCCGCGCAAGGGCAACTACGCCGATCGAGAGTATTTCCAATCCCATGTCCTCGACCCTAGTCCGGACATGAAGATCAGCCCACCGTTTCGCGCCAGGAGTGGCGAACATGACTGGCGCATCAGCTTCAGTCGCCGGTGGAGCGATGAACAGGGAGGGTTCAAGGGCGTGGCCGAGTCGGCGATGCGCCTGAGCTACTTCAGCCAATTGTTCAAGAGCCTCAACGTGGGCCATGGCGGCACGGTCAACCTGATCAGCCGCGACGGCATCCTGTTGGCACAGGAACCGCCCATCGCGGCTGACCTGATCGGCAAGGACTTCAGCAACCGTCCGAACTTCGTACGCATCCTGCGCGAGGGCAACGGCAGTTTCACCGCCCTGTCGAGCCGTGATCAAGAACTGCGCCTGTACACCTTTTCCCAGGTAGGCGACTTGCCATTGATCGTCATAGTGGCGCTTTCTGCCCAGGAAGTGTTTGCCTCCTGGCAACGCACTGCCCTGCTGGTGAGCGGCGCAACCGGCGCATTGTGCATCGGCCTGCTGTGGCTGACCTGGTTGCTGCGCCGCGAACTGAGGCGCCGCCACAACGCCGAACAGGAACTGGCCAAACTGGCGTCCATCGACGCGTTGACGGGACTGGCCAACCGACGAACCCTGGACGAAACCCTGCAACAGGAATGGCTGCGCGCCCAACGCTCCGGCCAGCCGCTGTCGATCCTGATGATCGATGCGGACCACTTCAAGGCGTTCAATGATCGCCACGGTCATCAGGGCGGTGATGACGCCTTGCGCAACCTGGCGCACTTGATCAGTGGACATGTGCGTCGACCAGCCGACCTGGCGGCACGCTACGGTGGCGAGGAGTTCTCGGTCGTACTGCCAGAGACCACCACCGCCGGGGCGTTCAGCATGGCCCAGGCGATTCGCGAAGCGGTGGAACAATTGCCTCTCCCTCACTCTGGGGAGGTGCCCATGACGGTGAGCATTGGTATTGCCACCTGGTCCAATGGGCCTTATGGGGAGCTCAAGCAATTGGTGTTTGCGGCGGACAAGGCGTTGTATCAGGCCAAGGCTAGTGGGCGGAATCGGGTGGTTTGTGCGATGTGATATGTTTTTTTTGGGGGGGTGTTGGGGGTATATCCGTTTCTGCGGTGATGGCTGCTGGCGGTTCCGCTCTTACAGCGGGTTACTTTTGGCAAACGCCCCAAAAGTAACCAAAAGGTCTGTGCCCCACCACTCGGCACCTCGCCCAGGCGAGGTGTTCCCTCACTCCGGCATTGCTCCGTGGGCCCGCCGCGAAGGGCCATCCATGGCCCAGCGCGGCTATCCCGGCATCCATGCCGGGTTGCCCACTGCGCAATGCCTGCGTTCGGCCAGCGTGGTTGATGGGGCGTTAGGATCAAGATCAAGATCAAGATCAAAAGCCAAAGCCAAAGCCAAAGCCAAAGCCAAAGCCCGAAACGCTCCTCCCGTGGCGAGGGAGCTTGCTCCCGCTGGCCTGCAAAGCAGGCCCTGCATTGTTTTAGACAATCACATTGCTACAGGTTAGGTAGTCCGGGACGACCAAACCCATTTCCATAATCAGCACCCATAAAAAAGGGCCACCCGAAGGCAGCCCTTAAAAACTAGAGAGGTTTTTGCCTACACAGCCGCTACAGGGCGCATGTAGGAGATTGGTGCGGTGCTGGCATCTTCGAACGTCACGACTTCCCAAGCATCTTTCTGCTCAATCAACTTGCGCAGCAGCTGGTTGTTCAGTGCATGACCGGACTTGAAGCCCTTGAACTCACCAATCAGGCTGTTGCCCAGCAGGTAGAGGTCACCAATTGCATCGAGGATCTTGTGCTTGACGAATTCGTCTTCATAACGAAGGCCGTCTTCGTTCAACACGCCATCGGAATCGACCACGATCGCGTTTTCAACGCTGCCGCCGAGTGCGAGGTTGTGCTTGCGCAGGTACTCGATATCACTCATGAAACCAAAGGTACGGGCGCGGCTGACTTCTTTTACGAACGAAGTGCTGGAAAAATCCACGCTTGCACTCTGGGTGCGGTCACGGAAAACCGGGTGATCGAAATCGATCTCGAAACTCACCTTGAAACCTTCGAAAGGGACGAAAGTGGCGCGCTTGTCGCCATCTTCAACAGTCACTTCCCGCAGGATGCGGATGAATTTCTTAGCGGCGTCCTGCTCTTCCAGGCCAGCCGATTGAATCAGGAATACGAAGGGTCCGGCACTGCCATCCATGATCGGGACTTCGGACGCGGAGAGCTCGACGTAGGCGTTATCGATGCCCAGGCCAGCCATGGCCGAGAGCAAATGCTCCACCGTGTCCACTTTGGTGTCACCGTTGACCAATGTGGTCGACATAGTGGTTTCACCAACGTTTTCCGCGCGAGCAGGAATCTGCACCACAGGATCGAGGTCGGCACGACAAAACACGATGCCGGTATCGACAGGTGCTGGCTTGAGGGTCAGGTAGACCTTCTCGCCGGAGTGCAGGCCGACACCTGTGGCACGGATAATATTCTTCAGGGTGCGTTGTTTAATCATGGCATGGGCCGCTTCAGCGCAAATTGCGAACTGGTATCAACAAAGGCTGGCGATGATAGCAGACCAGACCTTTGCTGAACACCAATCACCCGTATCCCCCTGATACATTTCATCAATCGGCCTGACGACGCAGGAAAGCCGGGATGTCCAGGTAATCCAGATCATCCTGCGGATTCATCTTCGCGGCAGTCGCAGCACCGGCCTGGGCCTGGTTGCGCATGACGGTCGGACGGTCCAGGTCACGGTAGTTCACCGCTGGCGCTTCCTGACGAACGGGAGCCTGTTGCTGTGGCTGCGAAGCCATGGTGGTCTGGACGGTGTTGTCGATCACCTTCATCGGTTTCTCGATTTTCGCGCCCAGGCCGGTGGCAACCACGGTCACGTGCAGCTCGTCACGCATGTCCGGATCGATCACGGTGCCGACCTTGACCATCGCGTGGTCGGAAGCGAACGCCTCGATGATGCTACCCACGTCGGAGTACTCGCCCAGGGACAGGTCCGGACCGGCGGTGATGTTCACCAGGATGCCGCGAGCGCCTTGCAGGTTGACGTCTTCGAGCAACGGGTTGCGAATGGCCGCTTCGGTGGCCTCGCGTGCACGGTTCGGACCGCTGGCGCAGCCAGTGCCCATCATCGCCATGCCCATTTCGGACATCACGGTGCGTACGTCGGCGAAGTCGACGTTGATCATGCCCGGGCGCTTGATGATGTCGGAGATACCGCGAACGGCACCGGCCAGTACATCGTCAGCCTTGGCGAACGCCGACAGCAGGCTGGCGTCTTTACCGAGGATGGTCAGCAGTTTCTCGTTGGGAATGGTGATCAACGAGTCGACGCTGTCGCTCAGCGCGCGGATGCCTTCGTCGGCGATCTGCATGCGCTTGCGGCCTTCGAACGGGAACGGACGGGTCACCACCGCAACGGTGAGGATGCCCATTTCCTTGGCCACTTCGGCAATGATCGGGGCTGCACCGGTACCGGTACCGCCGCCCATGCCCGTGGTGATGAACACCATGTTGGTGCCGGCCAGGACTTCAGCGATGCGCTCGCGGTCTTCCAGGGCCGCCTGACGGCCAACCTCAGGATTCGCGCCGGCACCCAGGCCCTTGGTCACGCCGGTACCCAGTTGCAGGATGGTCCGCGCGCCGATGTTCTTCAGCGCTTGAGCATCGGTGTTGGCGCAGATGAACTCGACGCCTTCGATGTTGCTCTTGACCATGTGGTTGACAGCGTTGCCGCCGCCACCGCCGACACCGATTACCTTGATAACCGGGCTGGCGGGGATGTTGTCTACGAGTTCGAACATTTTCCCTCTCCTTTCATTCTCTAGTTTTTTCGCCTACTGCGTTTGTTGCCGTCTTCCAGCGCAAGCCTGAAACCTGCCGCCTGAAGCTTGAAACCTTTTAGAAATTGCCTTTCACCCAGGCCTGGAGCCGCTCCAACAGTGGAGCCTTGGGCTCGTCGCTGCTGTAGCTGTCGCGGCTGCCGATCCCGGAGAACGAGATCCCGTCGGACTGTTTCTGCAGGCCGTACATCAACAAGCCCACGCCGGTGGAATAGATCGGGTTGCGGACCACGTCATCCAGGCCCTTGACGCCATGAGGCACGCCCAGGCGTACCGGCATGTGGAAGATTTCCTCGGCCAGTTCGACCGCGCCTTCCATCTTCGAGGTACCGCCGGTCAGCACGATGCCAGCCGGGATCAGGTCTTCGTAGCCGCTGCGACGCAGCTCGGCCTGGATCAGCGTGAACAGCTCGTCGTAACGCGGCTCGACCACTTCGGCCAGGGCCTGGCGGGACAACTCGCGCGGTGGACGGTCGCCGACGCTCGGCACCTTGATGGTTTCGCCGGCACCGGCCAGCTTCGCCAGGGCACAGGCGTAGCGGATCTTGATTTCCTCGGCGTACTGGGTCGGGGTGCGCAACGCCATGGCGATGTCGTTGGTCACCTGGTCGCCCGCAATCGGGATCACCGCTGTGTGACGGATGGCGCCTTCGGTGAAGATCGCGATGTCGGTCGTGCCGCCGCCGATGTCCACCAGGCACACGCCCAGCTCTTTCTCGTCGTCGGTCAGCACCGAGTAGGCCGAGGCCAGTTGCTCGAGGATGATGTCGTCGATTTCCAGGCCGCAGCGGCGCACGCATTTTTCGATGTTCTGGGCGGCATTCACCGCGCAGGTGACCACGTGGACCTTGGCTTCCAGGCGCACGCCGGACATGCCCAGGGGCTCACGCACGCCTTCCTGGTTATCGATCACGTAGTCCTGTGGCAGGGTGTGCAGTACTCGCTGGTCAGCCGGAATCGCCACGGCCTGGGCCGCGTCGAGCACGCGTTCGAGGTCGGCGGAGCTGACTTCGCGATCACGGATTGCGACGATGCCGTGGGAGTTCAAGCTGCGGATGTGATTGCCCGCCACGCCGACGAACGCCGAGTGGATCCGGCAACCGGCCATCAACTGCGCTTCCTCGATGGCGCGCTGGATCGACTGCACGGTGGACTCGATGTTCACCACCACGCCTTTTTTCAAGCCACGAGACGGGTGTGTACCGATCCCGACGATGACCAGCGTGCCGTCGTCCGCGACCTCGCCTACCAGCGCAACCACTTTGGAAGTGCCGATATCCAGACCGACGATCATTTTTCCGCTTTGCACGTTTGCCATGGGTCCTGCCTCTTCTTAATTCTTCGCGACGGCGGGTGCGGCCGTCGACGGCGCTACCGGTTCACGCCAGCCAACAGCCAGGCCGTTGGCGTAGCGCAGATCGATGCGCGCAATGTTCGTAAACTGTTCTTTGAGCGTCTTGTCGTAGATGGCGATGAAACGGCGCATCTTTTCCACCAGGTTGCCGCGACCGAGCAACAGCTCGACGCCCGGCCCCGAGCTGCCCGCGCCCGTGGTCAGGAACCAGCTGCCGCGCTCACGCAGCTCCAGGCGCGCGATGGAGAAGCCCAACGGCCGCAGCATCTGGCTCAACACCTGGTATTGCTGCATCACTTGCTGCTGGGCCCGCTGAGGACCGAACAACTGTGGCAGGTGTTCATAGTTGGCCAGTTCCTTTGGCGTAAACGCCTGGCCCTGGTTGTTCAACAGCGACTCGTCGCCCCAACGGGCCACCGGCAGTTGTTCTTCCAGGCGGATCGACACCTGGTCCGGCCAGACCCGGCGGACTTCGGCGTGGGCGATCCAGGGCATCTGCTCCAGTTCCGTGCGCATGCCCGCCAGGTCGATGGTGAAGAAGCTCGACGCGACAAAGGGGGCGATCCGCTGTTGCACCGCCTGCTGGCTGATGTAGCTCAGGTCACCCTGGACGTTGATCCGGGCAATCGGTCGGTCGGCATACGGCAGCAACCGTTGGGCACCTTCGTAGGTACCGAACCCCAACGCCACCAGCAGTACCGGCCAGAACAGGCTCTTGAGAAAACCAAAGTTGGCTTTCGGCAAGCGCGCCGACATCGGCTCCTTGGCCACCATCCGGCTGGCACCCCGCGGCACCGGTTTACGACCGGGTGCCGATGGCTGATGACGAAGCGATGCGCCTTGCATGGCTTAACCTCTTGGCTCTTGCTGGCCGACACTGGCCGCCAGGATCGACAGCACCAGTTGCTGGAAATCCAGGCCGGCGGCACGGGCCGCCATCGGTACCAGGCTGTGATCGGTCATGCCGGGAGCGGTGTTGACTTCCAGGAACCAGAATTGCCCGTCGGCGTCCTGCATCACGTCCGCCCGGCCCCAACCGGCAATACCCAACGCCTCACAGGCCTTGGCCGTGAGGTCCATCAGTTGTTTTTCCTTGACGGGGTCCAGCCCGCAGGGAATGCGGTACTGGGTATCGTTGGCCAGGTACTTGGCGTCGTAGTCGTAGAACGTGTGCGGGGTGCCCAGCGCAATCGGGGGCAAGACCTGGTCACGCAGGATGGCGATGGTGAACTCGGGACCACTGATCCACTGTTCGACCAACACTTGCGAATCGTAGGAACTGGCGTCTTTCCATGCCGTGGTCAACTCAGGCAGCGAATTCACTTTCGCCATGCCGATACTTGAACCTTCATGGGCCGGTTTGACGATCAAAGGGAAGCCCAGTTCCGCAGCCGCCGAAATACAATCGGCCTCGGACGCCAGCACGGCGTGACGCGGTGTCGGAATACCGAGGCTGTGCCAGACCTGCTTGGTGCGCAGCTTGTCCATCGCCAGGGCAGACGCCAGGATGCCGCTGCCGGTGTAGGGAATGCCCAGGCATTCGAGCAGGCCTTGCATGCTGCCGTCTTCACCGCCGCGGCCATGAAGAATGATGAACGCACGGTCGATCTTTTCGCTGAGCAGGCGTTGCAGGAAGTCGTCGCCCACGTCGATGCCAAAAGCGTCGACGCCAGCACTTTGCAGGGCTTGCAGCACGGCGTTGCCCGACTTGAGGGACACCTCGCGCTCGGCGCTCTTGCCGCCGAACAGCACGGCGACGCGGCCGAAGGCTTTCGGGTCGAGGGTCGAGGCCAGGTTGGCGTAGGCAGCAGTCATTTCAGTTTCCCCGCGCTCGGGGCCGCGACAGCCCCGGCGAATAACGGACTATTCAACAGTTTCGGGGCCAGGCCACCGATGTCACCGGCACCCTGGCAAAGCAGGATGTCACCGGCGCGCAGCAGCGGCTTGACCAATGGCGCGAGGTCCACGCCACGCTCGATGTAGATCGGGTCCAACTGACCGCGCTGGCGAATGCTGTGGCACAGCTGGCGGCTGTCGGCACCCGGGATCGGCTCTTCGCCGGCCGGATAGACTTCCATCAACAGCAGCACGTTGGCGTCGACCAGCACCTGGACGAAATCGTCATACAGGTCACGGGTGCGGCTGTAGCGGTGCGGCTGGTAGACCATCACCAGGCGACGCTCCGGCCAGCCACCGCGCACGGCCTTGATCACCGCCGCGACTTCGGTCGGGTGGTGGCCGTAGTCGTCCACCAGCATCACGCTGCCGCCGTCCACCGGCAGTTCGCCGTAGACCTGGAAGCGTCGGCCCACGCCCTGGAACCCGGACAGGCCCTGGACGATGGCTTCATCGCTGACGCCTTCATCGGTGGCGATGCAGATGGTGGCCAGTGCATTGAGCACGTTGTGGTTGCCCGGCATGTTCACCGACACATCCAGTGGCTCGCGATCGGGACGCAGCACGGTGAAGAACGTCTGCATGCCTTGCTGGCGCACGTTGATGGCGCGCACGTCGGCCTCTTCGCCAAAGCCGTAGGTCACAGTCGGACGCTTGACCAGCGGCAGGATCTCGCGCACCACCGGATCGTCCAGGCACACCACGGCCAGACCGTAGAACGGCAGGTTGTGCAGGAACTCGACGAAGGTTTTCTTCAACTTGTTGAAGTCGCCGTCGTAAGTCGCCATGTGGTCGGCGTCGATGTTCGTGACCACGGCCACCAGCGGTTGCAAGTGCAGGAAACTGGCATCGCTTTCGTCGGCTTCGGCGATCAGGTAGCGACTGGTGCCCAGTTGGGCATTGGTGCCCGCGGCATTCAGGCGGCCACCGATCACAAAGGTCGGGTCCAGGCCACCGGAGGCGAACACCGAAGCGATCAGGCTGGTGGTGGTGGTCTTGCCGTGGGTGCCGGCAACGGCAATGCCATGGCGATAACGCATCAGCTCGGCCAGCATCTCGGCCCGCGGCACCACCGGAATGCGGCGCTCCAGGGCGGTGGCGACTTCCGGGTTGGCGGTGTTCACGGCACTGGAGACCACCAGTACGTCGGCATTGGCGGCGTTCTCGGCACGGTGACCGATAAAGATTTGCGCGCCGAAGGACTCCAGGCGCTCGGTCACGGGCGAGGCCTTCAGGTCGGAGCCGGAAACCTGGTAGCCCAGGTTCAGCAAGACTTCGGCGATCCCGCACATGCCCACGCCGCCGATACCGACGAAGTGGATGCGGCGGATACGGCGCATTTCCGGTTGTGGCATGGCTTTGCGATTCTCAACCATGGGCCACCTCCAGGCAGGTATCGACCACTTGGGCCGTGGCATCGGGTTTGGCCAGGCGGCGCGCGGCGCGGGCCATGTCTTCAAGTCGTTGCGGCTGCATCAAAACCTCTGTCAGGCGGGCGGCAAGATCCGCGGCGCCAGTCGTTCTTTGCGGCATCAGGAAGGCAGCGCCTTCGCGGGCCAAATAATCGGCATTGCGGGTCTGGTGATCGTCGATGGCGTGGGGCAACGGCACCAGCATCGAGGGCAGACCGGCGGCAGCCAGTTCGCTGATGGTCAACGCGCCTGCGCGGCATACCACCAGATCGGCCCAGCCATAGGCTTGGGCCATGTCTTTGATGAAAGGCTGCACTTGCGCCTCCACGCCTGCGGCGCGGTAGCGCTCGGCGGTCACTTCATCGTGGTTCTTGCCGGCCTGGTGGAACACTTCCGGCCGCAGTTCGGGGGCGACCTGCGACAGGGCTTCGGGCAGCAATTTGTTCAACGGTTCTGCCCCCAGGCTTCCACCCAGGATCAGCAAACGCGCCTTGCGTCCGGCCAGGGCCGGGCGCGGTGTTTCGAGGAACAGCTCGGTGCGCACCGGGTTACCGGTGGTGCGCCGGCTGCCCGACAGGGTAAAGGTGTCGGGAAAGGCTTCACAGACCCGGGCGGCCAACGGCACCAGTAACCGATTGGCGGTACCGGCCACGGCGTTCTGCTCATGAACGATCACCGGCACGCCGGCCAGTTTTGCCGCAACGCCACCGGGACCGGTCACATAACCGCCAAACCCCACCACGCACACCGGCCGCAACCGGCGGATGATCGCCCGCGCCTGCCAGATCGACTTGAGCAGCATCAGCGGTGCCTTGAGCAACGACAGCTTGCCTTTGCCCCGCAGCCCACTGGCGTTGATCCGATGCAGTTCCAGCCCGGCACCCGGCACCAGTTCGTTCTCGATGCCCCGTGGCGTGCCCAGCCAGTGCACGGTATAGCCGCGCGCCTGGAACTCGCGGGCACAGGCCAGCGCCGGGAACACATGCCCGCCGGTCCCGCCAGCCATGATCAGCACGTTAGCGCCCATGAGTCGGCTCCTCGGCGAAGTCGCTCTCGTGAAATTCCATTTCTTCGCTGCCCAAGTGGGTTCGGCTCTCCCATTCGATACGCAACAACAAGCCCAGGCAGGCACAGCAGATCACCAGGGAACTGCCGCCGTAACTGAGGAACGGCAATGTCAGGCCCTTGGTCGGCAACAGGCCGACGTTCACACCGATGTTGATCAGGAACTGGCCGATCCACAGGAACGACAGGCCATACGCCACATAGGCGGCGAAGAACTGCTTGGCCTTCTCGGCCCACAAGCCGATGTACATGCCACGCACGCAGACGAACACGAACAGGGCAACGGTGCACAGCGAGCCGACCACGCCCAATTCTTCGGCCAGAACCGAGAACACGAAGTCGGTGTGGGCTTCAGGCAGGTAGAACTGTTTCTGCACGCTGTTGCCCAGGCCTACGCCCAGCCATTCGCCGCGACCGAAGGCGATCAGCGCCTGGGTCAATTGATAGCCGGAGCCGAACTGGTCGGCCCACGGATCGGTGAAGGTGATCAGGCGCGCCATCCGATAAGGTTGCGCCTGGACCAGTACCGTTACCGCCGCCACTGCCAGGACCACCATCAGGATGAAGCGAAACAAGCCGACGCCGCCGAGGAACAACATGGCCGCCGCCGCACCCATCATCACGACCGTGGCACCGAAGTCCGGCTCCATCAGCAACAGGCCCGCCATCGGCAGCAGCACGATGAACGGCTTGAAGAACCCCATCCAGCTTTCGCGCACTTCTTTCTGGCGCCGCACCAGGTAACCGGCGAGGAAGAGCACCACGAACACTTTGGCGATTTCCGAAGGCTGTACGTTGAAGAAACTGAAGCCGATCCAGCGCATCGAACCGTTGACCTCGCGGCCAACGCCCGGCACCAGCACCATCACCAGCAGGCCAAAGGCACCGAGCAGCATCATCCAGCCCATGCGTTGCCATGTGGCGATCGGCACCATCATGGTGACTACGCAGGCGCCCAGGCCGATCACCAGGTAAATCAGGTGGCGGATCATGTGGTAAAGGGTGTTGCCCGACTGCACGGCGGCCACTTCCGAGGAGGCGGAAGTGATCATCACCAGGCCCAGGCCCAGCAGCGCCAGGCAACCGGCGAGCATCGGGAAATCCAGGTCGATGCCACGCCCGGTGATCAACGGCGACGGGTACGGCTTGATGATGTTCATCAGACTCATGCCAAGCCCTCCGCTGCACGCGCGAACAACTGCCCACGCTCTTCGTAGTTCTTGAACATGTCCAGGCTGGCGCAGGCCGGCGACAACAGCACCGCATCGCCCGGTTGCGCAAGGGCGCGGCACTGCTGCACCGCTTCGTCCAGCGAACCGACGCGCACCAGCGGCACGGCATCACCCAGGGCCTGGGCGATCAATTCGCGGTCGCGGCCCATCAGCACCACGGCGCGGCAGTTGGCCGCCACCGGGTTGCGCAGGTCCTTGAAGTCAGCGCCCTTGCCGTCACCGCCGGCGATCAGCACGAGCTTGCCGTCGACGTCCGCACCCAAGCCTTCGATGGCTGCCAGCGCAGCACCGACGTTGGTGGCCTTGGAATCGTTGTACCAGGCCACGCCATCGAGGTCGCGCACCCACTGGCAGCGATGTTCGAGGCCGGCGAAAGTGCGCAGGGCCGACAGCATGGCGTCGAACGGCAGGCCGACCGCGTGACCCAGGGCCAGGGCCGCGAGGGCATTGGCCTGGTTGTGGGCGCCACGGATCTTCAGTTCGCGCACCGGCATCAGGTTCTGAAATTCGAAGGCCAGGTACTTCTCGCCGTTCTCATCGCGCAACCCGAAGCCCTTGAAGTCCGGAACACCCAAGCCGAAGGACCAGCACGGCTGGTTCTCGGTCAGCAGCGGACGGGTCAACGCGTCCTGGCGGTTGAACACCACCTGCCGGGCCCCGCGGAAGATCCGGTGCTTGGCCAGGTGGTACGCCGGCAGGCCGCTGTAGCGGTCCATGTGGTCTTCGCTGATGTTGAGCACGGTCGCCACTTCGGCACCCAGGTCATGGGTGGTCTCGAGCTGGAAGCTCGACAGCTCCATCACATACAACTCAACGTCGTCGCTGAGCAGGTCCAGCGCCGGGGTGCCGAGGTTGCCGCCCACGGCGACCCGCTTGCCAGCCGCTGCCGCCATTTCGCCCACCAGGGTGGTGACGGTGCTCTTGGCATTGGAGCCGCTGATGGCAATGATCGGCGCCTTGGCGTTACGTGCGAACAGCTCGATATCACCGGACAATTTCACGCCACGGGCCGCGGCAGCCTGCAGGGCCGGGGTCGCCAGGGCCAGGCCGGGGCTCACGTAGAGCTCATCGGCGCGGCACAGGAATTCGACGTCCAGCTCGCCACAACGCACATCCACCTGCGGGTAGTCACGCCGCAGCGTGGCCAGCTCAGGTGGATTTTCCCGCGTATCGGCCACGGCAAACGACACACCCCGGCTCGCCAGGAAGCGAACCAGGGACATGCCGCTCTTGCCGAGGCCGACAACGATGCGGAAGTGGTCAGAAGCGATCAGGGACACTCGTTCTACCTCAGCTTCAGGGTGGCAAGGCCGATCAGCACCAGAATCACGGTGATGATCCAGAAACGGACGATCACACGTGGCTCGGGCCAGCCCTTGAGTTCAAAGTGGTGATGGATCGGCGCCATGCGGAATACGCGGCGGCCGGTCAATTTAAAGGAGGCAACCTGAATGACGACTGACAGGGTCTCCATCACGAACACGCCGCCCATGATGAACAGGACGATTTCCTGGCGAACGATGACAGCAATGGTGCCCAGGGCTGCGCCCAGCGCCAGTGCGCCGACGTCGCCCATGAAGACTTGGGCCGGGTAGGTGTTGAACCACAGGAACCCCAGGCCGGCACCGATCAGCGCACCGCAGAACACGATCAGCTCACCGGCCCCCGGCACATACGGGATCAACAGGTATTCGGCGAACTTCACGTTACCCGACAGGTAGCAGAAGATCCCCAGCGCACCGCCCACCATCACCGTCGGCATGATCGCCAGACCGTCGAGGCCGTCGGTGAGGTTGACTGCGTTGCTCGAACCGACGATCACCAGGTAGGTCAGCACGATGAAGCCGGCGCCCAGCGGGATGCTGTAGTCCTTGAGCATCGGCAGGATCAGCGTGGTCTCCACCGGCGAGGCGGCGGTCATATAAAGGAAGATCGCTGCGCCGAGGCCGAACACCGACTGCCAGAAATATTTCCAGCGGCTCGGTAAGCCGCGGGAGTTCTTCTCGATGACCTTGCGGTAGTCGTCGACCCAGCCGATGGCACCAAAGAACAAGGTCACCAGCAGCACGACCCAGACATAACGGTTCGCCAGGTCGGCCCAGAGCAAGGTGCTCACGCCAATGGACGACAGGATCAGCGCGCCGCCCATGGTCGGGGTGCCGGACTTGGAGAGGTGCGATTGCGGGCCGTCGTTACGGACCGACTGGCCAATCTGCAGGTTCTGCAGGGTGCGGATCATCCACGGGCCCAGGAACAGCGACAACGACAGCGCGGTCAGCACACCCAGGATCCCGCGCAGGGTCAGGTACTGGAAGACCGCGAAGCCTTTGTAGAACTGTTGCAGGTACTCCGCTAGCAGCAGCAGCATCAATGTTTCTCCATACGGGTGCCGCACAGTGCCGCGACGATGTTTTCCATCGCTGCGCTGCGTGAGCCCTTGATCAGTAAGGTGGTGTTCGGGTCTTGCTCGGCACCCAAGGCCTGGATCAGTTCGGCCTGGGTCGTGAAATGCTGGGCGTGTTCGCCAAACGCGGCGACCGCGTGGGCCATCATCGGGCCCACGGCATACAGCGCATCGACCTTGCCACGGGCGTAGGCGCCGACATCGTGATGGCCCTGCTGCGCCCACTCGCCCAACTCGCCGATATCCCCCAGCACCAGCACGGTACGGCCGGAGAAACCGGCGAGGATATCCACAGCCGCGCACATGGACGATGGGTTGGCGTTGTAGGTGTCATCGATGACGCGCATGCCGTTGCTGGCCAGTTGCGCGACGGAGCGACCCTTGACCGGTTGCACGGCGTCCAGCCCGGCGACGATACCGGGCAGCGACACGCCCAGGGCATGGGCTGCAGCCGCGGCCGCCAAGGCATTGGCGACGTTATGGGTGCCGAGCAGGTTCAGCTGGACTCGCGCCGCGCCATCCGGGCTGTGCAGGTTGAACGCCGGGCAACCACGGGCGTCGCGGTCCAGGTCGCTGGCGTGGAAGTCCGCCGCACGGTTGTCCAGGGCGAAGGTCAGCACCTTGCGCCCCGCCGCACGGGTCTTCCAGATGCCGAACGCCTTGTCATCGAGATTCAGCACGGCGACGCCATCGGCCGCCAGCCCTTCGATGATCTCACCCTTGGCTTCGACGATTTTTTCCGGGCCACCGAACTCGCCGACGTGGGCGGTCCCGGCGTTGTTGAGCACGGCCACATGGGGCTTGGTCATGCCAACGGTGTAGGCGATCTCGCCGAGTCGCGAAGCACCCAGCTCGATGACGGCGGCGCTGTGTTCCGGTGCCAGTTCCAGCAAGGTCAGCGGTACACCGAGGTCGTTGTTCAGGTTACCACGGGTCGCCAGGACAGGCCCCCGGGTGCGCAGGATGCTAGCAAGCATCTCCTTGACCGTGGTCTTGCCGCTGGAGCCGGTGATGGCCGCGACCGGGTTGTCGAACGCGGCACGGTTCAGCGCACCGAGCTGGCCCAGGGCCTGGCGGGTGTCGCTGACCAGCAATTGCGGCAACGTGCTGTTGCTCACTTCCCGCTCGACCAATGCCGCCACCGCACCTTTGGCGGCGACTTCGTTCAGGTAGTCGTGGCCGTCGAAACGCGGCCCGGCCAGGGCAACGAACAACTGCCCCGGCGCAATCGCCCGGCTGTCGATGCTGACGCCGTCGAAGGCGGCGTCCGCAGCGATGAGGCGTGCATTCAGGGCGTTGGTCAGCTCGCTGAGTTTCAGGGCCTTAAGCATGGGCCACCTCCCACGCGGTCAAGGCGTGATCGGCCTCCACCAGATCGGAGAATGCATGGCGCTCGCCGTTGATTTCCTGGTAGTCCTCGTGGCCCTTGCCAGCCAGGACGATGACGTCATCCGCCGAGGCGCCGGCGATCAGTTGCGCGATCGCCTGGCCGCGTCCGGCCACGAACGTGACGTTGTCCACCGCCGAGAAACCGGCGCGGATGTCGTCGAAAATCTGCGAAGGGTCTTCGGTGCGCGGGTTGTCATCGGTGACGAGCACACCGTCGGCCAACCGCTGTACCACTTCAGCCATCAACGGGCGCTTGCCACGGTCGCGATCGCCACCGCAGCCGAACAGGCACAGTAGCTTGCCCTTGGCGTGAGGCCGCAGGGCTGTCAGGACCTTTTCCAACGCATCGGGGGTGTGGGCGTAATCGACCACCACCAAAGGTTGCGCACCGCCACCCAGGCGCTGCATGCGACCGGCCGGGCCTTCGAGCTTGGGCAGGACCTTGAGGATTTCATCCAGCGCGTAGTCCAGGCCCAGCAAGGCACCGATGGCGGCCAGGACGTTGCTCAGGTTGAAACGGCCGAGCAAGGTGCTGCGCAGGTGGTGTTCGCCCTGGGGCGTCACCAGCGTGGCGCGCACGCCTTCGTCATTGAATTGCGCCTGGCGTACATACAGGTAGGCGCTGGCGTCTTCCAGGCTGTAGGTGATCAGCCGGGACTCGCGCTTGTCGGCGGCCAGTTGCCGACCGAATTCGTCATCGAGGTTGATGACCCGGCACTTCAGGTCATTCCAGGCAAACAGCCTGGCCTTGGCTTCGCCGTAGGCCTGCATGGTGCCGTGGTAGTCCAGGTGATCGCGGGACAGGTTGGTGAGCACCGCGACGTCGAACGCCAATGCGCTCACACGTCCCTGATCGAGGCCATGGGAAGAAACCTCCATGGCCACAGCCTTGGCACCGGCCTTCTTCAGGTCCGCCAGGGTCGCTTGCACGGCAACCGGGTTCGGCGTGGTGTGCAGGCCACTTTCCAGCGCGCCGTGGAAGCCGTTGCCCAAGGTCCCGACAATGCCGCAGCGCTGGCCGAGCAAATCCAGGGCCTGGGCCACCAACTGGCTGACACTGGTCTTGCCGTTGGTGCCCGTTACGCCAATCAGGTTCAGGTGACGGCTCGGCTCGGCATAGAAGCGTCCGGCGATGTCCGACAGTTGCGCGGCGAGCCCCTTGACCGGAATCAGCGGCACGTCGGTGATCGGCAGCACGGTCGCGCCTTCGACTTCATAAGCCACGGCAGCCGCCCCGCGCTGCAAGGCATCGGCGATGTGGGCTCGACCATCGAAGCGCCCGCCCGGCACAGCCAGGAACAGGTCGCCGGCGCGCACGTTGCGACTGTCCAGGGCCAATTCGCGAATCAACAGGTCGTGACCGGCGTGGGCAAAGATCTTGTTCAGGCTCAGGGACATCAGCCACGCCCTCCATCGGCTTTCAAGGGAACGACCGGCGCGGTGCTCGCCTGCTGGGTGGGCGGCAGGTTATCCGGGGTGATGTTCATCAGGCGCAGGGTGCCGGACATGACTTTGCTGAACACCGGCGCCGAGACCAGGCCACCGAAGTAGCCGGCCTTGCTCGGCTCGTCGATGACCACGACGATGGCGTAGCGTGGGTCGCTCATCGGGCCGAAGCCGGCAAACAGCGAACGGTAGGAATTCTCGGCGTAGCCCTTGGTGCCCACGGAGGTCTTGCGGGCCGTACCCGACTTGCCAGCCACGTGATAGGCCGGTACCTGGGCGCGGAACACCCCGCGCGGGGCCTCGATCACCTGTTGCAGCATGCCTTGCATGGTCTTGGCGACTTTCTCCGGGATCACCTGAGTGGTCTGCGGCGGCTTGTCGGTCTTGATCAGGGTCAGCGGTGCGATGCGCCCGTTGTTCGCCAGCGCGGAAAACGCGTGGACCAGTTGGATCGCGGTTACGGAAACACCGTAGCCGTAGGACAGCGTCGCCGTCTCCGCCTTGCGCCAGTCGCGATAGTTCGGCAGGTTGCCGACCCGTTCGCCCGGGAAGCCCAGGCCGGTGTCCTGGCCCAGGCCGATTTTCTGGGCCAGGCGATAGATCGTTTCACCGCCGATATCGAAGGCGATCTTGCTCATGCCCACGTTACTGGAGTTGATCAGGATGCCGGTCAGGTCGAGCACCGGGCCTTCGGTCTTGGACACGTCACGAATGGTGTACTTGCCGATCTGCAGGGTCCCCGGATACACCTCGACGGTGTCGCTCGGTTTCCAGCGCCCGGTTTCCAGGGCGGCGGCCATGGACACGGCTTTCATGGTCGAACCGGGTTCGAACACGTCGATCATCGCGCGGTTACGCATCATCGCCGGTTGCAGGTTGCGGCGGTTGTTCGGGTTGTAGGTCGGCTGGTTGACCATCGCCAGGATCTCGCCGGTCTTCACGTCCATGATCACCAGGCTACCGGCCTTGGCACCGTTCTCGACGATGGCATTGCGCAGCTCACGGTTGGCCAGGTATTGCAGGCGCAGGTCAATGGACAACGCCAAGGGCTTGCCGGCCTTGGCGTTTTTGGTGACTTGGACATCCTTGATCAGCCTGCCGCGCCGGTCCTTGATGACCTGGCGCTTGCCGGCGACCCCGGCGAGCCATTCGTCATAAGCCAGCTCGACCCCTTCGCGCCCCCGGTCGTCGATGTCGGTAAAGCCGACCATGTGGGCGGTGACTTCACCGGCCGGGTAGAAACGCCGGAATTCTTCGATGCCGTAGACACCGGGCACTTTCAGGTCGAGCACGCTCTGGCCCTGTTCGGGGGTCAAGCCGCGCACCAGGTAAATGAATTCCTTGTTGGCCTGGGCTTCGAGGCGTTCGGCCAGGGCCTTGGGATCCTGGCCCAGGGCGGCAGCCAGTGCCGGCCACTTTTCCTTGGCCAACTGCATTTCCTTGGCGTTGGCCCACAAGGTGGTCACCGGCGTACTCACGGCCAGGGGCTCGCCATTGCGATCGGTGATCAGGCCACGGTGCGCCGGGATCGGAATATGCCGCACGCTGCGAGCATCGCCCTGCCCCTTGAGGAAGTCACGGTCGACCACTTGCAGGTCGATGATGCGCCACGAGATGGCCGCCACCATGATCCCGAGCAAGCCCAGGACCAGACGGAAACGCCATGGGAACAACGCCCCTTCGAGCTTCATCATGGCGCCACCATCTGTACTTCGGCCGCGCCGGGGATGTGCATCTTCAGTTGTTCGGTGGCCAGCACTTCAATGCGGCTGTGGGCAGTCCAGGTGCTTTGCTCCAGGATCAGGCGCCCCCATTCGGCCTGCGCCTTGTCGCGCACGCTCAGCTCGTTATAGAGGGAATTGAGCAACTGCCGGTTCCAGTGCGCGCTATAAGACACGGCGATGGCCGACACGAGCACGCCGATAAACAACAGCAGCATGAAAAAGCTGCCGCCCGGCAGGGGCTTGGCGAAGAGCTTGCTCACCGCAGCTTCTCCGCGACACGCATGACCGCGCTACGGGCGCGAGGGTTGGCCTTGAGTTCGGCTTCGGAGGCGAACTGCGCCTTGCCATGGACCTTGATTTTCGGCACGAAGGCTTCGAAACGCACCGGCAGGTTGCGCGGCAGGTTATCGGCTTCGCCCTTGGTGAGCTTGCGCATGAACAACTTGACGATGCGGTCTTCCAGGGAATGGAAGCTGATCACCACCAGACGCCCACCCACCTCCAGCGCCTCAAGCGCCGCTTCGAGGCCGACTTCGAGATCGCCCAGCTCATTGTTGACGTGAATGCGCAAACCCTGGAAAGCACGGGTCGCCGGGTTCTTGCCTTTCTCCCAGGCAGGGTTGGCCACCTTCAGCACCTCGGCCAGGTCGCCGGTACGCTCGAAGGGCTTGATGACACGGCGCTCGACCACGGCACGGGCCATGCGGCCGGAGAAACGCTCTTCACCGTATTCCTTGAAGACGCGGGCGATTTCTTCCACCGGGGCGGTGTTGACGAATTCGGCGGCGCTGATGCCACGGGACGGATCCATGCGCATGTCCAGCGGGCCGTCATTGAGGAAGCTGAAGCCGCGTTCCGGGTCGTCCAGTTGCGGCGACGACACGCCGAGGTCCAGCAGCACGCCACTGACCTTGCCGTGCAGGCCACGCTCGGCGACTTCCGCGCCCAACTCAGCAAAGCTGCGCTGCACAACGACAAAGCGGCCGTCTTCGGCCGCTAGCGCTTGCCCGGTGGCAATCGCTTGAGGATCTTTGTCGAACCCCAGCAACCTTCCACCCGGACCCAGCTGGCTGAGGATGAGCCGACTGTGCCCGCCACGCCCGAACGTGCCGTCCAGATAGCAGCCATCAGAACGTACGGCGAGAGCCTCGACGGCTTCGTCAAGCAGTACGGTGATGTGGTTAAAGCCGCTATCAATAGTCACAGGATCAAATCACGCAGTTCATCAGGCATGGCGCCCGGTTGTTGAATAGCAGCGAGGTCGGCGGCAGAAACCGCATTCCAGGCATCTTCGTCCCACAGTTGGAACTTGTTCAGTTGGCCCACCAGCATCGCGCGCTTGTCCAGCTTGGCGTATTCGCGCAGGCGCGGTGGAACCAGGAAACGACCACTGCCATCGAGTTCGAGGTCGACGGCATTGCCAATCAGCAAGCGTTGCAGACGGCGGTTTTCTTCCCGCAGCGAAGGCAGTGCGCGCAGTTTGGTTTCGATGATTTCCCACTCATCAAGGGGGTAAACGCACAAACATGGATCAACGGCATCGATCGTGACGATTAACTGCCCCGAACTTCGCGAAACGAGCTCGTCACGATACCGGCTGGGCATGGCGAGCCGGCCTTTTGCATCGAGACTGATTGCGTTAGCTCCGCGAAACACGTCTGCGTTTCTCCACTTTTGGGCGGTTTACCTTCAAAAAAACCCACTTCATGCCACTTTCCGCCACTTGCGCACACTATAGGAATGCGCCCACCGCACCGTCAAGGCGCGGATGGAAGGAAAAGCCTTATAGATCGGAGATTTAGGAGCGTTTCAGGAGGGCCAACAAGAATCTGGCGTAGGAATTTTCACCTCAACCCGAGAGGACACAGGAGGCTGCGCGCACAAGTTAAAGTGATTTATTAAGAGTAAGATTTTTTTGGTATTAGGAACTGCCTCTGCCTGTGATTCTGGCAGGGAGGGGGAAAGGTGGAGAGTCGATCTGTAAGCCGGGTTCTGTCTTGAACAGTCATTCGTCTACGATGGCCATCACTGGACATCTTTAGCAACCTACCCGGTCCCAGCGCGGGCCACGCCTTGGGACCCTATTTGGTCTTGCTCCAAGTGGGGTTTACCTAGCCACGAACTGTTGCCAGACGTGCGGTGCGCTCTTACCGCACCTTTTCACCCTTACCGGCGCCGAAACGCTTAGGCGGTTATTTTCTGTGGCACTTTCCGTAGGCTCACGCCTCCCAGGCATTACCTGGCACTTCGCCCTATGGAGCCCGGACTTTCCTCCCCCCCCTAATTTTCATAGAGGGCAGCGACTGTCCGATCGACTCTCCGCCGCGAAGGTTAACGGCAGAGCGCCCGAAGAACAAGCGCTAAAAGCTTTCAGCCACGTCGGCAGCCGGGTTTCACTGGGCCTTTTGCTTGTCCAGTGCAACCTGATACAGCACGTTCTTGCGCTCGCCCGTGATCTGCGCTGCGAGAGCCGCGGCACGCTTGAGCGGCATTTCCTCCAGCAGCAGGTCCAGGATGCGCATCGCTTCGCTGCTGACGGCCTCTTCATCTTCGGGGGGCGTCCAGCCCGCCACCAGCACGACACACTCGCCCCGCTGCTGGTTGCCGTCGTTTTCGACAAATGCCCGCAACTGCGCCAACGGCAAGCCCTTCAGGGTTTCGAAGGTCTTGGTCAGCTCACGGGCCAGCAACGCCGGACGCTCGGGACCAAACACTTGCTCCATGTCTTGCAGGCATTCGAGGATACGGTGCGGCGCCTCATAAAAGATCAGTGTGCGCGGCTCTTCCTTAATGGCCTCCAGGCGCGCTCGCCGCCCAACAGCCTTGGCGGGCAGGAAACCTTCGAAGATGAAACGGTCCGACGGCAGGCCCGCCGCCGAAAGCGCCGCGATCAAGGCACACGCGCCCGGCACCGGCACCACGCTGATACCCGCCGCACGAGCCTGGCGCACCAGATGATAGCCAGGATCGGAAATCAGCGGCGTACCAGCGTCGGAAATCAGCGCCACGTTATCCCCCGCCAACAACCGAGTGATGAACCGACTGCCCTCATCCCGCTCGTTGTGTTCGTGACAGGCCGCCAGCGGCGTGGAAATGCCGAAGTGCTGCAACAGGCGCTGAGAATGACGGGTGTCTTCAGCGGCGATCAAGGCCACCTCGCGCAGGATCTTCAGCGCCCGGGCGCTGATATCGTCCAGGTTGCCGATGGGCGTCGCCACCACGTACAGCGAGCCGGCAGCGGAATTCAAAGCACCTGGAGCAGTCAAAACGCACACCTCATGTTCGGTAAAACCGCCATTGTAGCGTGTGCCAGCCATCTCAGTTGTTCACATTAGGCATTGCGGCGAGGGCCGCCACCTGAGCGAACAGCGCTTTTTGTGCAACGCCGCACTTTTGAAACACCTAAATTGACCGATTCACGCCACTGACATCGCGCCCCGGCCAGCGCTTGGGTACAATTCGACGCTAATTTGATCTCGTATCAGGACATTTACATGATCGCTTGCCTGCGGCTGCTTTCCGCCCTCTGTCTCGCTGCCCTTTTGGCAGCCTGCGCCAGCTCGCCCTCGTCCAGCCTTGGCGAACTTCCACGGACCCCGGACGCCAGTATCGAGCAACTGCTCGAACAGGCGACCCAAAGCAAGGACCCGGAAAAAGCCGCCCTGCTGCGCCTGAGCGCCGCCGACCTGGCCTACCGCCAAGGCAATGCCGGCCAGTCCGCGCAGATCCTGCAGCAAGTACCCATGGAACAGCTCAAGCCCGGCCAGCAGATTTTTGCCAGCACGCTGTCGGCCGAACTGGCGATGACGCGCAACCAGCCCAAGGCTGCCTTGACCGCCCTGAGCCATCCCAGCCTGCAGCACCTGAGCGAAATGCCGGCAGAACAGCAGGTTCGCACCGGCACCGTCCACGCCCGCGCCCTCGAGGCCGATGGCCAGACCCTGGCAGCGGCCAAGGAGCGCATCTTCATCGCCCCGCTTCTCAAGGACGACGCTGGCGCGAAGAACCACGAAGCGATCTGGTCGCTGATCGCCTCGCTCCCCACCGACCAGTTGCAACCAACGTCCGATGACGACCTCGGCGGCTGGCTGACCCTGGCCCGGGCCGTGAAGACCGCCGGCACCCTGGAACAGCAACAAGCCGCCATCGATCACTGGCGCGAACAGAACCCGAAACACCCCGCCGCGCTGCAACTGCCCACGCCACTGGTCAAGCTCAAGGAACTGGCGAGCCAGCCCCTGAGCAAGATCGCCCTGCTGCTGCCACAGAATGGCCCCCTGGCATCGGTCGCCAAGGCGCTGCGCGATGGCTTCATGGCTGCGCACTACCAGGCTCAACAGGCCGGCCAGAAGCCGCCGAGCATCCAGCTCTATGACAGCTCCAGCCTGACGTCCATGGACGAGTTCTATCGCAAGGCCCAGGCCGACGGCGTACAACTGGTCGTAGGCCCACTGGAAAAACCATTGGTCAAACAGATCAGCGCCCGTCCGCAACTGCCTATCACCACCCTCGCGCTGAACTACAGCGAAGGTACCCAGAACCCGCCGCAGCTGTTCCAGTTTGGCCTGGCGCCCGAGGATGAAGCCCGCGAAGTGTCCCGTCGCGCTCGCGCCGACGGTCTGCATCGCGCCGCGGCCATGGTACCGAAAGGCGAATTGGGTGATCGCATCCTGAAGGCCTTCAGCCAGGACTGGCAGGCCAACGGCGGTACCGTCATCGCCATTGAGCGGGTCGA
The DNA here is from genome assembly GCF_057809015.1 of Pseudomonas sp. FG6. Classification (NCBI taxonomy): domain Bacteria; kingdom Pseudomonadati; phylum Pseudomonadota; class Gammaproteobacteria; order Pseudomonadales; family Pseudomonadaceae; genus Pseudomonas; species Pseudomonas sp. FG6. The sequence goes on from NZ_JBMDJD010000022.1 coordinate 93,427, forward strand.
CCAGCCGGTGCAATTGGCCCAGCAGATCGCCGACATGTTCCAACTGCGCCAGAGCGAAGGCCGCGCCAAGAGCCTGCAAAGCACCGTCGGCACCAACGTCGCGGCGCAACCGTCGCGCCGCCAGGACATCGAGTTCATCTTCCTCGCGTCGACCCCGCAGCAGGCCCAGCAGATCAAGCCAACGCTCAACTTCCAGTACGCGGGCGACGTGCCGGTCTATGCAACGTCCCTGGTGTTCAGCGCCAGCGGCGACCAGAACCAGTACAGCGACATGAACGGCATCCGCTTCTGCGAAACGCCTTGGCTGCTCGATGCCAACGACCCGCTGCGCAAGCAAGTCACCGCCCAATGGCCCCAGGCGGGCGGCACCCTGGGCCGGCTGTACGCGCTGGGCGTAGATGCTTATCGCCTCGCTCCGCGCCTGGGCCAGCTCAAGACATTGCCGGACAGCCGCATTGAAGGCCTGTCGGGCAGCCTTGCGGTCTCCCCGTCCCAGCGTGTGCAGCGACAACTGCCATGGGCCGAGTTCGTCAACGGCCAAGTACAGCGCCTGCCGGACACCCAGCGCTGATGCCTGAGCGATCACGCCAGCAAAGCGGACGAGATGCCGAGGGCCTGGCCCTCGCGCATCTTGAGCAACAAGGCCTGCGGTTGATAGCGCAGAACTGGTTGTGCAAACGCGGCGAGCTTGATCTGGTCATGCTTGACGGCGATACAGTAGTATTCGTCGAAGTCCGCTACAGAAAAAATACCCAATGGGGTGGCGCGCTCGACAGCATCGACGAGCGCAAGCGCCGCAAGCTGGTTTTCGCCGCGCAGTATTTCCTGCAATGCGAGTCTCGCTGGGCCGATCACCCCTGCCGCTTCGACGTGGTTGCCATCGACAGCAACGCCGATCAGTTGAACTGGCTGCAAAACGCCTTCGACAGCTGAAGGCCAGCGCCCATGACGAGCCAGGCCGGACACCTTCACCCAATTTTTGCTCTTTGCTTTGCGCGCCGCACACGTTTGTGCCGATAAGTCGCGCTACTTAAGGTCACACAGATGGACATGCAATCGCGAATTCGCCAGCTTTTTCAGGCCAGTATCGACACCAAGCAGCAGGCGATGGACGTACTTGCACCGCACATCGAGCAAGCCAGCCAAGTGATGGTCAACGCGCTGCTCAACGAGGGCAAGATGCTCTCGTGCGGCAATGGCGGCTCAGCCGGCGATGCTCAGCACTTTTCATCGGAACTGCTCAATCGCTTCGAGCGCGAGCGCCCGAGCCTGCCGGCCATCGCCCTGACCACCGACAGCTCGACGATCACCTCGATCGCCAACGACTACAGCTACAACGAGGTATTCTCCAAGCAGATCCGCGCCCTGGGCCAACCCGGCGATGTGCTGCTGGCGATTTCCACCAGCGGTAATTCGGCCAATATTATTCAAGCGATCCAGGCCGCACATGATCGCGAAATGATTGTCGTAGCATTGACCGGCCGAGACGGCGGCGGCATGGCATCGCTGCTCTTGCCCGAAGACGTCGAGATTCGCGTACCGGCCAATGTCACCGCACGTATCCAGGAAGTCCACCTGCTGGCGATCCACTGCCTTTGCGACTTGATCGACAGCCAACTGTTCGGGAGTGAAGAATGACCTCTAATCGCCTAGGCCTTCTGGCCCTGACCCTGTGCCTCGGCATCAGCGGCTGCACATCGGTGGTTAACGCCAGCCGGGAAAAGCCGATCGAAGACGACCGCGGCACCCGCACCTTCGGCAGCAAGATCGACGACTCTCTGATCGAAACCAAGGTAGGCGTGAACATCGCCAAGGCCGACCCGGCCCTGGACAACAACTCGCACATCGTCGTCACCAGCTTCAACGGCGTCGTGCTACTGGCCGGCCAGACCCCACGCGCAGACCTCAAGGCCAAGGCCGAACAGGAGGCCAGCGCCGTGCAGCGGGTCAAGACCGTGCACAACGAACTGCAGGTCCTTCAACCCTCCTCGCTGCTGGCGCGCCAGAATGATGCGTGGCTGACCACCAAGATCAAGACTCAGATGCTTACCGATGCCAGCATTCCAGGCTCGCGCATCAAGGTGGTGACCGAGAACGGTATTGTCTATCTGTTGGGATTGCTGACCAAGCAGGAAGCGGCGCAGGCGACCAACCTGGTGCAGGGGGTTTCCGGGGTGCAGAAGATCGTCAAGTTGTTTGAGTATATTGACTGATTCATCGCTCCCCCCCAAAAAAACGGCGCTTCCTCCAGGAGAGAAAGCGCCGTTTTTTTTTGGGGGGGGCGGATGATAGATAGTGGGTATATCCGTTTCTTCGGTAACGGCGGCTTATGGTTCCGCTCTTACAGCGGGTCACTTTTGGAAAAGCCGGGAGCCGGACCAGCCAAAAGTAACCAAAAACGCTTTGCCCCACCACTCGGCACCTCGCCGAGGCTCGGTGTGCCCGAACGAAGGCATCCATGCCGGGATACCCACTGCGCAATGCCTGCGTTCGGCCAGCGTGTTTAATGGGGCGTTGAGATCAAGATCAAGATCAAAAGCCAAAGCCAAAGCCAAAGCACAGCGATCTAACTGAAGCACCGCCATCGCGAGCAAGCTTTGCTCCCACGGAGTCTAAGGTGAACATCAGATATGTGGACACCTGCAATCTGTG
>NZ_JBMDJD010000023.1:0-95401 GCF_057809015.1 Pseudomonas sp. FG6
CCCTGTTACCGCCGTGAAAGGGCGGTGTCCTAGGCCACTAGACGAAGGGGACACACGTACAACATTCACTCCCTGCCGCGTTTCGCTTAGTGCTTTACGCTGCAAGTGGCGCGCATTTTATGGATGGATTGAAGGGTCGTCAACCCCCAGATATAAATTTATTTAAATCAATGACTTCCCCCGGTTTCAGGCCGATTCGCAGATTTTGCCCGTCCGGTCTCTGACGCCTATATTCTGTCGCCTGCCAAGGCGTTATAGTCGCACCCGGCAGATAGTGGCAATGTGCACCCACCCCGATGCGCTCCCCATAAAACAGCAGGACGCCCGTCTAATCGCGCCGTACGGGCCTATGCGCTTAAAAGCCAAGCCACTACACTCATGACATTGCGTACCCTATTAAAGAGGTCTTACCGGTGACACCACTCATGATCACCCTGCTCGTCGTAGCCGGGATCGCCCTGTTGATCGCCATTGGCTACATGAACCATGTGGTGGAAAACAACAAGCTGGAAAAGGTCCGCACCAAGGTTGAACTCAACGACCGCTTGCGTCGCTGTGGCGAGCTTACCGAAACCTTTCCGGGTCAGTTGATGACACCGGCCCTGAAGTTGTTGATGACGCGCCTGGAGATGAACGTCTGCCAGCGTTTACTGAACATGGACAAGACCAACGCGCCGGTCAAGGCCCGTCTGGACGAACTGAGCGCATTGGTTGCCCAGGGTGAATCGATCCCGGTGAACAATCCGCCGGCACCTATCCTGACCGAAGCCAAGGCCAAGGACGTGCGTTTCCTGCTTGAAGCCTTGCATGGCCAGATCACCCGCGCCGCCCAGGACGGTTTCCTGCCGTCCAACGAAGCCAAGCGCTGGATCCGTGAAGTGCGGCACATCCTGGTGCTGTTGCACATCGAATTCTTCAACAACCTGGGCCAACAAGCCTTGCAGCAGGAACAACCCGGGCAAGCCCGCCTGGCATTCGAACGCGGCGTGCAGTACCTGCGCAAGCAACCGGAACCGCAAGTCTATGCCGAACAGTTGGCCTACCTGGAGAAACTCCTGGCCCGAGTCAACGCCATGGTCCTGGCCAAGACCCAGCCAATCGAAGGCGAGGTCAACCAGTTGACCGAAGGCTTGAAGGAAGACGAAGCGAACGACGAGTGGAAGAAGAAGAAGGTTTACGACTAAGACCAGTCAGGTCTTATTGTGGCGAGGGAGCTTGCTCCCTCGCCACAAAGGCACCCTCATCTCCCGGTGTGCCTTGAGTGACCGATGTGTCACAACCTGAAATGCCCTACCATTCCCTTCAGTTCAACACCCAGCTGCGCCAGTTCGATACTGGACGCTGCGTTGCCCTGCATCGCCACGGACGATTGATCGGCACTGGCGCGGATGCTGGTGACGCTACGGTTGATCTCTTCGGCCACTGAGCTCTGCTGTTCGGCGGCGGCGGCGATCTGCTGGTTCATCTGCTGGATCAACGACACGGCTGCCGCGATGCTCCCCAGGGCGCTTTCGGTTTGCAGCGCATCGCTGACGGCCATTTTTACCAGCTCCCCGCTGCTCTGGATCTGCTGCACCGAGGTCTGGGCAGCGGAGCGTAAGGCGCTGACCAGCCGCTCGATTTCCTCGGTGGATTGTTGAGTGCGTCGGGCCAAGGCGCGTACCTCATCGGCCACCACCGCGAACCCCCTGCCTTGCTCACCGGCCCGGGCCGCTTCAATGGCGGCGTTGAGGGCCAGCAGGTTGGTCTGCTCGGCGACGCTCTTGATCACACTCAACACCGTGCCGATGTTCTGGATCTCGGCGCTGAGGCTTTCGATGCTATCGCTGGCCGACGTGGCCGAATCGGCCAGTTGCTCGATGCGCACCATGCTCTGGCGCACCACCTGCTGGCCGCTTTCGACCTTGTCGTCGGCAGTCTGGGCCGCCTGGGCCGCTTCCTCCGCGTTGCGTGCCACGTCATGCACAGTGGCGGTCATCTGGTTCATGGCGGTGGCGACCTGTTCGGTCTCCTCCTTCTGACTGCTGACCTCCAGGTTGGTCTGCTCAGTCACGGCCGACAGCGATTGAGCCGAATTGGCCAATTGCTCGATGCCGGCCTGCAAACCACTGACGATCCCACTCAGGCCTGCCCCCATCTGTTGCATGGCCAACATCAACTGGCCAATCTCATCCCGGCGCGTGACTTCCACCGTTGCGCTCAAGTCGCCCGAGGCAATCTGCTGGGCAACCCGTATGACGCTGCGCAGCGGCGCGACGATCAACCGGGTAATGACCCAGGCGGCAATCAACCCCACCAGCAGCGCCAGGGCCGACGAGCCGATGATCAGCATCGAGTTCTTCTTCAGTTCCACCTGCATGGCGTGGTCTTCGGCGCTGTAAGCCTGGTCGACCCGCTCCACGACTTGCGCGGCGCGTTCATGCAATTGCTGGTAGACGACCTTTTCCTTGGCCAGCAGGCCGGTGTATTCGGCCAGTTGCTGGTTGAACCCGGTGATGTGCCCGGCCACTTCGTTGAGTACGGTCTGGTAACCCGGGTCCTTGACCGCCCCCTTGAGGGCTTCGGCTTGCTTCATGGCCTGCTCGGCCTGCTCGATGTTGCCTTGCCCGGCCCCTTCGTCACTGCCCTTGCGGCTCTGGTCGAGGCGGACCCGCGCTTCGTTCATGGCCTGCAGCATCAAGCGCGACACTTCGCTGACCTGGTTGGCCTGCTCGATGAACTCGGCGCCTTCCTTGCCTTCGGAGTCCTTCAAGGTATAGGCGCCATCATCCGACAGCCCCGCCTGCAACACATCGAGGTTGTTGGCCACACTGGACACCGACCAACTGGCCATTTCCAGCGCCAGGTCCTTGCTCTGGGTCAGCCCGACAAATTCGTCGAAGGCCTTGCGGTAGGCCGCCAGGGCCTGCGCCACATCGTCCATCACCGGCACATTGGCGCTCGACCGGGCCTTGAGTTCGTTTGCCTCGGCCACCAGCGCGTCGATGCCCTGGCGCAGGGCATCGGCCGTCTTGGCATCGGAGCGCAAGGCGTATTCCTGCTCCAGCAACCGCACCTTGAGCAGCCCGCTGTTGAGGGACGACATCTGCTTCAGGCCATCGAAGCGATGGCTGATGGTCTGCAGGGACCAAACGCCGATGGCTGCCACGACAGCAGTGAGCAGTAACACCAGGACAAACCCGATACCCAGTTTCTTCGCCATACCTAAGTTGGCAAAACGTCCTTGCACGGCCGAAATCATTGCGCTCAGTCCTCTGCCAGTGTGTATTGATCGCAGATTCGCAACGAGACGCCCTGCAACACAAGATGCTGGCGTCGGAATAATGGCAAAAAGCTACAGCCGCGTCGTTTTCAGGACACTGGAAGTCGATCCAGAGCCGTGGCACGGAAAAAGGCCAATGCCCTGGGATCGCGGGCATAGGCCACATTGATCCGTAGCCAGTCACTCTCGGCGCCCGAAGGGCTGAATGCGGTACGCGAGGACAGCAGCACCCCGAACCGCTTGGCCAGACGCTGTAGCCCAGCATAGTCGCACAACGGCGAACGTGCCCAGATGAACAGCCCACCGGCAGGTTTGCCAAACACCTGCCAATCGGCATCTTCCAGCACCTGCAACACCGCCGTCCGGTCGGTGCCCAGGCGCTGCCGCTGGCGCTGGACCAGCTTGCGATAGGCGCCATTGGCCAGGAGCGTGGCAAGGACCGACTCACAGAACCGCGACCCGCCCACGCTGGTGACTTCCTTGACCCGGCTCAAGCGTGTGACGACGGAGCGCCCCGCCACCACGAACCCCACCCGCAACGAGCTGCTCAGGGTCTTGGAAAAGCTGCCGACGTAAACCACGTTGGCATCCAGGGCCGCCAGCCGGGTCCGTGTCGAACTCTGGAAGTCGGCGTAGACATCGTCCTCGATCACCAGCAAGGCGTGCTTTTTCGTCAGTTGGAGGAGCCGTTGGGCCACCGCCGGGACCAGGCTGCTGCCGGTCGGGTTGTGGCAGGCGCTGTTGACGAACAGGGCGCTGGGGCGGTGAGTCTCCAACAGCCGCTGCAACGCATCGACATCCGGGCCGCGCGACGTCCGCGGCAGTTCGAGCATGTCGATGCCATGCAGCCGGAGCAGGTCGAACAGGTTCGAGTGGCCTGGACTCTCCACCACCACACAACAGCCGGGCGGGAGCAATGTACGCACGATCAGGTCCAGCCCGTGGGTGGCGCCTGTCGTGGTGAGGATCCTGTCCGGCTCGGCTTCGATATTGAAATGCTTCAGGCGCCTGGACAGTTGCTCTCGCAGGGCGGGCAGGCCCAACGGCGTGCTGTAGTTGAACAGCCCGGCCATATCGGTCCGGGTGACCTGGCGAATCGCGTAGCCCAGGTCATCGCTCTCGCGCCAACGCTCGGGCAGCCCGCCGCAGCCGAGTTTCAGCGCCCACTCGCCGCTGTCGAGCAGTCCGTCCAGGATGAGCGGGATGTCCAGCTGCCCGTTCCGGTCAATCGAGACTTGGCCCGGCGCAGGGGCCGGGGCGACGAAAAAACGCGAGCCGTGACGGGACGCCAGCAGCCCTTGGGCAACCAGGCGCTCACACGCTTCGCTGACGCTGGACTGGCTGAGCAGATTTTCCCGCGCCAGTTGCCGGATGGAGGGCAAGCGCGTACCCGGTTGCACCGCATCCTGTCGAATCCAGCCGGTCAATGCGTCGACGATTTGCTGCACGACAGGCACCAGGGCCTGTCGGTCGATTCTCAATTCCATGAGTCACCGAGCTCCTAAGCGTTTGTTTTATCTCCGGAAACAGTTAAGCACAGGCCGCTGCTGGCCGAGGTACGACAATGGCGCCAAAACAGCCGATTCTCACCCCTTGAAACACATTGAACGTCCGAGTCGGAGCGCTTTGCCCCCGCTCAAGAAAAAGCCCACAACAAGTGCAGGCTTCGTCCTACAGGCAGAACCGCACGTTCGTCAGAACGCCGTCACGCCGCCGTCCACCGCCAGGGAGTGGCCGGTGGTGAACGCCGCCCCGTCGCTGCACAGGTACAGCACGGCGCTGGCAATTTCTTCGACCTTGCCGATGCGCCCCACCGGATGCATGGCATGGGCGAACTCGGCTTTTTTCGGGTCGGCCTCATGGGCACGACGGAACATGTCGGTGTCGATCACCGCCGGGCAGACCGCGTTCACGCGGATTTTCTTCTTGGCATACTCGATGGCCGCCGACTTGGTCAGGCCAATCACCGCGTGCTTGGACGCCGCGTAGATGCTCATTTTCGGCGCCGCCCCCAGGCCGGCCACCGACGCGGTATTGACGATGGCGCCGCCACCCTGGGCCAGCAACAGCGGCAGTTGGTATTTCATGCACAGCCAGACGCCCTTCACGTTGACGCCCATGATCGCGTCGAACTCGTCGAGGGTTCCGTCGGCCAGCTTGCCTTTCTCGATCTCGATCCCGGCGTTGTTGAAAGCGTAATCGAGGCGACCGTAGGCCTTTATCACCTCGCTCATCAAATTTCGCACATCGTCTTCCTGCGTCACGTTGCAGCGCACGAACACCGCCTCGCCGCCCGTCGCCCGAATGGCCTGCACCGTGCCCTCGCCGCCCGCCACGTCCAGGTCAGCCACCACCACTTTCAGGCCCTCGGCGGCGAAGGCCTGGGCGGTCGCACGGCCAATGCCCGCAGCGGCGCCCGTGACCACGGCGACTTGTCCGGAAAACGTCATGCTCATTGTCAGTTCCTCGAAGAATGCGGGAGAGGACGCCAGTCTAGGCACAGCGCCCGCTGGCGCGGCAGCACTATCCAATTGCCGTTTGGGTACTCATGGGTTCCAGTGATATGTCCCTGGGGAGAACTATCACCAGGAACTATCACCAGGAACTATCACTGGACTGGATCGACGAGCATTCGCTGCATCAGCAAACCTTGCAGCCTGGGCTTTGAAGGTCTATCAACAAGGCTTCATTCATTTTGAGTGCCCGCCATGACTGCCCAGACCAATCGCCAGTTTCTGCTCGCCAAGCGCCCGGTAGGGGCCGCAACCCGCGAGACGTTCACTTATCAACAAGTGCCGGTCGGCGAACCGGCAGCCGGCCAGATCCTGGTGAAGAACCAATACCTGTCCCTGGACCCGGCCATGCGCGGCTGGATGAACGAGGGCAAGTCCTACATCGCGCCGGTGGGCATCGGTGAAGTGATGCGCGCCCTGGGTGTCGGCCAGGTGATTGCGTCAAACAACCCAGGCTTCGCGGTGGGGGACTACGTCAACGGGGCGCTGGGCGTGCAGGATTATTTCCTCGGCGAGCCCAGGGGCTTCTACAAGGTCGACCCGAAACTGGCGCCGCTGCCGCGCTACTTGTCCGCATTGGGCATGACCGGCATGACCGCCTATTTCGCCCTGTTGGATGTCGGTGCCCCCAAGGCCGGCGAAACCGTCGTGCTGTCGGGGGCCGCTGGGGCGGTGGGCAGCATCGCCGGGCAGATCGCCAAGATCAAAGGCTGCCGTGTGGTCGGCATCGCCGGCGGAGCGGACAAGTGCAAATTCCTGATCGAGGAGTTGGGCTTTGACGGCGCCATCGACTACAAGAGCGAGGACATCCATGCCGGCCTCAAGCGTGAATGCCCCAAAGGCGTGGATGTGTATTTTGACAACGTCGGCGGTGACATCCTGGACGCAGTGCTCAGCCGCTTGAATCTCAAGGCTCGTGTGGTGATCTGCGGCGCCATCAGCCAGTACAACAACAAGGAAGCGGTCAAAGGCCCCGCCAACTACCTGTCGCTGCTGGTCAACCGGGCGCGCATGGAAGGCTTCGTGGTCATGGACTACGCCGCGCAATTCGCCGCCGCCGGGCAGGAAATGGCCGGCTGGATGGCCCAGGGGCTGCTCAAGAGCAAGGAAGACATTGTCGAAGGGCTGGAGACGTTCCCCGAGACGCTGGGCAGGTTGTTCAGCGGGGAGAATTTCGGGAAGCTGGTCTTGAAGGTCTGAGACAAAACGACTGCAGGACTGCAGCTCAAGGCCTGATACAAAACAACTGTGGGAGCGAGCCTGCTCGCGATAGGGCCGTGTCAGTCAAGATCAATGTCGACTGATACGGCCCTATCGCGAGCAGGCTCGCTCCCACAGGGAGAAGGAACGCCGGGGTTGGATCAGGCCAGTTCAGCCACCACCGCCGCCAACGCCTTGGCTGGATCCGCTGCCTGGCTGATCGGGCGGCCGATCACCAAGTAATCGGAACCGGCATCCAGCGCCTGGCGCGGGGTCAGGATGCGACGCTGGTCGTCCTGGGCGCTGCCTGCCGGACGAATCCCCGGAGTCACCAGTTGCAGCGACGGATGGGCCGCTTTCAGGGCGCTGGCTTCCAGGGCCGAGCAGACCAGGCCGTCCAGGCCAGCCTTTTGCGCCAGCGCCGCCAGGCGTAACACCTGTACCTGGGGTTCGATGTCCAGGCCTATGCCCGCCAGGTCTTCACGCTCCATGCTGGTCAGCACGGTCACGCCGATCAGCAGCGGTTTCGGGCCGCTGCGTTGATCCAGCACTTCACGGCAGGCCGCCATCATGCGCAGGCCGCCGGAGCAATGCACGTTGACCATCCACACGCCCATTTCGGCAGCCGCCTTGACGGCCATGGCGGTGGTGTTCGGAATGTCGTGGAACTTCAAGTCCAGGAACACTTCGAAACCCTTGTCACGCAAGGTGCCAACGATCTCCGAAGCGCAGCTGGTGAACAGCTCCTTGCCGACCTTGACCCGGCAAAGCTTGGGGTCCAACTGGTCGGCCAGCTTCAGGGCGGCGTCACGGGTAGGGAAATCCAGGGCGACGATGATGGGCGTCTGGCAGGCGGACATGAGCGGGCTCTCAGGCAAGTCGAAATCGGCGCGCATTGTAGCGGAACCAGCGCCGATTCGGGACCCGATGATCGGTAAATCTCATGGCATCCGCCGCCCGCCAGGGCGATATCGGTCTTTGTGTCAAAGTCGATACATTCATGACATGTGCGCAACACGGCGGCACGCTACCGTCCGCCGCTGCACCCCGTTGCTTTCAGCGCTTCACGCCCCGGCACCCGAAGCCTATGCTGAAGCCACCACCTCGCCGCCATCTTTGCGGTTGGCAGCCTATCTGGCAGATGATGCATCCATGCACACCACCCCTGTTGCAAACGCTGACGATCAAAAAACGGTCGACGATGACAAACGCTGGAGCATCCGCGCGCTGATAGTCGATGACGATGTGCCGATCCGTGAGTTGTTGATCGATTACCTGGCCCGTTTCAACATCCGCGCCAGCGGCGTGACCGATGGCACGGCCATGCGCCAGGCGCTGCAGGCCGAGCATTTCGACGTGATCGTGCTGGACCTGATGCTGCCGGGCGAAGACGGCTTGCGGCTGTGCCGCTGGCTGCGCGCCGAATCGGACATTCCGATCCTCATGCTCACCGCCCGGTGCGAACCCACCGACCGCATCATCGGCCTCGAACTGGGCGCCGACGACTACATGGCCAAGCCTTTCGAACCCAGGGAACTGGTGGCACGGATCCAGACGATCTTGCGCCGGGTACGCGACGACCGTTCCGAGCAGCGGGCCAACATCCGCTTCGACACCTGGCGGCTCAACAGCGTACTGCGCCAACTGATTTCTGCCGATGGGCTGGTGGTCCCCCTGTCCAATGCCGAATTCCGGTTGCTGTGGGTGTTCATCGAGCGACCGCGCCGGGTCCTCAGCCGCGAACAACTGCTGGACGCCGCCCGCGGACGCTCCATCGAGGCGTTCGACCGCAGCATCGACCTGTTGGTCTCGCGCCTGCGCCAGAAGCTGGGCGACGACCCGAAAGCGCCGCAACTGATCAAGACCGTACGCGGCGAGGGCTACTTGTTCGACGCCCGGGACATCGGTTGATGCGGTTGCGCCTCGACTCCCTGTTCGGTCGTCTGTTTGGCGTGCTGCTGCTGGCGATCGTCCTGGCGCACCTGCTGGCCTTTGCCTGGTTTATCCATTACGACCAGCCGCCACCGCCCGGCCCCCCTCCACAATTTTCCGCGCACGACCAAGGTCCCCCACCCTTTGGTCCGCCCCCCGAACGGCGCCCACGCCCCTGGTTTGGTGGCCCGGTGGTGCCGTTGACGTTTCAGTTCGTGTGCCTGATCGTCGCCGCCTGGTACGGCGCCAAACTGCTGACCCGACCGATCCAGCGCCTGAGCGATGCCGCCGAACGCTTGAGCGAGAACCTCGACAGTGCGCCGCTGGATGAGAGCGGTCCCCGGGAAGCGCGGCAAGCCGCGCATACGTTCAACCTGATGCAACAGCGCATCCGCGAGCAGGTGCAGCAACGTTCGCGCATGCTCGGCGCCGTGTCCCACGACCTGCGTACGCCACTCTCACGGCTCAAGCTACGCCTGGAACAGATCGATGACGCCAAACTGCAAGGCCAGATGCGCCAGGACCTGGACGACATGATCGGCATGCTCGACGCCACCCTCTCCTACCTGCACGAACAGCGCACCAGCGAGGCGCTGCAATGGATGGACGTGCAAGCATTGGTGGAGTCGCTGTGTGAAAACGCCCAGGACCACGGCGCCGACGTACAGGCCAGCGGTTGCTGCGCGCCGCTGCAGGTGCAGCCGATGGCGCTGCGCTCGTGCCTCAACAACCTCATGGACAATGCCCTGCGCTACGCCGGGCATGCCTCGATTGTCCTGCAGGACCAGGACCAAGAGGTCCTGATCCGGGTCATCGACCACGGCCCCGGCATCGCGGCAGACAAACGCGAAGCGGTGTTCGAACCGTTCTACCGCCTCGAAGGCTCGCGCAACCGCAACTCCGGCGGTGTCGGCCTCGGCATGACCATCGCCCGCGAGGCCGCTGAACGCCTGGGCGGACAATTGACCCTGGAAGAGACGCCAGGGGGTGGGTTGACGGCGGTCATCAGCCTGCCTCGCATCTGAACCCCGCCGCTTCCACACTCGAAACTGCACCAGGGCTCAGTTTGTACACCCGCCGGTACAAACCCCACACACTCACGACAACTGCCCCACCGACGCTGCATCAGCCGGTGCACCCACCGGCTATTCCATCCCAAGGAGAGCCTCCATGATTGGTAGCGTCAGCAGTTATTCACCCTATACCAACCTCAACAGCAGTACCGCGACCAGCAATGCCCGCAGCCAACAGTTTCAAAAGGCATTGCTCGACAAGCTCGACACCGACGGCGACGGCTCGGTCAACCAGGACGAATTGAGCACGGCCCTCTCGCAGAAAAGCGACGACGGTGTGCTGGTCAGCCTGAGCGAAAACTTCACCGACCTGGACAGTGACAGCAGCGGTGACTTGAGCAGCGAGGAAATGGCCGCAATGGCGCCTCCGCCCCCTCCACCGCCGCAACAGGCCAGGGGCGAGGAACTGTTCGGCCAGCTCGACGCCGATGGCGACGGCAGCGTCACGGCCAGCGAACTGACCAGCGCCTTGCAGGCTAGCGCCAGTACGTCCACTAGCTCCGACACCAGCGCGATGCTGATGGAAGCACTCGACAGCGACAGCAGCGGCGGTGTCAGCAGCGACGAGTTCAATAACGCATTGCAGGCCAACCGCAACGGCGACAGCGCCACCGGGCAGGCCAATGCCAGCGAAGCACTGAACAGAATGATCGCCAACCTCAGCCGGCAATACTCGCTGGATAACGTCGCCAGCGTGGGCAAACACCTGAACGTGGCCACCTGATTCACCGCTAAGCCTGTATTGAAACTCACTTGTGGCGAGGGGATTTATCCCCTCGCCACAGCAGGCTCTCGCGACAAATGATCAGGCATTCAAACTAGCGCGCCTGGCTCTTGCTCCAATCCGTCAACAGGCTGTACGCCACCGCCAGCAGGGTCGGGCCGATGAACAGGCCGATGAAACCAAAGGCGATCAACCCGCCGAAGACCCCGAGCAACACGATGACCAAGGGCAGGTTTCCGCCTCGGCTGATCAGGTAGGGTTTGAGCACGTTGTCCACGCCGCTGATGATGAACGTGCCCCAGATACCAAGAAACACCGCCATCCCGTACTCGCCCTGCCATGCCAACCAGGCGGTGGCAGGGATCCAGACCAGCGGTGGCCCCATGGGGATCAGGCTGAGCAGGAAAGTGACGATCCCCAACACCAGTGCCCCCGGCACCCCGGCGATCAGGAAGCCGATCAACGCCAGCACGGCCTGGGCCGCCGCAGTGCCGATCACGCCGTTGACCACGCGCTGCACCGTACCGGCCACCAGCTCGATGTAATAACCGGCACGGTCGCCAATCAGGCGCTCCAGCAACCCGTGGACGAACACCGCCAGGCGCGGGCCGTCGCGGTAGAAAAAGAACACGAACACAATGCTCAGGGTCAACTCGAGCATGCCGCCGCCAATCTGCTTGCTGCGCGCCAGCAACCAGTTGCCGACCTGCCCCAGGTAGGGTTTGACGGACACCATCATCGCCGCCCCCTGCTGGTCGATGCTGTTCCAGATCGCCACCAGCCGTCCGCCCACCAGCGGCACGCCACCCAGCCAGGCTGGGGCATCGGGCAGCCCGTCGACCTGGACATCCCTGATGAACGCGGTGGCGTCGCGCACATGATCGGCCAGGTTCAGGCCCAGCCACACCAGCGGCACCGCCACCAACAGCATCCAGCCCACCGTCAGCAAACCGGCCGCCAGGGATTCGCGGCCATTGACCCAGCGGGTCAGCAGGCGCATCAGCGGCCAACTGGCAAACGCCAGCACGGCGCCCCAGAACAACGCGGACCAGAACGGCGCCATCACCCAGAGGCTGGCGCCGAACAACACCAAGAGCAGGATCTGCACCAACAGCCGATCGTTATTGAGCATGTAAGGTCTCGAAAAAAGTCAGGTCCGGGCGACGACAGGGCATCCATCGCCCGCAACAGATTAGCGCAGCAACTCCAGGTGCAGGCCCGCGGCCTCGCCGTTGGCAGCCTCCATACGCGCCGCACGAACCCCCTGGTCAATCAACGCCTGGCGCCAGTCTTCGGCCTTGGGGCCGGTGATACTGACCCGCAGGCCCGTGTCCAGGTTCAGGGCCCTGGACAACAGGCGCAACCAGGTGTCGTCCGGCTCACCGGCAAGACGGGGCATGTCCAGCACGCCAGTGTCCTTGAGCTGGCGCAACAGCGTGGCCGATGTCGGTAGCAGCTCCCCCAGCGGCGCACTCGCCTCGAGCTGCTCGACGTGCAGGTAAGCCTTGCGGTTACCCCGCGTAATGCCATACAGCGCAATCAGCGTGTTGTCCGCCGGCGGTGCCAGGCGTAGCAACAGGTAGGCCTGGCCGTTGTCGGCCCCATAGAGCTTGGCATTGCCAAAAACATCATTGGCCCACAGGCTGCTTTCGCCGCAGTCACGGGCCTGGCACCAGAACAGCAGTTCGGCTCCCTGCTTCTGCAGCGCTTCGCGCGCGGCGGTAAACGCCTGGGTAGCGGTATGTTCCGGCGGCAGCTCATAGGTCACCGACGTGACGTTGCCACGGGTGTCGACCTGGCCGTCGAAGCGCAGCTGGCCGCTGATCTTGCGGATCGAGCCCAACGGGTAGACGCGCTCCAGGTCGCTGGCCTGGCGGTAGTCGACGATCTGCGCGTCGGGCATGCGCGGCACACGATCCAGGTCGTGACTGCCGGGCACATCGTCGGCGAACGCAACAGGCCCTAGGCACGCCAGCACCAACAAGGTGAATACGCGGGTGGATAAGTTCATTGGATTGGCTTGGCCCGGGCTGGCTGGACGCCACGGGTATCGTCCGGGCGCCACGCGGCGGGTAAACAGAGATCTGTCATGGTTGTCTCCCTTTCAACCCGCCCAGCCTCGACAGTTGCCCGGTGCAAGTCAAGAAACGGTGAAGAACCGATTGAAACAGTCTGCTACAAGCGCCGCCCCCGCTTCGTCGTTCAGGTGCAAATGATGGCCGCCGGGCAGTTGCTCATGACTGAAGGGTAGACGCTCCAGCAGTTGTGGGTGCTGGGCCAGCATGCCGTCGGCAGCCACTATCAGGTGCGCAGGACAACCGACCCGCATCACGAAGGCCATGGCCTGCTCCTCGGTCAGGCGCAGCGGCGAGGGCAAGGTCAGGCGGTTGTCGGTCCGCCAGGTGTAGCCGCCCGGCACGGGCATCAACCCCCTCTGGGCCAACAGTTCGGCCGCCTCGCGGCTGACCGCCACCAGCCCTTTCATGCGGGCTTCGATGGCCCGGTCGAGGGTTTTGTAGACGGGCTTGCGCTTTTGCTGCAGGTCCAGCTGCGCCTGCAGGGCCATGCCCATGCGTTCCGCCGTATTTTCACCTTTGGCGGTAGGCGGAATGACCCCGTCGATCAGCCCCAGGTGCGTGATTCGCTCCGGCAGGGAGCCGGCGAGCACCGTCGACACAATGGCGCCCATGGAATGCCCCAGCAGGGCGAAACGCTTCAAGCCCAGTTGTTCGGCCACTTGCAGGACGTCGTGGGCGTAGTCCCAGAGGGCGTAGCCGGCACCGACCGGTCGATGCCCGGAATGACCATGGCCGGCCATGTCCAGGGCAATCACCCGCAGCCCCTCCAGCCGGGGCGCCAACCGGGCGAAGCTGTTGGCGTTGTCCAGCCAGCCATGCAGGGCAATCACCGGGCGACCGTCTTCCGGCCCGAACAGGTGGGCAGCCAGTTCGATGTGGGGCAAGCTCAGGCGAACCTCTTCGACCCGGCTCATGGGCGGCGTCCCTCCCAGCGTTGCAACAGGTCCTTGAGCAACTGAGCCGTGTCCTGAGGGCGCTCAAGGGGAAACATGTGGCCGCCGGGCACGCTCAACGACTCGCCATGGGGCATGCGCCCCACCGAACGTGCGTGATGACGCATTACCACGCGACTCTGCCGGCCCCGCACCACCGCCAGCGGCACCTTGAGCTGACTGGCCTGCCCAGGGCTGGTGTGCGGCACGCCTCGGTAGATGCTGATTTCAGTGGCCGGATCGAAGCGCAGCCGCAGGCGGTCGCCCACCGGTTGGAGGCCGTGTTGCAGGTAGGCGTCGAAGCACTCCGGGTCAAAACCACGGAACAGCGTCTTGCCGGCAAAATACTGTCGGGCCGATGCCAGGTCAGCGAACTCTTCCCGCCGCCCCAGGGTCCGCCCGGCCGGGGTCAAGCGGTCGATGAACCCCAAGCGCTTCGCGGCCAGGATCACCCAGCGGTCGGTGCGGCTCAGCACGGGCGAGTCGAGCATGACCACGCCACGATAAAGATGCGGGCAACGCAACGCGGCGTGCAGGTGCAAGACGCCGCCAAACGAATGCCCCACGCCCCACACCGGCTCCGGTAGCTGTTCCAGGTGATGGATGAGTTCGTCCACCAGGTTGTACCAGTTATCGTCCACCGGGAAACGCGGGTCATGGCCATGCAATTCCAGGTGCGCAACCTGGTACTGCGGCGCCAGCGCGGCGAACAGCTTGCCGTAGGTGGCCGAGGGAAAACCGTTGGCGTGGGCGAAGAATATCTGTTGCGACATGACAGCCGATCCATTAGGGAACTGGGACCGATTGTCCGCAGAACCCAACGGCACGGCAATGACCGTAACTGACAGGAATGATGACAGTCGGGTTGGGGCTATGGAGGTATGACCCGCCGCCCCTGTGGCGAGGGAGCTTGCTCCCGCTGGGCGCGAGGCGCCCCCCAGGCCCATCGACTCGATGGGCCTGAAACACCGCGTCGCCTGGTTTTAGGCCTGCTGCGCAGGCCAGCGGGAGCAAGCTCCCTCGCCACAGCAAGCTCTCTCACCACAGCTAGTTTCCCTACCACAGCAAGCTCTCTCACCACAGCTAGTTTCCCTACCACAGCAAGCTCCCTCACCACAGGGAATGGCATTAGCCAGGATATCAACGCGCCGGCGGCTGCTCGCCCAGCGGTACCACTGCCATGGTCAGGCGCGAGACACAGTTGAGCTTGCCCTCGTCATTGACCAGGCGGATGTCCCAGACCTGGGTCGTGCGGCCCAGGTGAACCATCCGGGCCGTGGCCGTTACCCGGCCGCTGCGCACGCCACGCAGGTGGTTGGCGTTGATCTCCAGGCCCACGCAATAGAACTTGCTGGCGTCCACGCACAAGTAGGCGGCCATGGAGCCGACCGTTTCGGCCAGCACCACCGAGGCACCGCCGTGCAACAGGCCAAACGGCTGGTGGGTACGATGATCGACCACCATGCTGGCGGTCAGGGATTCGTCGTCGAACGACTCGAAACGAATGTCCAGCACCTCGCTGATGGTGTTCTTACCGGCAGCGTTCAGTTGCTCGATGTTGGGAGTGCTGCGCCACAGACTCATCGTTGCCCTTCCTTTGTGATTTTTTTTGCATTCAACCCTGCACCGCCCTGTGGGAGCAAGGCCGAACCTGGCCGGTCCCCGATTTACGCCGGCTTGAGCGTCATCGCCCCGGCCAGCGGCAGGTCGCCTTCCAGCTCGGCCAGGTCCGCCGTTTGCACCTGTTCGGGTTGCTGCAGGTGGCCGTGTTGCAAAAAGCCCAGCAAGCTGCCCACCAACGGGTTGTGGCTGACCAGCAGCACATCGTCGTGGTCCACGAGGTGTTCCAGGACCTGTTGCGGCCGGGTTTCGGGCTTGAGCCAGTCGACGGTGATCAACTCCGGCTCGAACCCCAGGGCTTCGCGCACCAGTTGCGCGGTTTGCTGGGCACGGGCATAGGGACTTGCGTAAATGGCACACAACGGCTGGCCCATCAACCGACCGGCACTGTGCAGCACCTCGGCACGGCCCTTGACGGTCAGGTTGCGCTCAGGATCGGGGCGCGCGCCGTAAGGCTCGGCCTCACCATGACGCAATACCCACAGCTTCATAGCTTCGGCTCCTCGTCCCGGACCGGATGCGGCGCCGGCGCCACGACGTGAGGGGCTTCGCCTTCAGGCGCGCGCGGGGTCGGCCAGTCAGCGAACGGCCAGGGTTTCTGGTCGCTGTGGAACGTGCCGAAACGGCCGATCTGCGCCAGGAACTGGCTCAGGCTGTCGCCGAAATTCATCAGGCTGGCACTCGGCGCGCTGTAGATCAGCCGGTAGATCAGTTGCACCAGCACCACGGCGCCGAGGATGAACTGCGCCACTTGCCAGACCAGCAAATAGATCACCATCCACAGCACCCGCAGCAGGATGGATTCGTATTGGGGTTGTCCTTTCGGATCGTTCATGACTTGCTCCTGCTTGCTTGCAATCAGCGGCTTTCAGTTGAAGCCGCTGGTGGAAATGAAATCGACGTCGGTCTTCGGTTCGCCGCGCATCAACAGCTCTATCACCTGCTCCAGCGTGCGCCCTTCGAACAGGATCGCGTGCAGCCCGGCGACCAGCGGCATGTACACGCCTGCCTCCTGGGACTTGGCCTTGAGCACCTTCAGGGTGTTGACCCCTTCGGCCACTTCGCCCAGGCGCGACACCGCCTCGTCCAGGCTCAGGCCCTGGCCCAGGGCGAAACCGACCTGGTAGTTGCGGCTCTTGGGGGACGAGCAGGTGACGATCAGGTCGCCCACGCCCGCCAGGCCAAGGAAGGTCATCGGATTGGCGCCCTGGCTGACGGCAAAACGGGTCATTTCCGCCAGCGCCCGGGTGATCAACATGCTCTTGGTGTTCTCGCCCATGCCCAACGCCACGGCCATGCCCGCGATGATCGCGTAGACGTTCTTCAACGCCCCGCCGAGCTCCACGCCAAAACGGTCGGCGCTGGCGTAGACCCGGAAGGTGCGGCCATGCAACGCGGCCTGGACCCGTTGGCACAGCTCCTCGTCCTCACTGGCGACCACCGTGGCGGTCAGCGCATGCTCGGCGATTTCCCGAGCCAGGTTCGGTCCGGAAATCACGCCGATGCGAGCCTTGGGCGCGATGTCTTCGAGGATCTCGCTCATCAGCTTGAACGTCTGGGCTTCGATGCCCTTGGTCAGGCTCACCAGCAGCTTGCCGCTCAAGCGCTCGGCAAAGGGCGCCAGCACCGAGCGCAAGGCGCTGGACGGCAACGCGACGAAGAACAGGTCGCTGCCCTCCAGGGTGGCCTGCAAGTCCGTCACCGGCTCCACTTCCGGGCGGATCTTGATGCCTTTGAGATAACGCGGGTTCTCACGGTTGACGCGGATGGCCTCGGCCTGTTCCGGGTCACGCATCCATTGGCGTACCGAGTGGCCGTTCTCGGCCAGCAGGTTCGCCACGGCGGTGCCGAAACTCCCTCCCCCCAGGACCGCAATCGGGCGCTGTTCAGTCATATGCAATCCGCTCATCCATACCAAGTGGCAATGCCGGGCATTATACGGAGCGGCCAGATCGCGACCAGCCCCGGCAAAAATTACCGCCAACTGTAGGAAGCTGACCACCAATTCCTAGGAAAATGCTGTCAACGTACATGGAAAAGTCGTTCAGCTCGGTTACCATGCCCGCCATTCTTCACTTTTCAAAGGCTGTGCCGTGTCCGTTGGCCCTTCCCGCTCAGGTTCGTCGCTGCTGTTGGCGCTGATCATCAGCCCGACAGCGCTGGCCGACGACTTGTTCGTGGACAGCCAGCCCTTGCCACAAGTGCTGACCGCAACACGCCTGAAACAATCGCCCGCAGCCGTTCCCGGCAGCATGACCGTGCTGGACGGCGAATTGATCAAGGCCAGCGGCGCCCGCGACATCAGCGAGCTGTTGCGCCTGGTGCCGGGCATGATGGTGGGCAACATCAGCGGCAACCAGGCGTCGGTGAACTACCACGGCACCAACGCCAGCGAAGCGCGACGCATGCAGGTGCTGATCGACGGCCGCTCGGTGTACCGCGCCGGCCTGGCCACGGTGGACTGGAGCGACATTCCGGTGGCCATGGAAGACATCGAGCGGATCGAAGTCTTCCGCGGCCCCAACACCGTCAGTTATGGCGCCAACGCGCTGATGGCGGTGGTCAATATCATCACGCGGGCCCCGGCCGACAGCCACGGCACCCGGGTGAAAATCACCCGGGGCCAACGCGGCATCAGCGACTGGTACGCCAGCCAGGGCAGCGGCTGGGACGGCGGCGACCTAAGGCTGTCGCTGTCCGGCCAGGAAGACGACGGCTTCGACAGCGACCGCAACGGCGCCGACTACCGTGACAGTCGGCGCCTGGACCGCTTCAACCTGTCCGTCAGCCAGACCCTGGACGAACAACAGAGCATCGACTGGCAGTTGAACGCCAAGGACGGGACCAACCAGCGGCCATATACCTACCATCCTGTGTTCCCCGGTATTACAGCCGCCGGGGATAATTCCGACGTCATTGCCAAGGACTACGCCGGCTCGCTGCGCTGGAACCTGGACCTGAACCCCAATCACAGCCTCTATGTACAAGGCTCGATCCAGCATTGGGACCGCCAGCAGACCTGGCGTGCCTGCGACGCCGAGATCTCGTTCAGCCCGCAACTGACCAGCCTCTGGCAGCTCAACCCGTATTACACCGAGCGGCTGGTGCGCAATATCGCCGGTTTCAGCAGCAACGGCGCGCCGGCCGGTACGCCGCAGGAACAGGCGCTGGCTGACCAGGTGCTCGACCAATGGCGCAACGGCGCCTCGCAAACCTTGTGCGGTGATATCGACCAGAGCGCCCGGGAGTCGCGCTACGACCTGGAAATCCAGGACACCTTGAGCCTGTCCGACAGCCTGCGACTGGTTACCGGAGCCAACTATCGCTACGACCGGGCTGACTCCGAGACGTATTTCAACGGCACCCTGGACGACACCACCTCGCGCCTGTTCGGCCAGCTCGAATGGCGGGCCAGCGAACACTGGCTGTTGCAGGGCGGCGCGATGTTCGAGGACACCCGCCTGACCGGCAGCTCATTGACGCCCCGCGTCGCGGTCAATTACCTGATCACCCCGCGCCATGGCCTGCGGGCGGTTTACTCAGAAGCGGTGCGCTCGCCGGACATGTTCGAGAACAACGTCAACTGGAGCTATCAGGTCACCAACCTGCAACCTGCGGCGTTCGGCCAGCAAAGTGCCCGTTATTTCGTCCAGACCCGGGGCCCGGGGAACCTGGAACAGGAGCACATGCGCTCCCGGGAGCTGGGCTACAACGGCTATTTCGTGGACTGGGGCCTGAGCGTCGATGTGAAGCTGTTCCATGACGAAATCACCGGCATGATCAGCGAGCCGTTGCGCAACAATCAGTACATCGCCAGCAACGCCAACCGATCCCGCTTCTCGGGGAGCGAAACCCAGCTCGACTGGCGCCTGACCAGCGCCGATCGCCTGCGCCTGACGTATGCCTATGTCGACGCCGAGGCGAGCAATCCCCTCGACGAACACCTGACCGCGCGCAACAGCGGCTCGGCCGGCTGGCTGCGCGATTGGGGCGCCGGCTGGAACAGCGCGGTGTTCTATTACGGCGCCGATGCCCTCAACGGCTACCGCTTCGAACGGGTCGACACCCGCCTCGCCCGACGCATTCCCCTGGCCAAGGCCAGCCTGGAACTGGCGGGCGTGCTGCAACAACGCCTCGACAATCAACCCACCACGTTCGTGGACAACCAATACGACTCGCGTCATGTCCTGTACTTCAGCGCGGAGTTGTCCTTCTAGATGCTTCGGGGCCTATTGCACAAGTCGCCATTTTCCGGCCGCCTGCCGCTGCTGCTTTGCCTGCTGCTTGCCGGTTGGCTCGCCACGTTCCAGGCCCGGGCCGCCGAGGTCCTGTTGACCGGCGCCCAGGACAGCCCCGGCGTGCAGTCCTTCACCCAGGCCTTGAAGGCGCTGCGCCCCGACGACGAGGTGCGGTTCAGCCCGTTGGCCAGCCTGCCGGCACCGGACAAACTGCCCGGCAATGTCCGCCTGATCCTGCTCGACCTGCCCAGCCTCGACTGGCGCCTGCAGGACAGCCGCGGGCCGGCCACCCTGGTCCTGCGCATCAGCCGCAAGCAAGCCCGGGAGCGCCTCGGCGAAACAATCCCCGAGCACCTGAGCCTGCTGTGGAGCGATCCGCCCATCGCGAGGCAATTGCGGCTGATTGGCAAGATCCTGCCGCAGGTGCGCAGGGTCGGCGTGTTGTTCGACCGGCATAGCGAATTCTTGCTCCAGGACGTTCGCCGGGCCGCCGCGCCGCTGGGCCTGGAAGTGGTGAGCGAGCGCTGGGACGACACCAGCGACAGTCGCCCCCTGCAGACCCTGCTGGGCCAGAGCGACGTCTTGCTGGGCCTCGACGATCCCGACTTGTACAACCCCAAGACCGTGAAAAACCTCTTGCTCAGCAGCTATGCCCGACAGCGTGCGCTGATCGGGCCAAGCGCCGCGTTCGTCAAGGCCGGCAGCCTGGCCAGCACCTACAGCGACCAGGACGACTGGCTGGCGATTCTCGACGACCTGCTCGATCGCCCCGCCGCCACCTGGCCACGCACGTTGTACCCAAGCCGTTTCAAAGTCCTGAGCAACCGGCAAGTCGCCCGTTCCCTGGGGATCGAACCGATTGATGCCGAGTCCGTCGCTGCGCAGCTGGCCGAAGGAGAACACCGCCCATGACCTTGCGTCGCCGTTGGGATATCAATACCCGCACCCAGCTCATCGCCTTGGGTCCGGCGCTGCTGCTGACCGTGTTGCTGATCAGCTTCTTTACCTTCGTGCGAATCCAGGACCTGCGCCAGGAACTCAATCACACCGGGCAGTTAATCGCCAACCAGCTGGCGCCCGCCACGGAATACGGGGTGATCTCGGGCAACAAGGACGTGCTCGAAAGCCTGCTCACCGCCACCCTCGCGACCCCACACGTGCGTTTTCTCGAGGTCCAGGACAGCACGGACAAGGTGCTGGTGTACGTCGAACAACTGGAGCAGAGCCGCAGCCAATCGCAGCAGATAGAGGTGTTCCAGGCACCGGTTCGCCTGCAACGCATCGCCCTGAACAATGATTTCCTGCAAGGCGCCAGCGCGCCCATCGGCGCGCCCGGCGAGGATTACCTGGGCCGGGTGGTCGTCGGCATGTCCAGCGACGCCTTCAGTCAGCGCCAGCAGGAGATCCTGCTCAAGGCCGCCATCCTGGCCCTCTTCGCGTTGTTGTTCACCTTCCTGGTGGCTCGTCGGCTGGCGTCCAACCTGTCCCGGCCGATCCGCGACATCGGCAACGCGGTCAAGGCGATCCAGCAAGGCGACTACAGCACCCCGCTGCCGATCGTCGAGGACGCCGAACTGGGGGCCTTGTCACGCCACATCAACAACCTGGCCGACGGGCTTGAACAGGCCAGCCGGGAACAGCACCAGGCCATGGCGCAACTGATCAAGACTCGCGAGGAGGCGGAAAAGGCCAACAGCGCCAAGTCCGAGTTTCTGGCGATGATGAGCCATGAACTGCGCACCCCCATGAACGGTGTGCTGGGCATGCTGCAACTGCTCGAAACCACGCACATGAGCGACGAGCAGCACGAGTACACCGCGCTGGCTTCGCAGTCCACCGAGCACCTGCTGAAGGTGATCAACGACATCCTCGACTTCTCGCGCATTGAGCGTTCGGCCCTTGAACTGGAACACATCCCGTTCAATCTGGCGGAACTGGTCAACAGTTGCGCCCAGTCGTTCCAGCACAGCGCCGCCCAACGCATGCTGGGCCTGGACCTGCTGATCCCCAGCGACATGCGGGCCCTGGAAGTACAGGGCGACCCGACGCGGATCCGGCAGATCCTGGTGAACCTGATCGGCAACGCGTTGAAATTCACCGAACAGGGGTTGATCACGGTGCAATGCCAGTGGCAGGCCCTGGACCACGAGCTGCTGTGGTTCACCTGCACAGTGCGCGACAGCGGCATCGGCATTCCGGCCGAGAGCCTGGAGCGCATGTTCGATGCCTTCCAGCAGGCCGACAGCTCGATTTCCCGGCGCTACGGCGGCACCGGGCTGGGCCTGCCGATCGCGCGCACCCTGGCCGAACGCATGGGCGGCACATTGCGGGCCCAGAGCGAAGAAGGCCAGGGCTCGGTGTTCACCCTCGAAATTCCCCTGGCCCTGTCGCGCCACACACCACCGGCACGGGCGCCGCGATTGCCCGCAGGCAGCGGCGACGGCGCAGGTCGCAATGTGTTGCTGGTGGAAGACAACCCGGTCAATCAGACCGTGATCGAAGCCATGCTGCGCAGCCTGGGTTTCATCGTCAGCGTCGCCGAGGACGGCGCCCAGGCCATCCAGCACGCCGAGAGCCAGATTTTCGAAGCCATCCTCATGGATTGCCGGCTGCCCATCATCGACGGCTACGAGGCCACGCGACAGATTCGCCACCTGCCCGACTACACGGACATACCGATCATCGCCCTGACCGCCAACGCGTTGCAGGGGGATCGCGAGGCGTGCCTGGCGGCAGGCATGAACGATTACCTGGCCAAACCGTTCAAAAGAGTCGATCTGCAGCAGATTTTGCAACGCTGGATACGCTGACCGGACCATCTGCGACTGGCGTGAAAGACGAAAGTGCGGCAGTCTTAAGCACCCGAACAAGTCCCGATTGGGGCTTGAATAATAATTTCAGTGCACAGGTGTACTTTCATTTCCCGTGTGCTGTGACTTTCACTACAACGCAATAGTCTATGAGTAGGCTGCCGATGCGAGGCATGAACGCTTCGATCGGCCGGGAAGATTTGCCCCACCCTGCCGCATGGGACTATTGAGGAGCTCGCATGACCAAACAAAACGCCTTTACCCGGGAAGATCTGCTGCGCTGCAGTCGCGGTGAGCTGTTCGGCCCAGGTAACGCGCAACTGCCCGCCCCGAACATGCTGATGGTGGATCGCATCACCCATATCAGCGAAGAGGGTGGCAAGTACGGCAAAGGTGAATTGGTCGCCGAGCTGGATATCACTCCGGACCTGTGGTTCTTCGCCTGCCATTTCGAAGGCGACCCGGTGATGCCAGGCTGCCTGGGCCTCGACGCCATGTGGCAACTGGTCGGTTTTTTCCTTGGCTGGCAGGGTCTGCCAGGCCGTGGCCGCGCCCTGGGTTCGGGCGAAGTGAAGTTCTTTGGCCAGGTCCTCCCGACCGCCAAGAAAATCACCTATAACATTCATATCAAACGCGTCCTCAAGGGCAAGCTGAACATGGCCATTGCCGATGGTTCGGTCGCTGTCGACGGTCGCGAGATCTACACCGCCGAAGGCCTCCGGGTCGGCGTTTTCACCTCCACTGACAACTTCTAAGGGTTATCCGCATGCGCCGCGTCGTTATCACTGGTCTGGGCATCGTTTCGTGCCTGGGCAATGACAAAGAGACCGTCTCCGCTAACCTGCGTGCAAGTCGCCCGGGCATCCGGTACAACCCGGAATACGCCGAAATGGGTCTGCGTAGCCAGGTTTCCGGCTCCATCGACCTCAATCTCGAAGAGCTGATCGATCGCAAGATCTACCGTTTCGTTGGCCATGCGGCGGCCTACGCCTACCTGGCCATGAAGGACGCCATCGCTGACTCCGGCCTGACCGACGAGCAGGTTTCCAACGTGCGTACCGGCCTGATCGCCGGTTCCGGTGGCGCGTCGACCCTGAACCAGATGGAAGCGCTGGACATCCTGCGCGAGAAAGGCGTCAAGCGCGTCGGCCCGTACCGCGTCACGCGGACCATGGGCAGCACCGTTTCCGCCTGCCTGGCTACACCGTTCAAGATCAAGGGCCTGAACTACTCCATCTCCTCTGCCTGCGCCACCAGCGCTCACTGCATCGGTAATGCGGTCGAGCAGATCCAGATGGGCAAGCAGGACATCGTGTTCGCAGGCGGCGGTGAAGAAGAACACTGGAGCCAATCGTTCCTGTTCGACGCCATGGGCGCCCTGTCCAGCAAGCGCAACGACACCCCGGAAAAAGCCTCCCGCGCCTACGACGCCGACCGTGACGGCTTCGTCATCGCTGGCGGCGGCGGCATGGTAGTGGTCGAGGAACTGGAACACGCCCTGGCCCGCGGTGCGAAAATCTACGCGGAAATCGTCGGCTACGGCGCCACTTCCGATGGCTATGACATGGTTGCACCAAGCGGCGAAGGTGCCGTGCGTTGCATGCAGATGGCCATGTCCACCGTCGACACCCCGATCGACTACCTGAACACCCACGGCACCTCGACTCCGGTCGGCGACGTCGCGGAAATGAAGGGCGTACGCGAAGTGTTCGGCGACAAGGCCCCGGCCATCAGCTCCACCAAGAGCCTGTCGGGTCACTCCCTGGGCGCCGCCGGCGTTCACGAAGCGATCTACTGCATGCTGATGATGGAAGGCAACTTCATGGCGGGTTCCGCCAACATCGACGAACTGGATCCAGAAGTGGCCGACCTGCCAATCCTGACCAAGACTCGCGAAAACGCCACCATCAATACCGTGATGAGCAACAGCTTCGGCTTCGGTGGCACCAACGCCACCCTGGTGATGAAGCGCTGGGAAGGCAAGTAAGTCCCGCTGCTACACCACACACGAAAACGCCCCGACTGGTTCGGGGCGTTTTTTTTGCCTGGTGAATAGGCCTAAATTCATTGTGGGAGCGGGCTTGCTCGCTCCCATATGAGATCTCCAGTGGATGGAACTCAGCGCACGACAAAGCGCTGCTGCGTCAGCAACCGATCCCCCTGGAACACCATGAATCGCCACTCCCCCGGCACCACTTCGTGGCTTTCGGTGAACTCGTAGGCCATCACATCCTGGGGCGCACCAGGCACCAGTTTCTGGATAATCTCGAATTTATCGTGGCGCACGCCATCGGGCGTCAGGATGCCTGGGGTGAAATACAACAGCGTCAATGGCTGGTCATCCACAACCTTGCCGGCCAGCTGATAGCGCATGCCGAACTTGGTGCCCAGCTTCGCCGGCACGCTTTCGGTCTGGCGGATCTGCTCATTGCTGCGACGCAGGACCCGCTCCCCCGATTGCAGCTCGGCCTTTGGCCCTTCGAAGACGCCGTACTCCACTGGGCCTTCGACACGAACTTGCGCCTGGGCCAGGCCACAAGCCAACAACAACGCCACCAGTGCGCTTGAACGGGTGAGGTGCATAGTGCGCTCCTTGGATTGAGATGAGCGCGAGGGTATGACGTGGGGGTGACAGGTTGATGACAGAGCCAATGCACCCTGATGCTCTTGTGGCGAGGGGATTTATCCCCGCTGGACTGCGCAGCAGGCCCAAAACTTACTGGCATGATCGCCCCGACACACCGAGGTGTCGGGTTTGGGGCCGCTTCGCGACCCAGCGGGGATAAATCCCCTCGCCACAGTTCTTATCTCTTATCTCGGAACGGCGCGGGGCAACACCGCCCAAAAACTATTCCTGCCCCCTTTTGCCGGTTACAGCGGGTTATGCTGGCGGCATTCGTCGTTCATCCGGGAAGACTCCATGACCACGCTCCTGACCGTTCGCCCTCGCACAGAAGACGTCGAAGGCCAGCCGATCCTCCGTCCACTGCCGTCGGCCAAATGCCGCGCCGTCGGGCCTTTCGTGTTTTTCGACCACATGCTGCAAACCACCTACCCGGCCGGCAAGGGCATGAACATCCGCCAGCACCCCCACATCGGCCTGTCCACCCTCACCTACCTGTTCGAGGGCAAGCTTCAGCACAAGGACAGCCTGGGCTCCGACCAGGTGGTAGAAGCCGGGGACGTCAGCTGGATGACCGCCGGCAGCGCCATTGCCCACGTCGAGCGCACGCCCGCCTCGTTGCTGACCGGGGATTTCGTCATGCATGGCCTGCAGGTCTGGCTGGCCTCGCCCAAATCCCATGAGCAAGGGCCAGGGCACTACAGTCACCATCCGGCACACAGCCTGCCGATCAGTGAGAACCTGGGGGTCAGCATCCGCATGATCGCCGGGTCAGGCTTTTGCCTGGAATCGCCGGTGCCGGTGCTGTCGCCGACGCTGTATGCCGAATTGCACCTGCAAACGGCGACGACGCTGCTGATCCCTACCGAGCATGAGGAGCGGGCGCTGTATGTGTTGAGCGGTGAGGCGTCGTTGGACGGTGAGCCGCTGGAACCCCATGCCTTGGTGATCCTGCCCACTGGGGAAGCGATGACGCTGTTCGCCGGCAGTGACTGCCATGCCGTGCTGTTCGGCGGCGCGCCGCTGGACGGGCCACGGCGGATCAACTGGAATTTTGTCTCCAGTGACCCGGCTCGCATAGACGAAGCCCGGCGGCGCTGGGCGGCCGGGGACTGGCCAACCGTGCCGGGGGAAAGCGAGCGAATCGAGTTGCCTTGAGTGCACAACTCCTGTGGGAGCAAAGCTTGCTCGCGATAGCGGTGGTCCAGTCAATACCGTTGTCGACTGACCTGTCCCAATCGCGAGCAAGCTTTGCTCCCACAGGATGTACCCCACAGGCTCCGATATGTGCCTAAGCTGATTGCCATGAAGCAGTCAGGCAATCAGCCCTTGAACACCTCATCCAGCAAATTATGCATCGACCTGAACGCCCGTGCGGCGACCTTGGGGTTGTACATCATCTTGCCCGGCACATTGGCCTGTGGATCGGTAAACGAATGCACCGCGCCACCGTAGCTCAACAACTGCCAGTCCACGCCGGCGGCATTCATTTCCTCTTCGAAGGCCGGTAGCTGTTCCTTGGGCACCAACGGATCCGAAGCACCGTGCATGGCCAACACCGCGCCCTTGATGCTCCGGGCATCCGCCGGGTTTGGCGTGTCCAGGGTGCCATGGAACGAGACCGCGGCCTTGAGCGGCGCACCGCTGCGGGCCAGTTCCAGGGCGCAGCAGCCGCCGAAACAGAAGCCGAAGGTCGCCAGTTTCGAAGCGTCGACCTGTGCCTCAGCCTGGTTTTGCAGCTGTTCGAGCGCCACCTGCATGCGCTTGCGCAGCAGGGCCCGGTCGTTCTTCAGGGGCATCATCGCCGCCCCTGCTTCATCGGCATTGGTCGGGCGCACCGTCTGCCCATACAAATCGGCAATCAACACCACGTAGCCGTTGGCCGCCACCGACTTGGCGATGGCTTCGGCGCCCGCCCCTACGCCCATCCAATTGGGCGCCATCAACAGCCCTGGACGCAGGCCTTGTTGGTTGACGTCGAAGGCCAGGCGGCCTTCATAGGCTTGACCCTCGATCTGATAAACCAGCGAACGAACCGTAACCTGACTCATGACGGATTCCTCTTTGACTCAACCCCAGAAATGACAAAACCCGCCGAAGCGGGTTTTGTCTTCACTTGATTAAGCTGACAGCTCAACCAACAGCTTGTTCAGGCGGCGCACATACGCTGCCGGGTCCTTCAGGCTGTCGCCAGCCGCCAGGGCCGCCTGGTCGAACAGGATGTGCGACAGGTCGCCGAAACGCTCTTCGCTCTGTTCGCTGTCCAGTTTCTCCACCAGCGGGTGAGCCGGGTTGAATTCGAAGATCGGCTTGGAATCCGGAACCTTCTGGCCGCTGGCTTCCAGGATCTGGCGCATTTGCAGGCCCAGGTCCTGCTCACCGATGGCCAGGATCGCCGGAGAATCGGTCAGGCGGTGAGAAACACGCACCTCGCTGACCGCGTCACCCAGGGCTGTCTTGATGCGCTCCACCAGGCCTTCCTTGCTCTTGGCGATTTCCTCGGCGGCTTTCTTGTCTTCTTCCGAATCCAGGTTGCCCAGATCCAGGTCGCCACGGGCGACGTCGACAAAGCTCTTGCCGTCGAACTCGCTGAGGTAGCTCATCAGCCATTCGTCGATGCGGTCGGTCAGCAGCAGCACTTCGATGCCTTTCTTGCGGAAGACTTCCAGGTGCGGGCTGTTCTTGACCTGTGCATAAGTCTCACCGGTCAGGTAGTAGATCTTGTCCTGGCCTTCCTTGGCGCGAGCCAGGTAGTCGGCCAGGCCAACGATCTGCTCGCCGTCGTCACCCTGGGTCGAGGCGAAGCGCAGCAGGCCGGCGATTTTCTCTTTGTTGGCGAAGTCTTCGGCCGGACCTTCCTTCATCACCTGGCCGAAGTTCTTCCAGAAGCCCTTGTACTGCTCAGGCTCGTTCTTCGCCAGTTTCTCCAGCATGTCCAGCACGCGCTTGGTCAGTGCCGACTTCATGGAATCGATGATCGGGTCTTTCTGCAGGATTTCCCGCGAAACGTTCAGCGACAAATCGTTGGAATCCACCACACCCTTGATGAAGCGCAGGTACAGCGGCAGGAACGATTCGGCCTGGTCCATCACGAACACACGCTGCACGTACAGTTTCAGGCCGCGTGGCGCTTCGCGCTGGTACAGGTCGAACGGTGCACGGGCCGGCACGTACAGCAGCGAGTTGTACTCCAGCTTGCCTTCGACCTTGTTATGGCTCCAGCTCAGCGGGTTCTCGAAATCATGGGCGATGTGTTTGTAGAACTCCTGGTATTCCTCGTCCTTGACCTCGGTGCGTGGACGGGTCCACAGGGCACTGGCGCGGTTGACGGTTTCCCATTCCACTTCAGGCTTTTCTTCACCTTCGCCAGCGGCGGCTTCCTTCGGCAGCTCGATCGGCAGCGCGATGTGATCGGAGTACTTCTTGACGATGTTGCGCAGGCGCCAGCCATCGGCGAACTCGTCTTCGCCGGACTTGAGGTGCAGCACGATGCGTGTGCCGCGATCGGCCTTGTCGAGGGTGGCGACTTCGAACTCGCCTTCACCCTTGGACGACCAGTGCACGCCTTCGCTCGCCGCGAGGCCGGCACGGCGGGTAAAGACTTCGACCCGGTCGGCGACGATGAACGCGGAGTAGAAACCGACACCGAACTGACCGATCAGGTGGGAGTCTTTCTTCTGGTCGCCAGACAGGTTTTTCATGAAGTCGGCGGTGCCGGACTTGGCGATGGTGCCCAGGTGCGTGATCACCTCTTCGCGGCTCATGCCGATGCCGTTGTCTTCGAGGGTGACGGTCTTGGCGTCCTTGTCGAAGCTCACCCGGATTTTCAGCTCGGCGCCGCCTTCGAGCAATTCAGGCTTGGACAGCACTTCGAAACGTAATTTGTCGACGGCGTCAGAGGCGTTCGAAATCAGCTCGCGAAGGAAGATTTCCTTGTTCGAATACAGCGAGTGAATCATCAGGTGCAGCAGCTGCTTCACCTCGGTCTGGAAGCCCAGGGTTTCCTTTTGAGTTTCCACGCTCATGGTCATCAAACTCCAAGTGGATGGTGGTGTCCGCCTCGCTGAGATTGGCGGCGGGATGTCCACAAGGTGGGGGCAACGGTGGTGATTTCAAGGGCGGTTGGTTTTCGAAGGCTCCTGGACCTTGAAATGCGCCCGGGCGGTGGCGATGGGTTCGGCCTCGACGTCTTGCCAAGCGGTGATCGCGACATTGGCCACCCGCCGCCCCTGACGCCACACCTGGCATTTGGCGTAGGTGTCGCGAAACTGCCCGGCACGCAGGTAATCCAGGGAGAAGTCGATGATTTTCGGCACGCTGGTCACGCCGGTGGCGATCAACAGATGAACGGCAGCCGCCAACTCCATGAACCCGGCAATGACCCCGCCGTGGATGGCGGGCAGCAAAGGGTTACCAATGTTGTCCTTGTTGGCCGGCAGGCAAAACACCAGCTCATCGCCCTGGCGCGTGCATTGGATGCCGATCAGTTGCGCATAGGGAATCGAAGCCAGCAGCAGCCCATAATCACCCTGCTCACAGGCCTGGCGCAGTTGTTCCTGGGTCATCCTGGTCATGATTTGTCCACGCCAGCCATCGGGCCGCCCTTTGTGAGCCCCCGGGCGTGCTGGCCCAGGCGCATGAACGTGCCGACCACGTGGGCGATGGGCTGTTCGGGGTCATCCTGATAGGCGAACCCCCGGCTGAAAATCACGTCCGGGGTGACCCGGTAGCATTGCGCAAAGCCGTAGACGTCCTTGTGGGGCTCGGCGGCGTGCATGTAGTCGATGCGCAGGTCCAGGGTCGGGCAGACTTCGAATTGCGGCAGCACGCACAACGTCGACATGCCGCACGCCGTGTCCATCAGAGAGGTCAGCGCCCCGCCGTGGATGATGCCTGTCAGGGGATTGCCCACGATTTTCGGGCTGAACGGCAGGATCACCGTCAGCCCGTCGCGACTGGCATTGTGCAACTTCAAGCCCAGCACCTGGCAATGCCTCAAGGCGGATAGAAAGCGTGTCGCACGCTCAAAAACGGGATCTTCAGCCATTTTCATCAATTCCCTTTTTTTGCGGACGCCGGGAAACAGGCGTGCGCCATAAAGTTCCACTGCGGTACAAAGTTATATATCTGTCGCAAAAGAGGAACTTAACCAGAGGGGGTCTGCTCAAAAGGCCAGTAGTTATTTCCATAAGGAGAAACACCCCATGCGTAAGACTTTAGCTATTGCCTTGATGTTGGCCGCCTCCCTCGGCCTCGCTGCCTGCGACAAGAAATCCGAGGACAAGGCTCAAGACGCTCAACAACACGCTGAGCAAGCTCAACAAGACATGAACAAAGCACAGGATAAAGTGAACGACGCGGCGAAAGAAAACGCCGAAGCCGCCAAAGATCAGGCTGAATCGAACAAAGCCGCCACGCAGGAACAAGCGCCTGCCACCGCGCCTAAAACCAACTGATACGGTTTTAGCGACAAAAGAAAACCCGCCTCGTGCGGGTTTTCTTTTGCCTGGACTGGACACATTGCCGTTTGTGTCAGGTCGCGTCCTTGCCAACTTCCGGCAACGGTACTTCGGTGGGCGTATAGACCATGACGTCCAGCACATCGGAATGAAATTCACGCTGATAGAGCACGAACACCACGCCGGCACTCATCAACATGAATAACCATGGGCTGACAAACCAGGCCAACATGGTCATGCCGAAATAATAAGAGCGCAGCCCGAAGTTGAACTGGTTGGCCGCCATGGAAATGACCCGCGCCGCCCGCAGTGCAAACGCCTTGCGCTCCTGCTCCGAAACATGACGTTCGCCAATCATCGGTGCTGAGCCAATCAGCACTGCCGCGAAGTTGTATTGGCGCATGCACCAGCTGAACGTGAAGAAGGCATAGACAAACACCAGCGCCAGGCACAGCAACTTGAGCTCCGCCATGCCCTGGGAAGCCTGCTGCACCATCGGCAGGTCCGCCAGCAACGATACCGCCCGGTCAGAGGCGCCGAGAACCGTCAGGATGCCGGCCAGGATGATCAGCGTACTGGAAGCGAAGAATGACGCATTGCGCTCCAGGTTGCCGATCACGCTGGCGTCGGCGATACGGTTCTCACGCAGCAACATGCGGCGCATCCAGTCTTCGCGGTACAAGTGCATCACACTGGCCAGGCACGCGGTATCGCGCGCCTTCCAGGTGGCATAACGGGTGTAGCCCGCCCAGCAGGTGATGAACCAGGCGGCGGCCAGGAGATGGATCAGGTTGGCTTGGATGAATGGCATGCAATTCCTTGTGTGACAGATGCAGTAGTTGCAGTAAACCCTTGTGGGAGCCTTTCGAGGCACTGCTTCGACGTTAGCCCATGGAAAAAGGCACTGCACCTAAAAAAAATGCCCCGCATCAATTGATACAGGGCATTTCGGTTTTACCGGTGAGCTTGCGGAAAAACGCTTACGCCAGGGCTTCGCTGCGCTTGCCCAACAGACGGTCGCACACCACCGCAACGGCCAGGGTCATTACCGAGGGCACCAGCCAGGCCAGGCCTTGCTCGCTCAGCGGCAGATGGGCCAGTTGTGCCGGCATCCAGTCTGCCAGCCCGGCGCCCTTGAGCGCATCGATCAGGCCAAACAGGAACGACACCAACATCACAGGGCCGACAATGCGCCCCTGCTCGTGCCAGAAGTCCCTGCAGAAGCTCAGGGCCACCAGGGCGATGCACGGCGGGTAGATGGCGGTCAGGACCGGAATCGAGAAGGCGATCAGCTTGGTCAGGCCCAGGTTGGACACCAGCAGCGAAAACGCCGCCAGGACCACCACCAAGGTCTTGTAGGACAGTGGCAGGACGCGGCTGAAGTATTCGGCGCAGGCGCAGGTCAGGCCGACCGCGGTCACCAGGCATGCCAGGGAAATCAGCACGGCGAGAAAACCACTGCCCAGGTTGCCGAACGTGTGTTGCACGTAGGCATGCAGCACTGCGGCGCCGTTAGTCGCGCCCACCGCTACGGTATGGCTGCCCGAACCGAGGCGGAACAGGCTGATATAGACCAGCGCCAGGCCCACCCCGGCGATCAGCCCGGCGATGATGGCGTAGCGGGTAATCAAGGCCGGAGATTCGACACCACGGGAACGGATCGCGTTGACGATGACAATGCCAAACACCAAGGCCCCCAGGGTGTCCATGGTCAGGTAGCCATTGATGAAGCCTTGGGAGAATGGCGCCGCCACGTACTCGGGCGTTGCCACACCGATATCACCGGCCGGCAAGGCAAACGCGGCGATGCCCAGCACGGCCAGGGCGATGATCTTCAGCGGGGCGAGGAAGCGCCCCACGGTGTCCAGCAGACGGCCCGGGTAGAGCGAGATGAAGAACACCACCAGGAAATACACTGCGCTGTAGAGAAACAGTGCCAGCGGGCTCTCGCCGGTCAGCGGCGCCAGGCCGACTTCGAACGAGACGGTGGCTGTACGCGGGGTCGCGAACAACGGGCCGACTGCCAGGTAGCAGACCGCCGCCAGCACGCCACCGGCGAGTTTGCCGATGGGGCTGCTCAGGGCATCCATCGCGCCACCGACCTTGGCCAGCGCGACGACGGTGATGACCGGCAACCCGACCGCAGTGATCAGAAAGCCCAGCGCCGCCATCCAGACATGAGGTCCGGACTGCAAGCCGACGATGGGAGGGAAGATGATGTTGCCAGCCCCGACGAACAGGGCAAAAGTCATGAATCCAAGCGCCAGGACGTCCTGGCCTTTCAACGCTTTCATTAAGGAAACCACACTACTGAATCGGAATTTAGAGAGGGATTTCCCTTATGGGTGAGGGAAATGCTGTCGATCCGTATAAGACCGACCCGGTTAGCGCGTCGCTTCCTTGTGGGCAGCAGCCGCAGAAAATCGCGGACAGCCTAACGAATTTATGGGCAAAACGCACTGTTAAGGGGCGAACTATCCGATGCACGACGTCGTGGTGTCGCGTTTACATATCTAATTTACCCACACCACCCGTGTTTCCCACACAGGCCCGTGGCGAGGGAGCTTGCTCCCGCTGGGCTGCAGAGCAGCCCCCTCTCCCTATGGACAGCTGTATTCATTCAGAAAGAACGCGTTGCCGGTTTACGACTGCCTTGCAGTCGAGCGGGAGCAAGCTCCCTCGCCACAGGGGTATTCCATACCTTGCCCAAGCGCAGCGGTTTGCTCCACCCTGGCCAGAAACGACAAAGGCCACCCGAAGGTGGCCTTTGTTGCTGGAACAAAAAAGTCAGCCGAAGCTTACTTCTTCATTTCCCAGCCAGTCAGCTCGGCCAGGGCCTTGCCGATGTCTGCCAGCGAACGCACGGTTTTCACGCCTGCGTCTTGCAGTGCAGCGAACTTCTCGTCTGCAGTGCCTTTGCCGCCAGAGATGATTGCGCCAGCATGGCCCATGCGCTTGCCCGGAGGAGCAGTCACACCAGCGATGTAGGAAACAACCGGCTTGGTCACGTTTGCCTTGATGAAGGCAGCCGCTTCTTCTTCAGCCGAACCGCCGATCTCACCGATCATGACGATCGCTTCGGTCTTCGGGTCTTCCTGGAACAGCTTCAGGATGTCGATGAAGTTGGAGCCTGGGATCGGGTCACCGCCGATGCCGACGCAAGTCGACTGACCGAAACCGGCGTCAGTGGTCTGCTTCACAGCTTCGTAGGTCAGGGTGCCGGAACGGGAAACGATACCGACCTTGCCTGGCAAGTGAATGTGACCTGGCATGATGCCGATCTTGCATTCGCCTGGAGTGATCACGCCTGGGCAGTTAGGGCCGATCAGGGTGATACCCAGCTCGTCGCACTTGACCTTGGCTTCCAGCATGTCGATGGTCGGGATGCCTTCGGTGATGCAGACGATCAGCTTGATGCCGCCGAAAGCAGCTTCCAGGATCGAGTCCTTGCAGAAAGGAGCTGGAACGTAGATCACGCTGGCGGTGGCGCCAGTGGCAGCTACAGCGTCTTTCACGGTGTTGAACACTGGCAGGCCCAGGTGCTCGGTGCCGCCTTTGCCTGGGGTTACGCCGCCAACCATCTTGGTGCCGTATTCCAGGGCTTGCTGGGTGTGGAAACTACCTTGCGAACCGGTAATACCCTGGCAGATAACCTTGGTGTCTTTATTGATCAGGACGCTCATTATTTGCCCTCCGCAGCTTTAACGACTTGTTGAGCAGCGTCGGTCAGGCTGGTAGCAGCGATGATGTTCAAACCGCTTTCTGCCAGTACT
Source organism: Pseudomonas sp. FG6 (assembly GCF_057809015.1). Taxonomy (NCBI): domain Bacteria; kingdom Pseudomonadati; phylum Pseudomonadota; class Gammaproteobacteria; order Pseudomonadales; family Pseudomonadaceae; genus Pseudomonas; species Pseudomonas sp. FG6. Next base: position 34,238 of record NZ_JBMDJD010000023.1, read on the forward strand.
TTAGCGCCCAGCTCAGCGTTGTTGCCTTCAAGGCGAACAACAACCGGGATTTTCACGCCAACTTCTTTCACGGCGCCGATGATGCCTTCGGCAATCATGTCGCAGCGAACGATGCCGCCGAAGATGTTGACCAGTACTGCAGCGACGTTGGTGTCGGACAGGATGATCTTGAAGGCTTCGGTTACGCGTTCCTTGGTAGCACCACCGCCCACGTCGAGGAAGTTGGCTGGCTTGCCGCCGTGCAGGTTGACGATGTCCATGGTACCCATGGCCAGGCCGGCACCGTTGACCATGCAGCCGATGTTGCCTTCCAGGGCTACGTAGTTCAGTTCGAACTTGGCAGCGTGCGCTTCGCGCGGATCGTCTTGCGACGGATCGTGGAAAGTCTTCAGCTTAGGCTGACGGTACATGGCGTTGGCGTCGATGTTGATCTTGGCATCGAGGCAGTGCAGGTCGCCGTCGGCCTTGATCACCAGCGGGTTGACTTCCAGCAGGGCCAGGTCGTGGTCCTGGAACAGCTTGGCCAGGCCAACGAAGATCTTGGCGAACTGAGCAACCTGCTTGCCTTCCAGACCCAGCTGGAATGCCAGCTCACGACCCTGGAATGGCTGTGCGCCAACCAGTGGATCGATTGTGGCCTTGAGGATTTTCTCAGGGGTGTCGTGCGCGATTTTCTCGATGTCCACGCCACCTTCGGTGGAAGCCATGAACACGATACGGCGGCTCGAACGGTCAACGACAGCGCCCAGGTACAGCTCTTTAGCGATATCAGTGCACGATTCAACCAGGATCTTGGTGACTGGCTGACCGTTGGCATCAGTCTGGTAAGTCACCAGACGCTTGCCCAGCCACTGCTGTGCGAAGGCTTTGGCGTCTTCTTTGCTGCGAACCAGCTTGACGCCGCCCGCTTTACCGCGACCACCGGCGTGAACCTGGGCTTTGACAACCCATTCGCTGCCGCCGATTTTGTCGCAAGCTTCTGCTGCCGCTTCCGGGGTGTCTACCGCGTAGCCTGTGGATACTGGCAGGCCGTACTCAGCGAACAGCTGCTTACCCTGATACTCGTGAAGATTCATGCTTATTACCGTCTTCGTTTAGGTACTGCGCATTCGGTGCTGCACCGTTCCAGTGCCGCACCACCTGTGACTGCTGCTTGCGTAGCCTTCCGGACAACCGGTCCAGCTACGCAAGACTGCGTCCAGCGGACATTCCGCGGTGAGTCTTGCGCACAAGGCTCACGACGGGCCGAACCGCCGTGGTTTCTTATTATCTATTAACGCTTCTTGCGGTTGGCCACGTGGATGGCGCCGCCATTCACGGCCAGGGCCGCTTCGTGCAAGGCTTCGGACAGGGTCGGATGGGAGAAGACCATCATGCCCAGGTCTTCAGCGCTGGTGCCGAATTCCATGCCGATCGCGCCTTGCTGTACCAGCTCGGCAGCGCTTGGGCCGATGACGTGAACACCCAGTACGCGATCCGTCTTGGCATCGGCAATGACTTTCACGAAACCGCCGGTATCGTTGGCAGCCATGGCACGGCCGCTGGCGGCGAACGGGAAGGTGCCGACGTTAACCTCAACACCTTCGGCTTTCAAGGCCTGCTCGGTTTTACCGACCCATGCGATTTCCGGGTGGGTGTAGATAACCGATGGGATCAGGTCGTAGTTCATCTGGGCTTTGTGGCCCTTGATGCGCTCGACGACCATGATGCCCTCTTCCGAGGCCTTGTGGGCCAGCATCATGCCGCGAACCACGTCACCGATGGCGTACACGCCCGGTACGGTGGTGGCGCAATAGTCGTCAACTTTGATGAAGCCGCGCTCATCCAGGGACACTTCGCAGTCGGCAGCCAGCAGATCGGTGGTCACCGGACGGCGACCAACGGATACGATCAGCTTGTCGAAGGTGATGGTCTGTTCGCCGTTGGCATCGGTGTAGTTCACGACGACTTCTTCGCCGTTCACTTTGGAGCCGGTCACGCGAGCGCCCAGCTTGATGTCCAGGCCCTGCTTGGTCAGGGTTTTCAGCGCTTCCTTGGAAACAGCGGTGTCCGCTGCCATCAGGAAGGTGTCCAGGGCTTCCAGGACGGTCACTTGCGCACCCAGGCGCGCCCAGACCGAACCCAGTTCCAGGCCGATCACACCCGCGCCGATCACACCCAGGCGCTTAGGCACAGCCTGGAATTCCAGGGCGCCAGTGGAGTCGACGATGATATTCCGGTCAACCGGTGCAGGCGGGATGTCGATCGGACGCGAGCCTGGTGCCAGGATCACGTTCTCGGCTTCGATGACTTCAACCGAACCGTCAGGCTTGGTGACTTCGACTTTCTTGCCAGCCAGCAGCTTGCCGTGGCCCTGGATCGAAGTGACGCCGTTGGCCTTGAACAGGGTGGCAACGCCGCCAGTCAGGTTCTTGACGATGCCAGCCTTGCGGGCAACCATCGCAGGGACGTCCATCTTGACTTCGCCGGTCGAGATACCGTGGACGTTGAAGCTTTCTTTGGCTTCCTTGTATTTCCAGGAGCTGTCCAGCAGCGCCTTGGAAGGAATGCAGCCTACGTTCAGGCAGGTGCCGCCCAGGGCTTGCTTGCCTTCGGCATCGGTGTACCTCTCGATGCAGGCAGTGCTCAGACCGAGTTGCGCGGCCTTGATGGCAGCCACGTAGCCGCCAGGGCCAGCACCGATCACTACTACGTCAAATTTCTGCGACATTCAAAAAATCCTCTTTAGCGAAAAGCTTCAAGCCGCAAGCTGCAAGCCAGGCCGCTGTTTCACGCAGCCTGGAACTTGCAGCCCATGGCTGCTTCTATCAGATATCCAGCAACAGACGAGCCGGATCTTCCAGCAGGTTCTTGATGGTCACCAGGAAGGTTACAGCTTCTTTGCCATCGATCAGACGGTGATCGTAGGACAGTGCCAGGTACATCATCGGACGGATCACGACCTGGCCGTTGATGGCCATCGGACGCTGGATGATGTTGTGCATGCCCAGGATTGCCGCTTGCGGCGGGTTGACGATCGGAGTCGACATCATCGAACCGAATGTACCACCGTTGGTGATGGTGAACGTACCGCCGGTCATCTCTTCGATGGACAGCTTGCCGTCACGGGCCTTCTTGCCGAAGGTGGCGATGCCGCCTTCGATTTCGGCCAGGCTCATCAGTTCGGCGTTACGCAGTACCGGAACCACCAGGCCACGGTCGCTGGAAACCGCGACACCGATGTCGGCGTAGCCGTGGTAGACGATGTCGGAACCGTCGATCGACGCGTTGACGGCCGGGAAGCGTTTCAGCGCTTCGGTGGCAGCCTTGACGAAGAACGACATGAAGCCCAGGCGCACGCCATTGTGGGACTTCTCGAACAGATCCTTGTACTTCGAACGCAGGGCCATGACTTCGGTCATGTCGACTTCGTTGAAGGTGGTCAGCATTGCCATGTTCGACTGGGCTTCGACCAGACGCTCGGCAACCTTGGCACGCAGGCGGGTCATCGGAACGCGCTTCTCGACGCGATCGCCAGCGGCGAACACCGGCGCAGCAGCGGCCGGGGCAGCAGCCTTGGCAGGTGCGGCAGCCGGAGCGGCTTTCTTGGCGGCAACGGCGGCTACCACGTCTTCCTTGGTCACACGACCGCCCTTGCCGGTGCCGGCAACGGAAGCGATGTTGATACCGTTTTCTTCTGCGATCTTGCGAGCGGCAGGCGCAGCGACAGGGTCGTCTTCGCCGTCGGCGGCAGGGGCAGCAGCCTGGGCAGCGGCTGGAGCAGCAGCGGCAGCCGGAGCAGCGGCGGCAGCGCCACCTTCAACGATCGAGCCCAGTACTTCGTCGGACAGGACGGTGTCGCCTTCGTTCTTGACGATAGCGCCCAGCACGCCGTCGGCAGTCGCCAGGACTTCCAGGACGACCTTGTCGGTCTCGATGTCGACGATCAGTTCGTCACGCTTGACGGCGTCGCCCGGTTGCTTGTGCCAGGTGGCAACGGTGCCATCGGCAACCGACTCCGGGAAAGTGGGGGCTTTGATCTCGATAGCCATTGTCTTTGGTTCCTTAAATTCGGTTTCAGGTGCGCGAAGGCGTTAAACGGTAAACGCGGCTTGCAGCAGTTGTTCCTGCTGCTCGGCGTGCATCGATGCGTAACCACATGCAGGTGCAGCAGAAGCCTCGCGGCCCGCGTATTCGAGTACGAGAGACTTGTTGAGGTTGCTGATGCTGCGACGCAGGTGGTGTTGGCTGCAGTACCAGGCGCCCTGGTTCATCGGCTCTTCCTGACACCAGGCAGCCGCTTTGGCATTGGTGTAAGGCGCCAGGACTTCCTTCAGGTCGTCCTCAGGGAATGGGTACAGCTGCTCGATACGCACGATGGCGATATCGTCACGGCCTTCGGCACGGCGTTTTTCCAGCAGGTCGTAGTAGACCTTGCCGCTGCACAGGACAATGCGCTCGACCTTTTTCGGGTCCAGGGCATCGATTTCCGGGATAACGGTCTGGAACGAACCGTCGGCCAGGTCTTCGAGTGTCGAGATGGCCAGCTTGTGGCGCAGCAGCGACTTCGGCGTCAGGACGACCAGAGGCTTGCGCAGCGGGCGAATCACCTGACGGCGCAGCAAGTGGTAGATCTGGGCCGGCGTGGTTGGCATGCACACCTGGATGTTGTGCTCGGCGCACAGTTGCAGGTAGCGCTCAAGACGTGCCGAGGAGTGCTCGGGGCCTTGGCCTTCGTAGCCGTGCGGCAGCAACATGGTCAGGCCGCAGAGACGACCCCACTTGTGCTCGCCGCTGGTGATGAACTGGTCGATCACGACCTGTGCACCGTTGGCGAAGTCACCGAACTGGGCTTCCCAGATCACCAGCGCGTTTGGCGTGGTGGTCGAGTAACCGTATTCGAACGCCAGTACGGCTTCTTCCGAAAGGAACGAGTCGTACAGGTCGAACCGCGGTTGACCTTCGTAAAGGTTCTTCAGCGGAATGTAGGTGCTGGCGTCTTTCTGGTTGTGCAGGACGGCGTGACGGTGCGAGAACGTACCGCGGCCGATGTCCTGGCCGGTCATGCGGATCGGGTGACCTTCGAACGCCAGGGTCGCGTACGCCATGGTTTCGGCGTAGCCCCAGTTGATCGGCAGGCCGCCGGCTTGCATCTTCTGGCGGTCTTCGTAGATCTTCGCAACCTGGCGCTGAACCACGAAGCCTTCCGGGATTTCCAGCAGCTTGGCGGACAGTTCCTGCAAGGTCTTGAGGTCGAAACGCGTGTCGTGACGTGCAGTCCAGGCGTGGCCCAGGTATGGACGCCAATCCACGAACAACTCTTTGTTCGGCTCCTTGACCAGGCTTTTCACCACGTGCAGACCGTTGTCCAGCGCGTTGCGGTATTCGTCGACCTTGGCCTGGACGCGCTCGGAGTCGAGCACACCGGCCTGGATCAGGCGATCGGCATACAGCTCACGGGTGGTGCGCTGCTTGGTGATCTGCTGATACATCAGAGGCTGGGTGCCGCTAGGCTCGTCCGCTTCGTTGTGGCCGCGACGACGGTAGCAGACCAGGTCGATCACCACGTCACGCTTGAACTGCATGCGGTAGTCGATGGCCAACTGGGTCACGAACAACACGGCTTCCGGATCATCGCCATTCACATGGAGGATCGGCGCCTGGATCATCTTCGCAACGTCGGTGGCGTACTCGGTGGAACGCGAGTCCAGCGGGTTGCTGATGGTGAAGCCGACCTGGTTGTTGATCACGATGTGCACGGTACCGCCGGTCTTGAAACCGCGGGTCTGCGACATCTGGAAGGTTTCCATGACCACGCCCTGACCGGCGAATGCCGCGTCACCGTGGATGGAGATCGGCAGGACCTTCTCACCGGTCGGGTCGTTGCGACGATCCTGACGGGCGCGAACCGAACCTTCGACCACCGGGGAAACGATTTCCAGGTGGGACGGGTTGAACGCCATGGCCAGGTGGACTTCACCGCCAGTGGTCATCACGTTGGACGAGAAGCCCTGGTGGTATTTCACGTCACCGGAACCCAGCTCGACCTTCTTCTTGCCTTCGAACTCGTCGAACAGCTCGCGCGGGTTCTTGCCGAAGGTGTTGACCAGCACGTTCAGACGGCCACGGTGGGCCATGCCGATGACCACTTCCTTGGTGCCGTAGGAGCCGGAACGCTGGATCAGTTCGTCGAGCATCGGAATCAGGCTTTCGCCGCCTTCCAGGCCGAAACGCTTGGTGCCCGGGTATTTGGTGCCCAGGTATTTCTCCAGGCCTTCACCGGCCGTCACGCGCTCCAGCACATGGGTCTTGATGTCGGCGGAGTACGTCGGGCGACCGCGCACGCTTTCCAGACGCTGCTGGAACCACTGGCGCTGCTCGGAGTCGGTGATGTGCGTGAATTCAGAACCGATGGTGCGGCAATATGTCTGCTGCAACGCTTCGTGAATTTCGCGTAGGCTGGCTTCCTCTTTGCCGATGAACAGGTCGCCGGCACGGAAGGTCGTATCAAGATCGGCATTGGTCAAGCCGTAGTGATTGATCGACAGGTCTGCCGGTGCAGGACGCTGCCACAGTCCCAGCGGGTCAAGCTGGGCTGCCTGGTGGCCACGCATACGGTAGGCCTGGATCAATCGCAGCACTTCAACTTGCTTCTTCTCGTGCTCAGTGCTCACGCTCCCGGCGGAAACCGGTTGGGCGCGGCGCTGGTTCTTTGCCAGCAGCACGAAATGATCGCGAATCGTGGAGTGCGAAACATCGGTGGCAGAGTTGCCTTCGGTCGGCAACTTCTGAAAGTAGGTGCGCCACTCTTCTGGCACAGCGTTAGGGTCGTGCAGGTAGAGTTCGTAGAGCTCTTCCACATAGGCAGCGTTACCACCGGAAAGGTGGGCACTGTTCCACATGCGCTGCATCACGCTTTCTTGCATGCTTGGTCACCCTCGATTAGGGGAGCACCACCGGCGAAAACACCGAGCAAACTTGCAGAAGTCCGAGTGCAGCGACTAAAACAAGCCACTAAGGATCACGCTGATAGTCCGGGTACCAGCCCGGATTCCCCTGCTTGTCTCATTTCTTCAAAATAAGAACCGCCGCTTTGTGGGCGGCTGCTCTGGTTATAGCTATGACGCGGGTTGAAGCCCGCGCCTTAGCCTCTACGGGTACAGCAGTTCTACGGGTACAGCAGCTGAATCACACGCCGCTTTGCAGCAACATGTTACGTACGTGACCGATGGCCTTAGTCGGGTTCAGGCCTTTCGGGCAGACGTTGACGCAGTTCATGATCCCGCGGCAGCGGAATACGCTGAACGGGTCATCCAGTGCAGCCAGACGCTCGGACGTCTTGGTGTCACGGCTGTCTGCCAGGAAGCGGTACGCTTGCAGCAGGGCGGCCGGGCCCAGGAATTTGTCCGGGTTCCACCAGAAGGATGGGCACGAGGTCGAGCAGCAGGCGCACAGGATGCACTCGTACAGACCGTCGAGCTTTTCACGCTCTTCCGGGGACTGCAGACGTTCGATGGCCGGAGCCGGCGTGTCGTTCTGCAGGAATGGCTTCACCTTCTCGTATTGCTTGTAGAAGATGCTCATATCGACGACCAGGTCACGAATAACCGGCAAACCTGGCAACGGACGTACGATCAGCTTGTTGCCCTTGACCACGGCAGACAGCGGCGTGATGCACGCCAGGCCGTTCTTGCCGTTGATGTTCATGCCGTCGGAGCCGCAAACGCCCTCACGGCACGAGCGACGATAGGAAAAACCTTCGTCCTGTTCCTTGATCAGGGCCAGTACGTCCAGCACCATCAGGTCTTTACCGCCGGTATCGACCTGGAAATCCTGCATGAACGGCGCGGCGTCCTGATCAGGGTTGTAACGATAAACACTGACTTGCAACATAGTGGCCACCCTTAATAAGTCCGGACTTTAGGTTCGAAAGTCGGAACAGTCTTCGGCGAGAAGTTCACGGCACGCTTGGCAACGCGTTTCTCACCCGGGAAGTACAGGGTGTGGCACAGCCAGTTTTCGTCGTCACGGTCTTCGAAGTCTTCGCGGGCATGGGCGCCACGGGACTCTTTACGCACTTCGGCCGCGATCGCGGTGGCTTCAGCCACTTCCAGCAGGTTTTGCAGTTCCAGCGCTTCGATACGCGCAGTGTTGAACGCCTGCGATTTATCGTTGATCTTCACGTTGGCGATTCGTTCACGCAATTGCGCCAACTGGGCGATACCCTTCTGCATGTATTCGCCGGTACGGAATACACCGAAGTAGTTCTGCATGCAGCTTTGCAGCTCGCGACGCAGGGTGGCGACGTCTTCACCATCGGTACGGCTGTTCAGCGCGTTCAGGCGAGCCAGGGCCGCATTGATGTTGGCGTCGGTGGCGTCGTCGTACTCGATGCCATCGCTCAGGGCTTTTTCCAGGTGCAGGCCGGCAGCGCGACCGAATACCACCAGGTCGAGCAGCGAGTTGCCGCCCAGGCGGTTGGCACCGTGAACCGATACGCAAGCCACTTCACCCACTGCGAACAGGCCAGGGATGATTTGGTCCACGCCTTCGGCGTTCTGGGTGATGGCCTGGCCATGAATGTTGGTGGCTACGCCGCCCATCATGTAGTGGCAGGTTGGAACGACTGGAACCGGCGCAACCACTGGATCGACGTGTGCGAAGGTCTTGGACAGTTCGCAAATGCCTGGCAGGCGGCTGTGCAGCACTTCCTCGCCCAGGTGGTCGAGCTTGAGCATCACGTGGTCGCCATTCGGACCGCAACCGTTGCCGGCGATGATCTCTTTAACCATCGAACGGGCAACCACGTCACGACCGGCAAGGTCCTTGGCGTTCGGAGCATAACGCTCCATGAAACGCTCGCCGTGCTTGTTGATCAGGTAACCGCCTTCACCACGGCAACCTTCGGTGACCAGTACACCGGCGCCGGCGATGCCGGTTGGGTGGAACTGCCACATTTCGATGTCTTGTACCGGCACGCCAGCACGCAGAGCCATGCCGACGCCGTCACCGGTGTTGATCAGGGCGTTGGTGGTGGAGGCGTAGATACGACCGGCACCGCCGGTTGCCAGCACGGTGGCTTTCGAACGGATGTAGGTGGTTTCGCCGGTTTCGATGCAGATGGCGATCACGCCGACGAACGCGCCCTCCTGGTTTTTCACCAGGTCAACAGCGTAGTACTCGTTCAGGAACGTGGTACCGGCTTTCAGGTTGCCCTGATAAAGGGTGTGCAACAGCGCGTGACCGGTACGGTCGGATGCGGCGCAGGTACGGGCAGCCTGCCCGCCTTTACCGTAATCCTTGGACTGGCCGCCGAAAGGACGCTGGTAGATACGACCGGTTTCGGTACGCGAGAACGGCAGGCCCATGTGGTCCAGCTCGAATACCGCAGCCGGGCCTTCCTGACACATGTATTCGATAGCGTCCTGGTCACCGATGTAGTCGGAACCCTTGACGGTATCGTACATGTGCCAGCGCCAGTCATCGTTCGGGTCGGCCGAAGCGATGGCGCAGGTGATGCCGCCCTGGGCGGAAACAGTGTGCGAACGGGTCGGGAAAACCTTGGTGATTACCGCAGTCTTGTGACCGCCTTGTGCCAGTTGCAGCGCTGCGCGCATGCCAGCACCGCCACCACCAACAATGATGGCGTCGAAAGAAATCGTAGGAATGTTAGCCATGAATCAGATACCCCAAAGAATCTGCACACCCCAGACGAAGTAGGCGAACATCGCGACGCCGCATACTGCCTGGAAGAGGAAACGTACGGCAGTCGCCGATTTGCCGAACGCCATTGGCGTCAGGTAGTCGGTGGCAATGGTCCACATGCCGACCCAGGCGTGAGCGCCCAGTGCGACAAGCGCCAGCAGACTGAAGATACGCATCCCGTTGTGTGCAAACAGCTCATGCCATTGGGCGTAGCCAAGGCCAGGGTTTGCTATGACATATCCGATCAGGAAGATGAAATAAGCCGCGAGAACGACCGCAGACACACGCTGCGCCATCCAGTCATAGAGGCCCGAACGCGAGAGGTTCGTGACGTTAGTTACCATATCCAGACTCCTGCCAGAACGATCAGCACCGCGGTGACGGCGATAATGATTTTCGAGCCCAGCTTGCCGCCTTCCAGCGTCTCACCGATGCCCATGTCCATGATCAAATGGCGCACACCGGCAACCAAGTGATACAGCAAGGCGGACAGGATGCCCCAAATCACTAGCTTGGCTAGCGGACTGGTCAGACACGCTTTCACCTGACCGAAGCCTTCTTCCGAATCGAGCGACTTGTCCAATGCATAAAGCATGATGGCCAGGCTGACGAAGAGGATGACACCGGAAATACGGTGAAGAATGGACGTGTAAGCAGTGACTGGGAGTTTGATGGTCCTTAGGTCTAGGTTTACAGGTCGTTGGCTTTTCACGGCTTTTTTTTCACACTGAAGAGCCCCTAACAATCAGGGCAAAGTTGTTGGGGCGCGCACTGGTCAGGTACTCACCACCCAGGGAGTGACGACCCCCAGCAAAGCAGGCCCAAAAGCCCCTGGCGGTCGGTGGCCGAGTATAGACAGTTAGGCTACTAATGACAACGCGTTCACCTTCCCCTAATAGCGCATTGCACATACAGCACAAAAGGCGTAAATGGCAGGCAATTTCGAGGAAAAAGTCAGGTTAAAGCCTTCTGGAGCAAGACTTTAGGCAAATTGACTTTCGGATTTATCTCACTATAGTGGTGCGGGCCCTGCGTGGGGGGTCTGTCTGATGATTTCAAGCATTAATAGGAGGCCACATGGCTGACAAAAAAGCGCAGTTGATCATCGAGGGCGCAGCCCCCGTCGAGCTGCCCATTTTAACCGGCACCGTTGGTCCCGATGTAATCGACGTACGGGGCCTGACGGCCACGGGCCGTTTCACCTTTGACCCAGGTTTCATGTCGACCGCCTCGTGCGAGTCGAAAATCACCTACATCGACGGCGACAACGGCATCCTGCTGCACCGCGGCTACCCGATCGAGCAACTGGCTGAAAAATCGGACTACCTGGAAACCTGCTACCTGCTGCTCAACGGCGAGCTGCCAACCGCAGATCAAAAGGCCCAGTTCGTCAGCACCGTGAAGAACCACACGATGGTTCACGAACAACTGAAGAGCTTCTTCAACGGCTTCCGTCGCGACGCCCACCCGATGGCCGTCATGTGCGGTGTCGTCGGCGCTCTCTCGGCGTTCTACCACGACTCCCTGGACATCAATAACCCCCAGCATCGCGAGATTTCCGCGGTCCGCCTGGTGGCGAAGATGCCGACCCTGGCAGCGATGGTCTACAAGTACTCCATGGGCCAGCCCATGATGTACCCACGCAACGACCTGAACTATGCAGAGAACTTCCTGCATATGATGTTCAACACCCCGTGCGAGATCAAACCGATCAGCCCGGTGCTCGCCAAGGCCATGGACCGGATCTTCATCCTCCATGCCGACCACGAGCAGAACGCGTCCACATCCACCGTGCGCCTGGCCGGCTCTTCGGGTGCGAACCCGTTCGCCTGTATCGCCGCGGGTATCGCCGCACTCTGGGGCCCGGCCCACGGCGGTGCCAACGAAGCGGTACTGACCATGCTCGATGAAATTGGCGATGTCTCGAACATCGACAAGTTCATTGCCAAGGCCAAGGACAAGAACGATCCGTTCAAGCTGATGGGCTTCGGTCACCGGGTCTACAAGAACCGCGACCCGCGCGCCACCGTCATGAAGCAGACCTGCGACGAAGTGCTCAAGGAACTGGGGATCAATAACGATCCGCAACTCGAACTGGCCATGCGCCTGGAAGAGATCGCCCTGACCGACCCGTACTTCATCGAGCGCTCTCTGTACCCGAACGTCGACTTCTACTCGGGGATCATCCTCAAGGCGATCGGCATTCCAACCAGCATGTTCACCGTGATCTTCGCCCTGGCGCGGACCGTCGGCTGGATCTCCCACTGGAAGGAAATGCTCTCCAGCCCGTACAAGATCGGCCGTCCACGCCAGCTGTACACCGGCTACGAGTCGCGTGACATCACCAAGCTGGAAGACCGCAAGTAACAAGGTCTGACGCTACACCGAAACGGCCCCTGCTTCTTATATAAGAGCAGGGGCCGTTTTTTTATGCCTCCAGACTGGACTGCCTGCACTGACGCCATCGCGAGCAAGCTTTGCTCCCACAGAGTTCTATAATGGGCATTGACTCTGTGCTCACCCTCCTGCGGGAGCAAAGCTTGCTCGCGATGGCGCACTCACAAACAACACAGACAGCACAGAAAAAAATACCCCAGCCTCTCGACCGGGGTATTTCTTCAAACACTACACCTGCAACTTACCGCATCAGTGGTTAACCGCCCCACTCGCCCCCAGGCCAGTCTGCGAACGCACGAACTGCGGGAAGAACAGCGCCCGCTCGTTCTCGGCCGCGGTCGACTTGTCGGTGATGGAGAAGAACCAGATGCCGACGAAGGCAATGGCCATCGAGAACAGCGCCGGGTATTCATACGGGTAGATCGGCTTCTCGTGCCCCATGATCTGCACCCAGATGGTTGGGCCCAGGATCATCAAGCCAACGGCACTGACCAGGCCCATCCAGCCGCCGATCATGGCGCCACGGGTGGTCAGCTTCTTCCAGTACATCGAAAGCAACAGCACCGGGAAGTTGCAGCTCGCCGCGATGGAGAACGCCAGGCCCACCATGAACGCGATGTTCTGCTTCTCGAACAGGATGCCCAGGCCGATCGCCAGCACCGCCAGGGCGATGGTGGTGATTTTCGAGACGCGGATCTCGTCCTTCTCGTTGGCCTTGCCTTTCTTGATCACGCTGGCGTACAGGTCATGGGACACCGCCGAGGCACCAGCCAGGGTCAGGCCCGCAACGACCGCCAGGATGGTGGCGAAGGCTACGGCCGAGATGAAGCCCAGGAAGACGCTGCCACCCACCGCGTTGGCCAGGTGCACCGCCGCCATGTTGTTGCCGCCGAGCAAGGCACCTGCCGCGTCCTTGAAGGCCGGGTTGGTGCTGACCAGCAGGATCGCGCCGAAGCCGATGATGAAGGTCAGGATATAGAAGTAACCGATAAAGCCAGTGGCATACAGCACGCTCTTGCGCGCTTCCTTGGCGTCGCTCACGGTGAAGAAGCGCATCAGGATGTGCGGCAGGCCAGCGGTACCGAACATCAGCGCCAGACCCAGGGAGAACGCCGAGACCGGATCTTTCACCAGGCCGCCGGGGCTCATGATCGCCTCGCCTTTAGGGTGAACCTTGACCGCTTCGGCAAACAGCATGTTGAAGTCGAAGTTGACGTGTTTCATGACCATCAGGGCCATGAACGAAGCGCCCGACAACAGCAGCACCGCCTTGATGATCTGCACCCAGGTGGTGGCCAGCATGCCGCCGAACAGCACGTAGAGGCACATCAGGATACCCACCAGGACCACCGCAACGTGATAGTCCAGGCCGAACAGCAGCTGGATCAGCTTGCCGGCACCGACCATTTGCGCGATCAGGTAGAACGCCACCACCACCAGCGAGCCGCTGGCAGACAGGGTGCGAATCTGGGTTTGGCCCAGGCGATAGGACGCCACGTCGGCAAATGTGTATTTACCCAGGTTACGCAGGCGCTCGGCGATCAGGAACAGGATGATCGGCCAGCCCACCAAAAAGCCGATGGAGTAGATCAGCCCATCGTAGCCGGAGGCGAACACCAGCGCGGAGATCCCCAGGAAGGACGCCGCCGACATGTAGTCGCCGGCAATGGCCAGGCCGTTCTGGAAACCGGTGATCCGACCGCCCGCCGCATAGTAGTCAGCGGCCGACTTGTTGCGCTTGGACGCCCAGTAGGTGATGCACAGGGTCGCCCCCACGAACACCACGAACATGACGATGGCGGAGACGTTCAGGGGTTGTTTCTGCACGGCACCGGTGAGGGCTTCAGCCGCCCAGGCACCCGGCGCAAACACGGCAATGCTCAAAAGAGCCAGTAGACGACGGATCATTGCTGAGCCTCCTTGAGAATCGCATTGTTCAGGTCGTCGAACTCGCCGTTGGCGCGCCGTACATAGATAGCGGTCAGGACGAAGGCCGAGACGATCAGGCCGACGCCGATGGGAATCCCCCAGGTGATCGTCGACTCGGGCGAGATCTTGGCCCCGAGAATGTGTGGCCCGTAGGCAATCAGAAGAATGAAGCCGGAATACAGCCCAAGCATGATCGCCGAGAGAACCCAGGCGAACCTTTCCCTTTTTCTCACCAGCTCCTTGAAGCGCGGGCTGTTTTGAATCGAGAGGTAAATGCTGTCGTTCATTGTTTTTATCCTCGCAGCACAGATTTAAGTTGGAACGACTCTACTCTATGCGGCCCAAGGCCAGGTTCCAGACGACCTTAGTATTAGAACGACATGACGGTTTTGCCAGTTTGCCCTTAACCGCTGCATTGCTTCTTTGTGGGAGCGGGCTTGCACATGCTGAACATTGAAAAAAAAACCGCATGACCCTAAAGCCATGCGGTTTTCGAGAGCGCTAAACCCGGCCGATTATTTGCCGGTCCACTCCTTCACGCGGTCCGGGTGCTTGGCGACCCAGTCCTTGGCAGCGGCTTCAGGCTTGGCACCCTCTTGGATGGCCAGCATGACTTCGCCGATTTCGTCCTTCGAGGCCCACTGGAATTTCTTCAGGAAGGCCGCCACTTCCGGCGCCTTGCCTTCCAGCTCCTTGCTACCGATGCTGTTCACGGTTTCAGCCGCGCCATAGACGCCTTTCGGGTCTTCCAGGAAGCGCAGTTTCCACTTGGCGAACATCCAGTGCGGCACCCAACCGGTCACGGCAATGGATTCGTTCTTCTTCTCGGCACGGGTCAGCTCGGCAATCATGCCGGCGCCGGAACTGGCCTTGAGTTGATAACCGGTCAGGTCGTAGTCCTTGATTGCCTGCTCGGTCTTGAGCATCACGCCCGAACCGGCGTCGATGCCGACAATACGTTTCTTGAAGGACTCGTCGGTTTTCAGATCCTCAAGGGACTTGGCCTTGACGTACTCCGGCACGATCAGGCCGATCTTGGCGTCCTTGAAGTTCGGGCCGTAGTCGACCACCTGGTCCTTGTTCTTGGCCCAGTAGTCGCCGTGAGTCACTGGCAGCCAGGCCGAGAGCATCGCGTCGAGCTTGCCGGTGGCTACGCCCTGCCACATGATCCCGGTCGCAACCGCTTGCAGCTTCACGTCATAACCGAGCTTCTGCTGGATGACTTCGGCTGCCACGTGGGTCGTCGCGACGCTGTCGGACCAGCCGTCAACGTAGCCGATGCTCAGGGTTTTGGTTTCGGCGCTGGCCAGTGTGGAGCTGATCGCCAGTACCAGTGCGGCACCTGCGCCCATGAGTCGTCGCATCTTCATCGTGTACTTCCCCGAAAGTGCTGCGCCCGGCGGATGCCGAGCGACGTCAACGTATTTTTATGGTGCTCAGCGCCCCCATCACGCTCGCCTGCAAACCGGTTCGAACATCAGTGGAGTACTGATGCAACGATCATCAACCTGCGCCGGCCTGGGACCTGATCTGGCAGCGACATCGAAACAACGGGAAACGACATCAGAACGCCATCCGCGACAAGTGTAGGCAACTATCCAATTACCCGCCGCAACGTGTATCGTTCCGAGGCTATTTACCCGCCGTTCAAGGCTGTTTCGTGCTCGTTGTGGCACTTGGCTCGGCTTCGGTGGTCATAGCCTGCACACCCTCCGGTACCTTTCTCTAGGGATTTCAGTCAATGCCCCGTTCCCTGCGCTTCGCTGCCCTGCTCGGCGGCCTTCTCCTGAGTGCGTCCGCGCTGGCGGTGGATATCGACGCCGCCAGCTATGGCTATCCCTTGACTAACCCGTTCGAGGCGACCATCGCCACGACCCCGCCGGACTTGCGCCCGGACCTGCCGCCCATCGAGGACATCCACCAGGCGGACCACAGCCTGACCCTGCGCCCGGAACGCCAGTTCATCCTGCCGGACAACTTCTGGCCGGTGAAAAGCCTCACCTACCGCATGGCCACCCAGGACAAACCCGCACCGCTGATCTTCCTGATCGCCGGCACGGGCGCGCGCTACGACAGCACCCTCAACGAATACCTCAAGCGCCTCTACTACAAGGCCGGCTACCACGTGGTGCAGCTGTCCTCGCCCACCAGCTTCGACTTCATGAGTGCCGCTTCGCGCTTCGCCACGCCGGGGATCAGCAAGGAAGACGCCGAAGACATGTACCGGGTGATGCAAGCCGTGCGCGCGCAGCATCCGAAGCTGCCGATCACCGAGTACTACCTCAGTGGCTACAGCCTCGGCGCCCTGGACGCCGCCTTCGTCGCCCACCTGGATGAAACCCGGCGCAGTTTCAACTTCAAGAAAGTGTTGCTGCTCAACCCGCCCGTGAACCTCTACACCTCGGTCACCAACCTGGACAGGCTCGTCCAGACCCAGGTCAAGGGCATCAACAGCACCACCACATTCTATGAACTGGTGTTGAACAAGCTGACCCGCTACTTCCAGCAGAAAGGCTACATCGACCTCAACGACGCCCTGCTGTATGACTTCCAGCAGTCCAAGCAGCATCTGAGCAACGAGCAGATGGCCATGCTGATCGGCACCTCGTTCCGTTTCTCGGCGGCCGACATCGCGTTCACCTCGGACCTGATCAACCGACGCGGCCTGATCATCCCGCCCAAGTTCCCGATCTCCGAAGGCACCAGCCTGACGCCCTTCCTCAAGCGCGCCCTGCAATGCGACTTCGACTGCTACCTCACCGAGCAGGTGATTCCGATGTGGCGGGCGCGTACCGATGGCGGCAGCGTGCTGCAACTGGTCGACCAGGTCAGCCTCTACGCCCTGAAGGATTACCTGCATGCCAGCCCGAAGATTGCCGTCATGCACAACGCCGACGACGTCATCCTCGGCCCGGGTGACCTGGGTTTCCTGCGCAAGACCTTTGGCGATCGCCTGACGGTCTACCCCTTGGGCGGGCACTGCGGCAACCTTAATTACCGCGTCAACAGCGACGCCATGCTGGAGTTCTTCCGTGGCTAAATATCTCCTGCTTATCGCGGCGTTGATGGGGGCGGGCCTGGTCCACGCCGAGGACAGCAAGGCCCCGGCGCCCGCCGTGGTGGACGCCGACGGCTTCAAGGAACCGCTCAGCCGGCTCAAGTTCAACCCGGGGCTGGACCAACGCGAATTCGAGCGCTCGACCCTCAACGCGCTGAACGTCTATGACCCACTGGAGTCGTGGAACCGCCGCGTCTACCACTTCAACTACCGCTTCGACCAATGGGTGTTCCTGCCCGTCGTCGATGGCTATCGCTACGTCACCCCGGGCTTCGTGCGCAGCGGGGTCAGCAACTTCTTCAACAATCTGGGCGACGTGCCGAACCTGATGAACAGCCTGTTGCAGTTCAAGGGCAAGCGCTCGATGGAAACCACGGCGCGCCTGCTGCTCAACACCACCATCGGCATCGCCGGCCTCTGGGACCCGGCCACCGCCATGGGCCTGCCGCGCCAGAACGAAGACTTCGGCCAGACCCTGGGCTTCTATGGCGTGCCCGGCGGCGCGTACGTCGTGCTGCCGATCCTCGGCCCATCGAACCTGCGCGACACCTCGGGCTTGCTGGTGGACTACACCGCCGAATCGGCGATCAACTTCCTGAACGTGTCTGAGGTCAGCGCCAACCACCCGGAACTGCTGGCCCTGCGCGTCGTCGACAAGCGCTACCAGACCGGCTTCCGCTACGGGCAACTGAACTCGCCGTTCGAGTACGAGAAGGTGCGGTACGTGTATACCGAGTCGCGCAAGTTGCAGATTGCCGAATAGATCACATAGAACCCCTGTAGGAGCGGGCTTGCTCGCTCCCACAGGGGTTGGTGTTGTCAGGCTTAGCCTTTCAGCATTTTCCAGATCTTGCCAACCGCCATCACTCCGACCAACACCGCCGCCCCTGCCACGATCCCCGCCGCCGCATTGAGCAGCATCGGCACGATGAACCCGGCACCGCCGGCGCTGGCCGTCACGCCTTCGATCCAATGATGCACCGCCGGCACGCCGTGGGTGAGGATGCCACCGCCCACCAGGAACATGGCCGCAGTACCGATCACCGACAGGCCTTTCATCATGTAGGGCGCTGCACGCAGGATGGCGCCGCCGATGCACTGGGCGGCCTGGCTTGGTTTCTGCGTGAGCCACAAGCCCAGGTCATCGAGCTTGACGATCCCCGCCACCAGGCCGTAGACGCCGGCCGTCATGACGATGGCGATGCCCGACAGGACGATCACCTGCTGGGACAGCGCCGCGTCGGCAACGGTGCCAAGGGTAATGGCGATGATTTCCGCCGACAGGATGAAGTCGGTGCGCACCGCGCCCTTGATCTTGTCCTTTTCAAAGGCCACCAGATCGACCGCCGGATCGGCCACCGCCTCCACCAGTTGCGCGTGCTCGACCTGGTCTTCGGCCGGGCTGTGGAGAAACTTGTGGGCGAGCTTCTCGAACCCTTCGAAACACAGGTAGGCGCCACCCACCATCAACAGCGGCGTCACCAGCCAGGGCACGAAGGCGCTGATGGCCAGCGCCGACGGCACCAGGATCAACTTGTTGAGGAACGAGCCCTTGGCCACCGCCCACACCACCGGCAGTTCCCGCTCGGCACGCACACCTGACACTTGCTGGGCATTGAGCGCCAGGTCATCGCCGAGCACGCCGGCGGTTTTCTTGGCGGCCATCTTGGTCATCAATGCAACGTCGTCGAGCACGGTGGCGATGTCGTCGATCAGTACCAGCAAACTGCTTCCAGCCATGGGGGCCTCCTTGAATGATAATGCCGCGCAGCATACCGCGAGCCGGGGTATCAGGGGCATTCTTGAGCCTCGCGCGAAGCCGGTGCTACCATGCCCCACCGCCAGAACAGGCAAGGAACCCCTGGGTTTATGAGCACTATCCGCGAGCGCAACAAAGCATTGATCCTGCGTGCCGCCAGCGAGGAATTTGCCGACAAGGGCTTCGCCGCGACCAAGACCAGCGACATCGCGGCCAAGGCCGGCCTGCCCAAACCCAACGTCTATTACTACTTCAAATCCAAGGAAAACCTCTACCGCGAGGTCCTGGAAAGTATCATCGAGCCGATTATCCAGGCGTCGACACCGTTCAACGCCGACGGAGTGCCCGGCGAGGTGCTGAGCCATTACATCCGCTCCAAGATCCGCATCTCCCGCGACCTGCCCTTCGCCTCGAAAGTCTTCGCCAGCGAAATCATGCACGGCGCCCCCCACCTGAGCCCCGACCTGGTGGAACAACTCAACGCCCAGGCCCGGCACAACATCGCCTGCATCCAAACCTGGATCGACCGCGGCCAACTCGCCC
Source organism: Pseudomonas sp. FG6 (assembly GCF_057809015.1). Lineage (NCBI taxonomy): Bacteria > Pseudomonadati > Pseudomonadota > Gammaproteobacteria > Pseudomonadales > Pseudomonadaceae > Pseudomonas > Pseudomonas sp. FG6. The sequence continues at coordinate 53,608 of NZ_JBMDJD010000023.1, forward strand.
CCATCGACCCCAACCACCTGATGTTCAGCATCTGGGCCGCCACCCAGACCTATGCCGATTTCGACTGGCAGATCACGGCGGTAACCGGCAAGGCGAAGCTGGATGAAACGGACTATGAAGCGGCGGCGCAGACGATTATTCGGTTGGTTTTGAAGGGCTGTGAGGTGGCCTGAAACACCGCATCACGCCCATTCGCGAGCAAGCCCGCTCCCACAAGGAATTTGCGACGCTCACACATTTTGTGTCGATCACCAGATCCTGTGGGAGCGGGCTCGCGAATACGCCAGTCCATTCACGGCAAAATCAAACGGCAATCCCCGCATCCCCCCGCAACCCCACCCCCTCGACCGCGGTGAGCGCCACCCGCTCATCCACATCCGAAGCATCACCACTGACGCCAATCGCGCCCAACACACGCCCCTCCTGATCCCGGATCAACACCCCACCCGGGGCGGGCACGATGTTGCCCTGCCCCAGGCCGTTGAGTGCAGCGAAAAAGGCCGGGCGTTGTTGGGCGTCCTGGGTGAGCAGGCGCGAGCCCTTGCCCAGGGCAATGGCGCCCCAGGCCTTGCCGATGGCGATCTGGGGACGCAGCAGGCTGGCACCGTCTTCGCGCTGTAAGGCGATCAGGTGTCCCCCGCTGTCCAGGACCGCGACGGTCAGCGGTGCAGCGCTGATCTCACGGCCGGCGTCAAGAGCTTGCCCCGCCAGGTCGACGGCGATTTTCAAGGTTAGAGCGCTCATGGGTGCTGTCCTTCTTTTGTTATGAAAAAGCTTGATGGGTTGCGTTTTCAGCAAAACCGAACGCAACAAATAGAACACAATGAAATAATTTTTTGTATACAATTATTTGCTTAAATTGCCATTCACGACGAAACGACGCAGCGTTCATGGCACTCCAACGAATGAAACAGGCGCTTGAGAAAATGGGTTGACCTGCGTCTTTCGCCATGAATACACTCTGCGCAAAGCCACTTGTATACAATTACAAAACGTAAGAGGCACAAAACAATGAGCAAAATGAGAGCAATCGAAGCCGCCGTCCTGGTGATGCGCCGCGAAGGCGTGGACACCGCCTTCGGCATCCCGGGGGCTGCGATCAACCCGCTTTACAGCGCCCTGCAAAAGGTTGGCGGCATCGATCATGTCCTCGCTCGCCATGTAGAAGGTGCCTCGCACATGGCCGAGGGCTACACCCGCACCCAGGCGGGCAATATCGGTGTGTGCATCGGTACGTCGGGCCCGGCCGGTACCGACATGGTCACCGGCCTGTACAGTGCCTCGGCGGATTCGATCCCGATTCTGTGCATCACCGGCCAAGCGCCCCGCGCCCGGTTGCACAAGGAAGATTTCCAGGCGGTGGACATCACCAGCATCGTCAAGCCGGTGACCAAGTGGGCGACCACGGTCCTGGAACCAGGCCAGGTGCCGTATGCGTTCCAGAAGGCGTTCTACGAGATGCGTTCCGGCCGGCCGGGCCCGGTGCTGATCGACCTGCCGTTCGACGTGCAGATGGCCGAGATCGAATTCGACATCGACGCCTACCAACCGCTGCCCCTGGCGAAACCGGCAGCCAATCGGGTGCAGATCGAAAAAGCGCTGGCGATGCTCAATGAATCCGAACGGCCCTTGCTGGTGGCCGGAGGCGGCATCATCAACGCCGACGCCAGCGAGCTGCTGGTGGAGTTTGCCGAGCTCACCGGTATCCCCGTGATCCCCACGCTGATGGGCTGGGGCACCCTCCCTGACGACCACCCGCTGATGGTCGGCATGGTCGGCCTGCAAACGTCCCACCGTTATGGCAACGCGACGCTGCTCAAGTCGGACCTGGTGCTGGGCATCGGCAACCGCTGGGCCAACCGTCACACCGGCTCGGTGGAGGTGTACACCGAAGGGCGCCGGTTCATTCACGTCGACATCGAACCGACCCAGATCGGCCGCGTCTTCACGCCGGACCTGGGCATCGTTTCCGACGCCGCCTCGGCCCTGACGACCTTCATCGAAGTGGCCCGCGAATGGCAGGCCGCCGGCAAGCTGAAAAACCGCGGCGCCTGGTTGCAAGATTGCCAACAGCGCAAGGCCAGCCTGCAACGCAAGACCCACTTCGACAACGTGCCGGTCAAGCCACAGCGCGTGTACGAAGAGATGAACCAGGTGTTCGGCAAGGACACCTGCTACGTCAGCACCATCGGCCTGTCGCAAATCGCCGGGGCGCAGTTCCTCCATGTGTACAAGCCACGTCATTGGATCAACTGCGGCCAGGCCGGCCCATTGGGCTGGACGATCCCGGCCGCATTGGGGGTGGTCAAGGCCGATCCGAACCGCAAGGTGGTGGCGTTGTCGGGTGACTATGACTTCCAGTTCATGATCGAGGAGCTGGCGGTGGGGGCACAGTTCAAGCTGCCATACATCCACGTCGTGGTGAACAACTCCTACCTGGGCCTGATCCGCCAGGCCCAGCGCGGGTTCGACATGGACTATTGTGTGCAACTGTCTTTCGACAACCTCAACGCGCCGGAACTCAACGGCTATGGCGTGGACCATATCGCCGTGGCCGAAGGCCTGGGCTGCAAGGCGCTGCGGGTGTTCGAGCCGTCCGGCATCCAGCCGGCTTTGCGCCAGGCCCAGGCGATGATCGAGGAGTTCAAGGTGCCGGTGGTCGTCGAGATTATCCTGGAGCGGGTGACCAACATTTCCATGGGCACCGAGATCAACGCCGTCAACGAATTCGAAGACCTGGCGCTGGTGGGCAACGACGCGCCGACGGCGATTTCGTTGCTCGATTGACTGCCGCCCTCCTGTGGGAGTGAGCTTGTGTGGGAGCAAGGCGTGCCCGCGATGCAGGCGCCTCTGTTCATGTTGATACCGAGGCGATGCCATCGCGGGCAAACCTTGCTCCCACAGAAACCCGCCACCACAAGGGCTTCATACTATTCAAAGGAGACCACCATGCCGCGTTTCGCCGCCAACCTGTCCATGCTGTTCACCGAGCAGGACTTCCTCGCCCGTTTCGAAGCGGCCGCCAAGGCCGGTTTCAGTGGGGTCGAATACCTGTTCCCCTATGACTACAGCTCCGCCGAACTCAAGGCCTTGCTCGACGCCAACGGCCTGACCCAGGTGCTATTCAACCTGCCCGCCGGCGACTGGGCCAAGGGCGAGCGCGGCATCGCTTGCCTGCCGGACCGGGTCGCCGAGTTCCGCGCCGGTGTCGACCTGGCCATCGCCTACGCCCAGGTGCTGGGCAACACCCAGGTCAATTGCCTGGCCGGGATCTGTCCGCAGAACTGCGATGCGGCCCTGGCGGAAAAAACCTTCGTCGCCAACCTGAAGTACGCCGCCGAGAAGCTGCAAGCCAAGGGCATCAAGCTGGTGATGGAGATGATCAACACCCGCGACATTCCCGGCTTCTTCCTCCACAACACCGCCCAGGCCTTGTCGATCCGCGAGCAGGTGGGCAGCGCCAACCTGTTCCTGCAATACGACATCTACCACATGCAGATCATGGAAGGTGACCTGGCCCGCACGCTGTCGGCGCACCTGAAGGAAATCAACCATGTGCAACTGGCGGACAACCCCGGGCGCAACGAGCCGGGCACCGGCGAGATCAACTACCGCTTCCTGTTCGAACACCTGGACCGCATCGGCTACACGGGTTGGGTGGGTTGCGAATACAAGCCGCTGACCACTACCGAGACGGGGCTGGGCTGGCTGAAAACCCATAACGCGCTCTGATCCGATACTGCCTTTGTGGCGAGGGAGCCTGCCCCCGCTCGGCTGCGAAGCAGACGCATGATTTTTCACCCGACATGGATTTCTGGGGCCGCTTCGCGGCCCAGCGGGGGCAGGCTCCCTCGCCACAAAAACCCCGGGACATCTAAATAAGAGAGGATTTTCTCATGGCTAAAATCGGATTCATCGGCACCGGCATCATGGGTCACCCCATGGCATTGAACCTGCAAAAGGCCGGGCACAGCCTGTTCCTGTCCCAGCATCACGATGCGGCCCCGGCCGATCTGCTGGCCGGCGGTGCGGTGGCGCTGGCCACTCCCCAGGAAGTCGCCCAGGAAGCCGAGTTCATCATCGTCATGGTCCCGGACACGCCGCAGGTCGAGGACGTGCTGCTGCGGACCGATGGCGTGGCCGCCGGTGTTGGCGCGGGCAAGGTGGTGATCGACATGAGCTCGATCTCCCCCACCGCCACCAAGGCGTTCGCGGCGAAGATCAACGAAAAAGGCGCGCAATACCTCGACGCGCCGGTCTCCGGCGGTGAAGTCGGCGCCAAGGCCGCGACCCTGAGCATCATGGTCGGCGGCGACAGCAGCGCCTTCGAACGCGCACTGCCGCTGTTCCAGGCAATGGGCAAGAACATCACCCTGGTGGGCGGCAACGGTGACGGCCAGACCGCGAAAGTGGCGAACCAGATCATCGTCGCCCTGAACATCCAGGCGGTGGCCGAAGCCTTGCTGTTCGCCTCGAAAAACGGTGCCGACCCGGCCAAAGTCCGTGAAGCGCTGATGGGCGGTTTCGCTTCGTCGAAGATCCTGGAAGTGCATGGCGAACGAATGATCAAGGGCACCTTCGACCCGGGCTTTCGCATCAGCCTGCACCAGAAGGACCTGAACCTGGCCCTGCAAGGCGCCAAGGAGCTGAACATCAACCTGCCCAACACCGCCAACGCCCAGCAAGTGTTCAGCACCTGCGCGGCCCTCGGTGGCAGCAACTGGGACCACTCGGCGCTGATCAAGGGGTTGGAGCACATGGCCAATTTCTCGATTCGCGATAACTGAGCCCTGCACTTCCCTGTGGGAGCGCGCTTGTTCGCTTTCCACAGGGGCTGCGTCAACGCCAATAATAAAAATCGGGAGCCCGCCATGTCGGTCGATCCGCAACAATTGCTGCGCGAGCTGTTTGCCACGGCCATCGACGCGGCCCATCCGCAGCATGTGCTTGAACAATACCTGCCGACCGACCGCAGCGGCCGGGTGATCGTCATCGGCGCCGGCAAGGCAGCCGCGGCGATGGCGCAAGTGGTCGAGCGGTGCTGGCAGGGCGAGGTCAGCGGCCTGGTGGTGACCCGTTACGGTCATGGCGCACCCTGTCAGAGAATCGAAGTCGTGGAAGCCGCGCACCCGGTGCCCGATGCCGCCGGCCTGGCGGTGGCCCGGCGGGTGCTGGCGTTGGTGAGCAACCTCAGCGAAGACGATCGCGTCATCTTCCTGCTGTCCGGCGGTGGCTCGGCCCTGCTCGCCTTGCCCGCCGAAGGTATCACCCTGGCCGACAAGCAAGCGCTCAACAAGGCCCTGCTCAAGTCCGGCGCCACCATCGGCGAGATGAACTGCGTGCGCAAACACCTCTCGGCGATCAAGGGCGGACGCCTGGCCAAGGCCTGCTGGCCGGCGACGGTGTACACCTACGCGATTTCCGACGTACCGGGCGACCTCGCCACGGTCATCGCCTCCGGCCCGACCGTAGCCGACCCCAGCACCTCGGCCGAAGCCCTGGCGATCCTCAAGCGTTACCACATCGACGTGCCGACCGCAGTGCGCAACTGGCTGCACAGCGCGGAATCGGAAACCGTCAAACCCGGCGACCCGTGCCTGGCCCGCAGCCACTTTCAATTGATCGCCCGGCCCCAGCAATCGCTGGAAGCGGCGGCGGTGAAGGCCCGCCAGGCCGGTTTCAGCCCGTTGATCCTCGGCGACCTGGAGGGCGAATCCCGGGAGGTGGCGAAAGTGCACGCCGGCATCGCCCGGCAAATCGCCCTGCACGGCCAGCCACTGGCGGCGCCCTGCGTGATCCTGTCCGGCGGCGAGACCACGGTGACCGTGCGCGGCCAGGGCCGTGGCGGGCGCAACGCCGAATTCCTGCTGAGCCTGATCGACAGCCTCAAGGGCCATCCGGGCATCTACGCCCTGGCCGGCGACACCGACGGCATCGACGGCTCCGAAGACAACGCCGGCGCCATCATGACCCCAGACAGCTATCGCTGCGCCGTCGAGCTGGGCCTGAACGCCAGCGACGAGCTGGACAACAACAATGGCTACGGCTACTTCGCCGCACTCGATGCGCTGATCGTCACCGAACCGACCCGCACCAACGTCAACGATTTCCGCGCCATCCTGATCCTCGAGAGCCCTCACCATGACGCCTGATAAAAAGGTCAAGATCCTCGCCACCCTCGGCCCCGCCACCCGTGGTATCGATGACATCCGCGCGCTGGTACAGGCCGGGGTGAACATCTTTCGCCTGAACTTCAGCCACGGCGAGCACACCGACCACGCCCAACGCTACCAATGGATTCGTGAAGTCGAACAGCAGCTCAATTATCCGCTGGGCATCCTCATGGACCTGCAAGGCCCGAAGCTGCGGGTCGGCCGGTTCGCCGACGGCAAGGTGCTGCTGCAACGCGGCCAGGCCTTGCGCCTGGACCTGGACCCGACGCCAGGTGATGCGCGCCGGGTCAACCTGCCCCACCCGGAGATCATCGCGGCGCTGGAGCCCGGCATGGACCTGCTGCTGGACGATGGCAAGCTGCGCCTGCGGGTGACTCGCAAACACCCCGAGGCCATCGACACCGAAGTGCTCAACGGCGGTGAACTGTCGGACCGCAAAGGCGTGAACGTGCCCCAGGCGGTGCTCGACCTGAGCCCATTGACCGCCAAGGATCGACGCGACCTGAGTTTTGGCCTGGAGCTGGGTGTGGACTGGGTGGCCCTGTCGTTCGTCCAGCGCCCCGAAGACATCCGCGAAGCCCGCGCACTGATGGGCGACAAGGCGTTCCTGATGGCCAAGATCGAGAAACCCTCAGCGGTGGCCCAATTGCGGGAGATCGCCGAGCTGAGCGACGCGATCATGGTCGCTCGCGGCGACCTGGGCGTCGAAGTCCCGGCCGAGAGCGTGCCGCAGATCCAGAAAAACATCATCGGCACCTGCCGCGCCCTCGGCAAACCGGTGGTCGTGGCGACCCAGATGCTCGAATCGATGCGTTTCTCACCGGCGCCCACCCGCGCCGAAGTCACCGATGTGGCCAACGCCGTGGCCGAAGGCGCCGATGCAGTGATGCTGTCGGCCGAAACTGCTTCGGGCGACTACCCGCTCGAAGCCGTGCAGATGATGAGCAAGATCATTCGCCAGGTGGAAAACGGCCCGGACTACCAGGCGCAGCTGGATGTCAGCCGGCCGAAAGCCGAGGCGACGGTGTCCGACGCCATCAGTTGCGCGATCCGCCGCATCAGCAACGTGTTGCCGGTGGCGGTGCTGGTGAACTACAGCGAGTCAGGCAGTTCCAGCCTGCGCGCGGCACGGGAACGGCCGACGGTGCCGATTCTCAACCTGACACCGAACCGGCAGGCCGCTCGGCGCCTGACGGTGGCCTGGGGCGTGCACTCGGTGGTCAACGATCGGTTGAAGCAGGTGGATGAAGTCTGTTCCACCGCCCTGGAAATCGCCCAGGCCCAAGGCATGGCCCAACGCGGCGATACCCTGCTGATCACCGCCGGCGTGCCGTTCGGGCAGCCGGGGTCGACCAATTCGTTGCGTATCGAGACCTTAATCTAGCGCCTGTACCGGCCCCTTCGCGAGCAAGCCCGCTCCCCCAGGCGTTTTGTGATCGCCGCAAATCACCTGTGGGAGCGGGCTTGCTCGCGAAGAGATCGACTGGGTCCATCAGACATACCAACCATGCCCAACCCCCACTGCCCCGACTGGGCCACCGCCCTGCTCAATGGCTTCAGCCAGGTGTTCCTCCAGCGCCATCCTCTGTGTGGCCTGCTGTGCCTGTTGTCGATCCTGCTCACCGCGCCCACCTCGTTCGGCGGCGCGTTGCTCGGCGGCGTGGCCGGCTTGCTCACGGCCCAGCGGCGCGGTTACGCCAAGGCCGACCGCCAGGCCGGGTTGTTCAGCTACAACGGCATCCTGCTGGGCTTGCTGCTGAGCCTCGCGCTGCCCTGGTCGGCCCTGTTGCCGCCGTTGATCATCGCCGCAGGCGGCCTCAGCGCCATGCTGACCCAACAATGGCTCAAGCGCGCCCGAGGCCCGCGCTGCCTGCCCGCCTACACTGCGCCCTTCGTCGGGCTGGCTTGGCTACTGATGAGTTTCACCTTGCCACCCTCACCGCCCGCCTCGATGGAAATGACCCTACCCAACCTGCTGGCCGCACCTTTGAGCGGACTGGGCCAGGTCATGTTTCTCGGCCACCCGGCGGCCGGTGCGCTGATCGCCGCAGGCCTGCTGCTGGCCGACTGGCGCGCCGCCGCCTGGGCGCTGTTCGGTTCGGCCGCCGGCCTTGCCTTCGCCTTGTTGCAGCATGAAAACGCCATCGCCCTTTGCGGGTTGGGCAGCTACAACCCGGCTCTCGTAGCACTGGCCCTCAGCCAACAGCACCGCCAGCCATGGCTACCACTCGCGGGCATCCTCCTGGCCGTCATGCTCGCACCCGGTTTCAACGCCCTCGGCCTGCCGCCACTCACCGCGCCCTTCATCCTCGCCTGCTGGCTGGTCCACGCCACCGGCCGGGCCTGGCACCAGGCTCGCCTCGACACCGCGCCTTGCGCTTTGCCGGGCAATCGCCCTAGGCTTCGCTGATCCCGGTTCAGGCGAAAATCATGGAAAGCAGCAACCACTGGCGTGAACGCCTCTACGTCATCATTTTCCAGACCGACACCGTGGCTGGCCGCCGCTTCGACAGCACCTTGCTGTTGATCATCCTCGCCAGCCTGGTGACAGTGATGCTCGACAGCATCGACAGCGTGCACAAGACCTACGCGCCGCTGTTGGCCGCCATCGAGTGGGGCTTCACGTTCATCTTCATCGTCGAATACGGCCTGCGCCTGTACTGCTCGCCCAAGCCTTTGCGCTACGCCTTCAGTTTCTATGGCCTGGTGGACTTGCTGGCGATCGTGCCGGGGATCCTGGCGCTGTATTACAGCGATGCCCAATACCTGCTGATCATTCGGATCATCCGGATGCTGCGGATTTTCCGCGTGCTCAAGCTCAGCCCCTACCTCAAGCAAGCCAACTACCTGATGGCGGCGCTGCGAGGGAGCAAGCAGAAAATCATCGTGTTCCTGGTCAGCGTCTCGACCCTGGTGACCGTGTTCGGCACGCTGATGTACGTGATCGAAGGCCCGGGGAACGGCTTCACCAGCATTCCCAAGGGCATCTACTGGGCGATCGTGACACTGACGACCGTCGGCTTCGGCGATATAGTGCCCAAGACACCACTGGGCCAAGTCGTGTCGTCCCTGGTGATGATCACCGGTTATTCGATCATTGCCGTGCCGACAGGCATTTTCACTGCTGAATTGGCCACCGCCATGCGCGGGGATCCGCTGCAGCACGAATGTCCGGTGTGCAGCAAGGCGCATCACGAACAGGACGCCGCCTTCTGCTCGCGCTGTGGCAATGCACTGTTCAAGAAATTGGAATAAGCAAAGCACTTTTTAATGCTTGAAGGCCTATGAGCTTGTCATTAGTGTGCCGGCTAGTTGCCCGCAACCCTCTATAAAAAAGGAATTGGTAGTGAAGAACTTCTTTGGCGCCTCCCTTCTCGTCGCCGGCCTGGCCTTTGGCAGCCTGGCCCACGCCGCACCGTCCCTGCTCAACGTTTCCTACGACGTGATGCGCGATTTCTACAAGGACTACAACGTCGCCTTCCAGAAGCACTGGCAGGCCGAGCACAACGAGAACATTACCGTGCAGATGTCGTTCGGCGGCTCCAGCAAGCAGGCGCGCTCGGTGATCGACGGGCTGCCGGCGGACGTCATCACCATGAACATGGCCACTGACATCAATGCCCTGGCGGACAACGGCAAGCTGGTGCCCGAGAACTGGGTCACGCGCCTGCCGAACAACAGCGCGCCGTTCACCTCGGCCACGGTGTTCATCGTGCGCAAGGGCAACCCCAAGGCATTGAAAGACTGGCCCGACCTGCTCAAGGACGGCGTGCAAGTGATCGTGCCCAACCCGAAAACCTCCGGCAACGGCCGCTACACCTACCTGTCGGCCTGGGGTTACGTGCTCAAGAACGGCGGTGACGAGAACAAGGCCAAGGCCTTCGTCGGCAAGCTGTTCAAGCAGGCACCTGTGCTGGACACCGGCGGCCGCGCCGCGACCACCACCTTCATGACCAACCAGATCGGCGACGTGCTGGTGACCTTTGAAAACGAAGCGGAGATGATCGCCCGCGAATTCGGTCGCGACCAGTTCGAAGTGGTCTACCCGAGCGTTTCCGCCGAGGCCGAGCCACCGGTCAGCGTGGTCGACAAAGTGGTCGAGAAAAAAGGCTCCCGCGAAGCCGCCGAGGCGTACCTCAAGTACCTGTGGTCGCCTGAAGGTCAGGAAATCGCCGCCGCCAACTACCTGCGTCCACGGGACCCGGCAGTGTTGGCGAAATACACCGATCGCTTCCCGAAAGTCGATTTCCTCTCGGTGGAAAAAACCTTCGGCGACTGGCGCACCGTGCAGAAGACCCACTTCAATGATGGCGGGATTTTCGACCAGATCTACAGCGGGCAATAAGCTGATCACACCTCCACTGTGGCAAGGAGCTTGTTGTGGCGAGGGAGCTTGCTCCCGCTCGGTTGCGTAGCGACCGCAAGATACTAGGGTCTGCTACGCAGCCCAGCGGGAGCAAGCTCCCTCGCCACAAGAGCATTCTCATATTTCCTATGGCGGTGCCTACCATTAACGGCAGGCATGACAGCTATCAACCACAAAGCCTGTCGTCCCCCCTGTGAACACTTTAGCCTCTCGCCATCTTTCCATTCCCTGACGAGATCGCCATGAGTGCCCATCCCTCCACCGTGCCCGCCGGTGCCAGCCTGACCCGCGGCATGGTCCTGCTCTTCGCCTTCTGCTGCGGCGCCATCGTCGCCAACATCTACTACGCCCAACCGATCATCGAACTGATCGCGCCCGACGTCGGCCTGAGCAGTACCCTGGCCAGCCTGATCGTCTCCCTGACCCAGATCGGCTACGCATTGGGCCTGTTTTTCCTGGTGCCGCTGGGCGACTTGCTGGAAAACCGCCGCCTGATGATCCTCACCACCGTGGTGGCGATTGCCAGCCTGCTGGGCGCGGCGGTTACCGATCAACCGAACGTCTTCCTGCTGGTTTCGCTGCTGGTGGGCTTCAGCTCGGTGTCGGTGCAAGTGCTGATTCCCCTCGCCGCCCACCTGACGCCGGAAGCGTCCCGTGGCCGGGTCGTGGGGAGCATCATGGGTGGCCTGTTGCTGGGGATCCTGCTGGCACGGCCGATTTCCAGCGTGGTGGCCGATCACTTCGGCTGGCGGGCGATGTTCATGATCGCCGCAGCCCTGATGGCGGCGATCAGCATCGTGCTCGCGCTCACCGTGCCCAAACGCCAACCCGACCACAGCGCCTCCTACGGGCAACTGCTCGGCTCCCTCGGCACCTTGCTGCGCCAGCAGCCGCTGTTGCGCCAACGCGCCTTTTACCAGGCCTGCCTGTTCGCCACGTTCAGCCTGTTCTGGACCGCCGTACCGCTGGAGCTGTCGCGTAACCACGGCCTGTCGCAGACGGAAATCGCCCTGTTCGCCCTGGTCGGCGCCATCGGTGCTATCGCGGCGCCCATCGCCGGTCGCCTGGCGGACGCCGGTCACACCCGCAACGCTTCACTGCTGGCGATGCTGTTCGCCGGCCTGAGCTTCCTGCCAGCGTTCATCCATCCGCTCTACAGCGTGATTGGCCTGGCCGTGACCGGCGTACTCCTGGATTTCTGCGTGCAGATGAACATGGTGCTGGGCCAGCGCACGATCTATGCCCTGGATGCGAAAAGCCGCAGTCGCCTGAATGCGCTGTACATGACAAGCATCTTCATCGGTGGCGCGTTCGGTTCGTCGATTGCCAGCGCGGTGTACGAGCACGGCGGCTGGTTGTGGGTGGTGATCGTCGGCAGCGCCTTCCCGCTGTTGGCCTTGCTGCGCTTCTTGAGCGTTTCGCAGAAGCCGTCCCTGGCGACGGCTTGAACCCCTAGACAAAAAGATGCCCGATCGATCACAGCGACCGGGCATTGTTCAGGTACGGTCAGACCCGCACATCGCCACGCGGCCCCGCAATGGCCCAGATGATCAGGCCCAGCACCGGCAACAGCAGGATCAGCAGCACCCAGAGGATTTTCATCCCGACTTCCGCGCCGCTCTTGAGTACATTGATGATCGCCCAGATATCGAGCGCCAGGATAATCAGGCCGATCAGGCCATTGAACGTGGAACCCATGGTGTCGCTCCCAAGTGGTGACATGCACACTTAGGATAGCGGCGCCGCAGCCAGGGTTCCGTTTTATTGCGTCAGACGTGCACCGCGACCTTCAGGGCTTCCAGGGCCGGCGCGGCCGCAATGCCGACTTCGGCACACAGCGCCAGCACACGCGGCACGTCATTGCCGTACACCAGCACCATTTGCAGCTCATCGTCGAGCAACTGACTGATGTTCATCAGCGTGTAGCCACCGTTTTCCTGGTTCAGGCTGCTCATCTGGATCTGGATGCGGTTGAGCGCAGTCAGCGCTTCGGTCTTGGCCAGTTGCTTGGGCTTGAGATTGAACACCACCCCGGGGCCGAATGAAGCAACGATCTGCTCGAACAGCGCGACGTAGATGTCAGCCTGGAACAGCACGGTGTCCGGCAGGCTGCCGACCACCACCCACTCGCCCAGCGGAATCGGGAAGGTGTCGTCGTAGTTGATGTCCGGGTTGGCCGCCAGGAAAGCCGCCGGATCGGCATAGGCCTGGGCCGCTTCGTCAGCGATCCGCTCGATGTCGGCATCGCCGAGGCAGCCGGAGCTGATTTTGCCGATGAGTTCGATGAGGGCGGCTTTCATGGGGTGAATCCTGTGGGGTGTCTTCAAGGGGCGCGCAGGATAGCGCATTCGTATGTGGATTAGGATTGTGTGGCAAACGAGCATTGTGTGGGAGCAAGGCTTGCCCGCGATGAAAGTAACGCGGTCTCTCAGGAAACCGTGGTGCCTGTATCGCGAGCAAGCTTTGCTCCCACAGCCGTTTATGCCAACAACTTCTCCAACTGTGCCGCCGTATCCACCGCCCCCATGGTCTTGGCCGCGTCCAGTGCCGAGACGCCGTTGGCGTCCTTGACCCGCGGGTCGGCGCCCTTGCTGATCAGGTAATCGACGATCTCTACCCGGTTGAACATCGCCGCCATCATCAGCGCGGTGCGGCCATCGAAGGAGGCACCCTCCACTTGCGCACCACCGTCCACCAGCGCCGCGACCACGGCCAGATCGCCCTTGAACGCGGCACCGGCAATCGGGCTCTGGCCGTTGTCGTTGCGGATTTCCGGATCGGCCTGATGTTCGAGCAACACTTTCACCGTCTCCACATGCCCGTAGTAGGCCGCCAGCATCAGCAAGGTGTCGCCCTTGTGATTGCGCAGGTTGGGCGGCAGGCCTTTGTTCAGCAGGGCAGCCATCATCGCCGCATCCCCTTGGCGGGCGACATCGAACACCTGTTCGGCGAATTGCGCCGCTTCTTCGGGGGTCATCTGGCGGCTGGTATCGGACATGGGAAACTCCATTGAGGGTCGTTCGCAAAGTCGCTAGTTTCCCGAGCGGCTCGCCAACTGTCATGCCATTTTTTCCCTGTACCGGTCATAGCCAGAATCAATAGCGGTAGTGCCCACCCTGGATCTGCCGCGCCAGGTGCCGGTCCACCCGCTGGTAAGTGGCCGTGCCGGGCAGCCAGGCATAGACCGGCTCGCCGCCCGTGATGCAAGGGTCGAATGCTTCGGCCTTGAGCCGGGTCTTGCGGTACTTGAAGGTGCCGGTGGTGTCCATTTTCACTTTGATGCGCAAGAACAGCGGCACCGCATAACCGGGCAACCTGTCTTGCAGAAACTGCAACAGCTCACTGAAATCCAGGGTGGCCAGGGATTCGGACGGTGTGATCGCCGCCATGCCGGCGCGACCGTTGGTGCCGCTGACCTCGACGCCGTAGGCCACTGCCTCGGCGACCTGCGGATGTTGCAACAGCACGTTCTCGACGTGCGTGGTGGAAACGTTCTCGCCTTTCCAGCGGTAGGTGTCACCCAGGCGATCGACGAACTGCCCGTGGCCAAAACCGATGTTGCGCAACAAGTCGCCGGTGTTGAAGTAGAGGTCTCCCGGCACGAAGACATCCCGATAGATGGTTTTCTCGGCCTGATCCGGATCGGTGTAACCGTCCAGCGGCGCCTTGTCGTCGATCCGCGCCAACAGCAACCCCGGCTGGCCGCGGGGGACTTTCTGCATGCGGCCATGCAGGTTGCGCAACGGCGTGCCGCTGTCCTGGTCGTACTGCACCAGCACCCAGGCCGCCAGCGAGAAGCCGACGGTGTTGTCGAAGTTCAGCACATTGGTAAAGCCGATGTTGCCGTCGCTGGCCGCGTACAGCTCACAGACGTGATCGACGCCAAAGCGGGTCTTGAAGGCCGACCAGGCATCGGGGCGCAGGCCATTGCCGATCATCTTTCTCACCCCATGCTGCCGGTCTGCGGCGCTGGCAGGTTGATCGACCAGATAGCGACACAACTCACCGACATAACCCAGCGTGGTCGCCCGGTAGCGGCGAACGTCGCCCCAGAACTGGCTGGCACTGAAGCTGCGCCGGATGGCAAAGCCCGAGGCACCCCAAATGGCCGCGCCCCAGCACACGCACAAGCCCGTGGCGTGGTACAGGGGCAAGGTGCAATACAGGACATCGTCGGGCTGCATGTCCAGGGCGATCAAACCGAAACTGGTGGACGTGCGCATCCAGCGCCCATGACGAAAAATCCCGGCCTTGGGCAGGCCGGTCGTGCCTGAGGTATAGAGATAAAAACAAGGGTCGTTGCAGAACACCTGGCGGCTGCACGCCGGGTTGGCGCCCGAGTAATCCTCGCAGCCTTCCATCAGGTCGATGTAGCCGGACGGCACGGCGGTGCTGCCCTCGTCCGCCACCCACCAGGTGCGCTCGACCGCCAAGGCGGTGCGCGCGCGCACGTCGTCGAATACCGCGCTCCGCTCGTCCCCCACCACCACGGCAACAGGCACGACCAGGGCCAGGCTGTGCACCAGTGCATCACCCGTTTGCGCGGCATTGACCATGGCGCTGACCGCACCGATCTTCGCCAGTGCCAGGACAGTGATCAGCAGTTGCGGGCGGTTCTCGAGGATGATCGCGACGCAATCGCCCTTACCGAGGCCTTGTGCGAGCAGGTAATGGGCGATCCGGTTGGCTCGCTCGTTGACCTGTGCATAACTCCACACCGTATCGCCGCACAGCAATGCCGGCCCATCGGGGTTGCGTTGCGTGGCCTGCTCGAAACACCAGCCCAGGCCACAGGGTTGGGTCGGATCCTGGACATTGGCAAGCTTCCTACCCTTGGCGATCCGGGGAACGGCCCTGGCGAGGGCTGGCAGCTTGCGCAGCATCATGCCCCAGGTAATGGCGTCGCTGGGTGTACGACTCATGGAGGGTCTTCCGATCTGACCTAGGCTCTGTACGAAAAGCCTTGATACTCGTTCATGCTGCGTTGAAAACAGCCTCGTGCGCGAGTCCGATCGCAATGCTCATGTACTTCAGTACAGTCGAGCGCGACCCCGGGCGTTCCTCGGCTGTTTTCGCCTTGCCTGACCTTCGTCTCAAGACTGTTCGTACAGAGCCTAGTGGGTCTTGGTTCTGGTAATCACTGAAGGTGCCTGCGGCTCGAAATTACGCCAGCGGTTGCGACGCTGTACATGCGGTTTTTGCAATGTTTTGTATCCACCACCCGGAACAGGCGAAGCGTGAGCGCAGGAAAGCGATTTGGTTCCAAAAATGATCGCCGGACCTCGCAAAATGCAGGGTGCACGATGGCCATTCATGCAAGTTGCACGATACGAAAAACCCCGTCAAAACCTAACTCGTTGTTTTAAAAAGAATTATCCAAGGATCCAATACTGGCATAGACACTGCACCTACTCCTCCACGGTTTGCCACACCAAGGAGCAGTCAACGATGAATATGATTCAGGAAAAGTTCGCCTCGCTGTTTTCCAACTACGAAGTGACCACACAACCCCGCCCGGATGGCGGCATTCTGCTGACCTTGCGCAACAGCGAAGGCAAGTTGTTCAAGCGCACGATTTCCTACGCCCAACTGCATGCAGGGGACCAGTTGTCCTGGGCGATCAGTGCGATCCGTCGTGACCTGGCCGAACAGGCCAGCGAGTTGCCGCAGATCACGCTGCTACAGAGCCAGCATCGTTTTGCGTTGCCGACTTATCACAGCGCTTGAGCCTGCTGGGTAAGGTCAATGCTGTTTTGACTGAGGAAACGGCGCTTCGGGATGGGAGGCGCCGTTTTTTGGGGGGGGATCTTTTTGGGGTGGCTATCGGTTACCGCAATCAATCCTCCAACCGCGAAAAACGCCCGGCAATGTCGTCCCCGGTCAACACCGCCCCCTGCGAACCACCGGCCATCCGAACAGCAACGCAATGCGGACGCTCCCCCAGGTCAAACCAATGCGGCGTCCCCGCCGGCACCGTTATCAGATCATTCCTTTCGCACAACACCGCATAGACATAATCATCAATGTGCAAGCTGAACAAACCACGCCCGGCGACAAACAGTCGTACTTCGTCGTGACCATGGCTGTACTCCTCGAGAGGCCCGGCCTGTTGTTCGGTTTCCGGCGCGTCATCACCGTTGACCCTCAAGACCTCGACCGTGACGTAACCGCACTCGGTCATCAAGGCATCGATCCGGGCCTGGTAGGCCGCGATGATGTCCGCCTCGCTGGCGCCTGGCTGGATCCTGGTCGTCGCTTCCCACCGCTCGAAGCGCACGCCTCTTTCGGCCAGGGTCGTGGCAATGTCTTCGAAATGGGTCAGCACCTTGTTCGGGATGTCGGGGCTTGAGACGTGGTAGACGGACAGGCTGCTCATGGCAATGGCTCCAACAAATTAGGATGTGACGGCTCAGGGCCGGTCTTCCGGCATACGGGTGGCAATGATAACGGCTGCGGCAAAAGCGGCGAGGCTGGCAAGGGCGAATGTCCAGGCAGCGCCGAGGGCATTCCAGCTGTAGCCCGAATACAACGCGCCCAAGGCGCCGCCGGTGCCGGCGAGTGCCGCGTACAACGCCTGGCCCTGGCCTTGCTGACGAGGACCGAAGCTGCGCTGTACGAAATGGATGGCGGCGGCATGGAAGCTGCCGAACGTCGCCGCATGCAACACCTGGGCAAACAGCAGCACCCAGAGAAATTCCGCCAGTGAACCCAGCAGCAACCAGCGCAAGGCGGCCAGCAGGAAACTCGCCAGCAGTACCCGGCGCACGGAAAACCGCGCCAGGATCCGGCTCATCAACAGAAACACCAGCACCTCTGCCACCACGCCGACCGCCCACAGCAGGCCGATCAAGCCGCGACTGTAGCCCAGGTGTTCCAGGTGCAGGGTCAGAAAGGTGTAATACGGTCCATGGCTCACCTGCATCAAGCCCACGCACGTGTAGAACGCCAGCACGCCGGGGTTGCGCAATTGCCGCAGGAAACCCTCCCCCGCCACGCTCGGCCCGTGCACTGGCTGGGCGTTGGGTACCCAGAAACTGGCAAGCACGATGCCGGCCATGATCACCACCAGCGCCACCGGGTAAATGTCCAGGCTCAGCCATTCGAACAACCGGCCCAACCCGACCACGGTGATGATGAAACCGATGGAGCCCCACAAGCGGATCTGGCTGTAGCGCGAGGCCTGCCCGCTCAAGTGAGCCAGGGTTATGACTTCGAACTGCGGCAGCACGGCGTGCCAGAAAAAAGCGTGCAAGGCCATGACCAGCGCCAGCCAGGCGTAGCTCTTGTCGACAAAGATCAGGGAGAAGGCCAGCAGCGTGCAGATCGCGCCAAAACGTACGATCGCCAGGCGCCGGCCGGTGTAATCCCCCAGCCAGCCCCAGATGTTCGGCGCCACGCAACGCATCAGCATGGGGATCGCCACCAGCTCGCCAATGCGCGCCGCGTTGAACCCCAGGTGATCGAAATACAACGCCAGGAACGGCGCCGTCGAACCGAGCAAGGCGAAGTAGAACAGATAGAAGCTGGAGAGCCGCCAGTACGGCAGTGCCGCCATGGTCGTCAGGCCACGGCGGTCGGCAGGCCAGCCATCAAAGCTGGCCCAGCACCGGGGTGTCGACGCGCACGTCGGCATTCTGGCCGCGATGGCGCAACAGGTGATCCATCAACACGATCGCCATCATGGCCTCGGCGATCGGTGTGGCACGAATGCCCACGCACGGGTCGTGACGGCCCTTGGTGATCACGTCCACGGGGTTACCGTGGACGTCGATCGAACGACCCGGTGTGGTAATGCTCGACGTCGGTTTCAACGCCAGGTGCGCGACGATCGGCTGACCCGAGGAAATGCCGCCGAGGATGCCGCCGGCATTGTTGCTGAGGAAACCTTGCGGAGTCAGTTCGTCGCGGTGCTCGGTGCCACGCTGGGCAACACAGGCGAAACCGGCGCCGATCTCCACGCCCTTCACGGCGTTGATGCTCATCAGCGCGTGGGCCAGTTCGGCGTCGAGGCGGTCGAAGATCGGCTCGCCAAGGCCCGGCATCACGCCTTCGGCCACCACGGTGATCTTCGCGCCGACCGAATCCTGGTCCCGGCGCAGTTGGTCCATGTAGGCCTCGAGTTCCGGCACCTTGTCGGGATCAGGGCTGAAGAACGCGTTCTGCTCCACCGAGTCCCAGGTCTTGAACGGGATTTCAATCGGGCCCAGCTGGCTCATGTAGCCCCGAATCACGATGCCCTGGCTGGCCAGGTACTTCTTGGCAATCGCCCCGGCCGCCACGCGCATCGCGGTTTCGCGTGCCGAACTGCGACCGCCGCCGCGGTAGTCGCGCTCGCCGTATTTGTGGTGGTAGGTGTAGTCGGCATGGGCCGGGCGGAACAGGTCCTTGATGGCCGAGTAGTCCTTGGACTTCTGGTCGGTGTTGCGAATCAGCAGGCCGATGGCGCAGCCGGTGGTGCGACCTTCGAACACGCCCGAGAGGATTTCGACTTCATCGGCTTCCTGGCGCTGGGTGGTATGGCGGCTGGTGCCGGGTTTGCGGCGGTCCAGGTCACGTTGCAGATCGTCCAGGGAAATCTCCAGGCCCGGCGGGCAGCCGTCGACAATGGCGACCAACGCCGGGCCATGGCTTTCGCCCGCGGTGGTGACGGTGAACAGCTTGCCGTAGGTATTGCCGGACATGCAGGGTGCTCCGTGAAATCGCTGAGATTCGTAATGGGCGCCAGTATACGCAGGCTCCCCGAGTAGTTCATCCTCGAACCTTATCGGCGGCGACCAGTCCAACCGCCATCTTCGCAACTAATGGCACCATGATGTTAAGAGCGTTTGCCTTAAGCCTTATCCTGTTCGCGGGCCTGCTTCCCGGCCTGGCCCAGGCCACCGTCCTGCAACGGCCCATCAGCCTCGACACGGGCAGCGGTGAGCTTTTCGGTTCGCTGTTGCTGCCCAAGTCCGACACGCCGGTGCCGGTTGTCCTGATCATTTCCGGGTCCGGTCCTACGGATCGTGACGGCAACAACCCCGAGGGCGGGCGCAACGACAGCCTCAAGCGCCTGGCCTGGGTCCTGGCCAGGCACAACATTGCCAGCGTGCGTTATGACAAGCGCGGCGTAGCCGCCAGCCTCGCGGCCACCCCGGACGAACGCAACCTCAGCGTCGAAGCCTACGTGGCCGATGCCGTGGCCTGGAGCCGCAAGCTGGCCGCCGACCCTCGACTGGGCCCGTTGATCCTGCTGGGCCACAGCGAAGGTGCGTTGATCGCCAGCCTCGCGGCGCCCCAGGCCAACGCGGCCGCGGTGATTTCGCTGTCTGGCAGCGCCCGGCCAATCGACCAGGTACTGCGCCAGCAACTGAGCAATCGCCTGCCACCGCCGCTGATGTTGCGCAGCAATGAGCTGCTCGACAGCCTCAAGGCCGGTCGAGTCGACCCGGATGTCCCTGCGCAGTTGCACGTCATCTTCCGTCCCAGCGTGCAGCCGTACCTGATCTCGCTGTTCCGCCAGGACCCGGCCCAGGCTTTCGCGGCGTTGAAGATGCCGGCCCTGATCATCCAGGGCAGCCATGACATCCAGGTCAGCGTCGACGATGCCAGGCAGTTGAAGGCCGCCAAGCCCGACGCCGTGCTGGCGCTGATCGAGGGCATGAACCATGTGATGCGCATCGTGCCCAACGACCTCAAGCGACAGCTGGCCTCCTATCAGGATCCCAACCTGCCCCTGGCCGCCGAGCTCGGTACACAAATTCTGCGCTTTATTGACTCGATCGCTGCTCGTTAAGCGGTTTTAGCTCCAGTCCTGGCAAAAACGGCCGATAAACCGAGTGTCGGACAGCGCGATGGCTGCCGACCCGCCGGCCTGACAGGACTTTGCCGTTATGACTGACACTGAAACTTCACCCGACACCGCTGCCGAAACAGCCGCCCCAGCCGCGGCGGAGTTGCCTTGGGCAGACGTGCAGGCTGAACATCACAAGATGCTCCGGCTGGCGCCGCTCAAGACCGACCGGACCACGGGTGCGCGGCCCCTGCGGTTCGTCGAATTCAACTATGTCGAGCGCCACAGCAAGGAACGCAGCCTGTTGCGCATGAGCATCCAGTTGCCGGGCCAGCGGGTGCGCAAGGAACAGAATCACCTGGACGTCTGGGCCGACCACGTCGAGAAACGCCTGTTTTTTTCACCGGACAGCCTGCAAATCGAACCGCTGAACCGCGGCATCGGACGCTTCCTCGCGGCCCAGGGCATCACCTGGGCGAAGAAACGCTGGTCGTCCTACCGGGTCGACGGCGCGGACCTGAACAACAAGGACGCGCTGAACGAAGACACTCGTCTGCGCCGCGACCGTTTCCTCAAGGCCCACGGCTTCGAGGTGGTCTACGCCGACGCCCAGCACCTCAAGGGCAGCGTCAAGCAAACCCAGGTCGGTGACCTGACCGGTGACTGGAACACCGAGAAGCTGCAGTTCGTGGAAATCCTCGAAGCCGCGCAGATGCTGCAGCAAGCCGAGCAGAACCTGGCGGAACAGGAGGTCAAGCTCAAGCAGCAGGAAGAGAAGGTCAACAAGTTCAAGCGCGAAGACACCGGCCTGCGCTTCACCATCACCTGCCTGGTGGCGTTTGCCATGTTCCAGGCGGGGTTGCTGATCTGGATTGCGACGCGGCATTGATTGCAGAATGCTTGGCTTGCCCCCCCGTGGCGAGGGAGCTTGCTCCCGCTCGGCTGCGAAGCAGTCGTAAATCTCAAGCCTTTAAAAGCGGGGGCTGCTTCGCAACCCAGCGGGAGCAAGCTCCCTCGCCACAGAAACGGTCACATCCGTAACGAGGATCAAACCCGCGAAGCAAATAACGCCTGATGCTCGCGGCACTGTTCGGCGCTGAGCATGAACACGCCGTGCCCGCCGCGTTCGAAGTCCAGCCAGGCGAAATCGACTTCCGGGTAAAGCGCCTCGACGTGGACCTGGCTGTTGCCCACTTCGACAATCAACAGGCCTTTTTCGGTCAGGTGATCGGCCGCTTCGGCCAGCATCCGGCGCACCAGGTTCAAGCCGTCGTCGCCACAGGCCAGCCCCAGTTCCGGTTCGTGCTGATACTCGGCCGGCATGTCGGCGAAATCTTCCGCGTCGACGTAGGGCGGGTTCGACACGATCAGGTCGAAACGCTGCCCCGGCAGCCCTTCGAAACCATCGCCCTGGACCGTGAACACCCGCTCATCGACGCCGTGGCGCTCGATGTTCTGGTTGGCCACTTCCAGCGCTTCGAACGACAGGTCGGCCAGTACCACTTCGGCCTCCGGGAATTCAAAGGCACAGGCGATCCCGATGCAGCCGGAACCGGTGCACAGGTCGAGAATCCGCGCCGGCTCCTGGCCAAACCACGGTTCAAAACGCTTTTCGATCAGCTCACCAATGGGCGAGCGCGGAATGAGCACGCGCTCATCGACGATGAACGACATCCCGCAGAACCAGGCCTCACCCAGCAAGTAGGCGGCCGGGATACGTTCGGCGATACGCCGACGCAACAGGCGCTGCACATGGACCAATTCTTCGTCTTCGAGACGGCAATCCAGATAGCTGTCGGCGATTTCCCACGGCAGGTGCAACGCCCCCAACACCAGTTGACGGGCTTCATCCCACGCATTGTCAGTGCCATGGCCGAAAAACAGATCCTCCCCATGGAAACGGCTGACGGCCCAACGGATATGGTCGCGCAGGGTGCGAAGGCGGGAAGTGATCACGGCGGTAACTCCTGGAAAATCGACGGGCGAGTCTACCAGCCAAACACGCCCCTACCCAAACGCGCGCCGAATACGAACGAAAAACACCACGGCATCCGTAGGAATTGTCCATTTTTTCCGCAACCCATTGAACAAGACAGGCATCTTGACAAGGCTGTAGGCCAGCAACGACGGCCCTTGCAGTGGAAGCGATTCACAGAACCGCTCAGCCAGAGGAGAATGTCGCAAAAGCCCCACCCGAAGGAGCCCCAGAATGTCCGTTCCAAAAACGATGTTTCAACTCAGCGGTCGTGGTTACGCGGCGGCCAACCTGAGTCAAGCGACCCTGATCATCATCGACGCCCAGAAAGAGTACCTCGCCGGCCCCGTGGCCCTGAGCGGCATGGACGCAGCGGTCGCGAACATCAAGCAATTGCTCGGCGCGGCCCGTGCCGCCGGCCGGCCGATCGTTCACGTACGCCACCTGGGCACCCACGGCGGGCTGTTCGATCCACAGGGCGAACGTGGGGAATTCATTCCAGGTCTCGAACCCCAGGGTGACGAGGCGGTCATCGGCAAGACCCTGCCCAGTGCTTTCCATGGCACCGAACTGAAAAAACGCCTGGAAGAATTCGGCCCCCTGGACCTGATCGTCTGCGGGTTCATGAGCCACTCCAGCGTCAGCACCACCGTGCGCGCCGCCAAGAACCTGGGCTTTCGCTGCACCCTGGTGGAAGACGCCTGCGCCACCCGCGACCTGCCGCACAAGGGCGGTGTGTTGAGCGCTGAACACGTGCACCAGGCCGAAATGGCGATCATGGCGGACAACTTCGCCACCCTGGCCCTGACCCGCGATTTCGTCTGATCCTTCCTCGATGAGCGGCCAGTTTCGCCGCTCATCCGCAAAAACCTCTCATTTGCTAACCTCAGGAACAACCCGAACATCTTCCGGTCGAAGGGCCGATACCCATTGAGGAAGGTCGGAATGAAGTTATCCGATGGTTTTGACGCACGTCGCCTGCGGCCCAAGGGCCCGAGCAACTGGCGATTTCGTTTCGGTGCCGCGGTCGCGGCGCTCCTGGCAACGCTGGGTGTCCTGCTGGCCATGGCCGGTGCCGCCAGCCTGCTGGGCCGCCCGCCCGCGCTGGGCGAGTTGAACGCCACCCCACTGGGTTCGGCGATCATCCTGGCGGTCGGTCTTCTCGTTCTGTTGCTGGGTGTCTGGCTCTGGCGCCGTTGCCGCCGCCGCGCCCGCCAATCCCTGGAGCTGGCCATGGCTCCGCACCTGATGAAAAAGCACGACTGAAAGCGCCATCCGACGTTTTTGTCGCGCCAGATCCCACCACAGTTGGGTAAACTGGCCGACCTTCGCGGAGGCTGACATGCAAGACGATGACTTTTCCCTGTTCAAGAGTGCGATCCAGGGCGTAAAACCGATCAAACATGATCGCGCCGAGACCGGCAAACCCAAGGCCGATCGCGCACAGATCGCCAAGCTGCGGCAGGCCGCCACCGTGCGCACCGAAGCCACGACCGTGGACGGTTTGTCCGATCAGTTCGTGATCGACGTAGGACCGGAAGACGAGTTGATGTGGGCGCGCGACGGCGTCCAGGACAGCCAGATACGCAAGCTCAAGGCTGGCCAGATCCCCTTCGAAGGCAGCCTCGACCTGCACGGCATGAACGTCGAAAAAGCTCGGGAAACCCTCTGGGCCTTCCTGGCCGAAGCCACCCGGTTCGAAATCCGCTGCGTACGCGTCACCCACGGCAAAGCCGTGCGACTGGATGGCAAGCGCCCGATGATCAAGAGCCACGTCAACACCTGGCTGCGCCAGCACCCGCAAGTGCTGGGCTTCACCTCCTGCCAGGCAAAACATGGCGGCGCCGGGGCCGTCTACGTCATGCTCAAGCGCACCATGATGGAAGGTCGCGACGAGTAGCTCGATTACCGAGCTTGCAGCGCCGTGTCCGCCACCGTACCCTTGCCCTTTGCGTAAAATCCCACAGGTAGTTTCATGTCTCTGGAACAGAATTACACCGCGATTCTCGGCCAACTGGGCGAGGACGTCACCCGCGAGGGCCTGCTCGACACGCCCAAGCGCGCTGCCAAGGCCATGCAGTACCTCTGCCGCGGTTATGAACAGACCCTGGAAGAAGTCACCAACGGTGCCTTGTTCAGCTCCGACAACAGCGAGATGGTGCTGGTCAAGGACATCGAGTTGTACTCGCTGTGCGAGCATCACCTGCTGCCTTTCATCGGCAAGGCTCACGTAGCCTACATCCCGAGTGGCAAGGTGCTGGGGCTGTCGAAGGTCGCGCGCATCGTCGACATGTATGCCCGTCGACTGCAGATCCAGGAAAACCTCAGCCGCCAGATCGCCGATGCGGTCCAGCAGGTGACTGGCGCCTTGGGTGTGGCGGTGGTGATCGAGGCCAAGCACATGTGCATGATGATGCGCGGTGTGGAAAAGCAGAATTCTTCGATGATCACCTCGGTGATGTTGGGCGAATTCCGGGAAAACGCCGCTACTCGCAGCGAATTCCTCAGCCTCATCAAGTAACCTGGGGCACGAAGAAAACCGGCATCGATCGCCGGTTTTTTTTCGCCTGCGAAAAATCAGGTAAGCTGCGCGCCCTCTTCTTTCCTGCCGCGAGGCTTATCCCGTGATCGTCAAAGCGCTTCGAATTGGCCTGGGCCAGCTCATTATCTTCATCGACTTCATCACTCGCCCCGGCAAGAAACAACGCCCGGCCGAGGCCCAGGCGCAAGTCGAGCAAGCCGCCCGCAACCTGACGCTGTACCAGTTCCACGCCTGCCCGTTCTGTGTGAAAACCCGCCGCACCCTGCGCCGCCTCAACGTACCGGTGGCCCTGCGCGACGCGAAGAACAACGAACAGGACCGCCAAACGCTGCTGGAGCAAGGCGGCAGGATCAAGGTGCCGTGCCTGCGTATCGAAGAGAATGGCCAGACCACTTGGATGTATGAGTCCAAGGTGATCATTGATTACCTGGATAAGCGGTTTGCAACAGCCTGAAGCTTTTGCGGCGAGTGTGCGGGCCTCTTCGCGAGCAAGCCCGCTCCCACAAAGAGAGCTGTGGATAACTGGAATCTTGTGATCGGCCCATCCTCCTGTGGGAGCGGGCTTGCTCGCGAAGAGGCCGGTCCGATCACCGCAAAACTCAAATTTTCAAGCCGCTTTCACCGCCAACGCCTCCCGCACCACCTCCGCCAATCGCTTGAGGCCTTCATCCAGCCGCGCCGGATCAATGTGGCTGAAGTTCAAGCGCAAGTGCCCCAGGTGCTTGTCCGGCTCGGGAAAGAACGGCTCCCCCGGCATGAACGCCACGTCGGCCGCCAGCGCAGCGGCGAGCAAGGTGCGGGTGTCGAGCGGTTGCTTGAGGGTCAGCCAGAAAAACAACCCGCCCTGGGGCATGTTCCAGTCCGCGATGTCGGCAAAATGCTTGTGCAGCGCCGCCTGGAACCGGTCGCGACGCTCGCGGTAGAAATCCCTCAAATCACTCAAGTGGCTACGGTACTGCTCGGTGCCGATCCATTGCAGCGCCTGCCATTGGCCGATGCGGTTGGTGTGCAGGTCTGCTGACTGCTTGAGCCGCAGCAGGTGCGGGAACAGATCCGGACTGGCGATCAGATAGCCCACCCGCAGCCCTGGCAACAAGGTTTTCGACACTGTACCGGTGTAGATCCAACGGGTCTTCTTCAAGCGACTGACGATCGGTGTGGCGCTGCCCTCGTCAAACGTCAGCTCGCGGTAGGGTTCGTCCTCGATCAGGGTGACGCCAAATTCATCCAGCAGTGCCGCTACGGCATCGCGCTTGGCCTCGCTGTAGCGCACCGCCGACGGATTCTGGAACGTCGGGATCAAGTAGATGAACGCCGGCCGATGGCGCTCCAGCCGGGCACGCAACTGCTGCAAATCCGGGCCGTCGGCCTCCAGTGGCACGGTGATGCAATCAGCGCCGAACAGCTGGAAGATCTGCAGGGCCGCCAGGTACGTCGGTGCTTCCAACATGATTTCGGTGCCAACGTCGATGTACAGCTTCGCCGCCAGGTCGAGGGTTTGCTGGGAGCCGCTGACCACCAGCACCTGACTCGCCTCGCAGGCCAGGCCCAACGACCGCGCCTGCGCAGCCAAGGCTTCGCGCAAGGCCGGTTCACCTTCGCTCATACCGTATTGGCCCATGGACACGGGCATGGCGTCCCATTCCACTTTCGGCAACATGGCCTCGGCCGGCAAGCCTCCTGCGAACGACATCACTTCAGGGCGCTGGGCTGCTGCAAGGATTTCTCGGATCAGAGAACTTTTGAGGCGCGAGACACGTTCGGAAAAAGCCATGGAGGTCACCTGTAGCGGGGAACGGGAGGAATGAGTCAAACTGGTTGACCGAAATTACGCCGACCTCTATGGATACGTCAACATGCTTGACCTTAAAAACCCGACTTCCCAACAAATGGCCATGGAAGCGTTTTTCTTCGGTTACCAGGCGTTCACCGCCAAGGCCGATGAAATGCTCGAGCGCCGCGGGTTGAGCCGGGTGCACCAGCGCATCGTTTTTTTCATCGCCCGCTACCCGTCATTGAGCGTAAAGGAGCTGCTGGCATTGCTCGGGGTGAGCAAGCAGGCGCTGAACATGCCGTTGCGGCAACTGATGGAAATGCACCTGGTGAACAGCGTCGCGTCCGAGACCGACAAACGTAAGCGACTGCTGGAGCTGACCGCCGAGGGTCAGCGCTTTGAGCAGGCACTGCGGCGCGAGCAGGTGAAATTGCTCGAGCGGGTGTTTGCCGAGGCTGGGGAAGAGGCGGTGAATGGGTGGTTGGCGGTGAACCTGGGGTTGGGTAAGGGTCAGGCGGCTGTCGACTGAGTGTCCTCTGCAAGCGGTGTATTGCCCGGTCTATTGCCATCGCGGGCAAGCCTTGCTCCCACAGAGGGTCTCAGCTCACACCCGCTGTGGGAGCAAGGCTTGCTCGCGATAGCGCCCTCGAGGTCGATATATCCCTATCGCCAGACTTTTCGTCGACAACACAAAAAACATTATTTGCTTTATTTGTATACAAAAGCATAATTCGCTTCGTGCGAGTTCCTGACCAGCAAGTCAACAAACCTCGCCAGCCTTACCTGCCTCAGCGTATCGCCGCCCTCCTCCAGGGTAGTGGTGCTGGAAATAACAATAAGACTCTTGAGGAGTACTCGCTGTGGAAAGCCGCAAACCCGAAGCCCAGACGCTCGACCTCTCGCCGCCCCTGCGCAATGGCTGGCTGGAGCGCATCTTCAAACTCAGCGTGCATGGCACCACGGTGAAGACCGAGCTGATTGCCGGCCTGACGACCTTCATCACCATGGCCTACATCATCTTCGTCAACCCCAACATCATGGCCGACGCCGGCATCGATCATGGCGCCGCCTTCGTCGCCACCTGCATCGCCGCCGCCCTCGGTTGCCTGTTGATGGGCCTGTATGCCAACTGGCCAGTGGGCCTGGCGCCGGGCATGGGCCTGAACGCGTTTTTCACCTACACCGTGGTCGGCACCATGGGCTACCACTGGGAAACCGCGTTGGGCGCGGTGTTCATTTCCGGTGTGCTGTTCATGGTCCTGACCCTGTCGCGGGTGCGCGAGTGGCTGCTCAACAGCATCCCGGTCAGCCTGCGGTTCGCCATGGGCGCGGGGGTCGGGTTGTTCCTCGGGCTGATCGGCCTGAAAACCGCCGGGATCATCGTCGACAGCCCCGCGACCCTGATCAGGCTCGGCTCGTTGCGTGAGCCCGGCCCGCTGCTGGCCGCCGTGTGCTTCCTGATGATCGCCGTGCTCAGTTATCACCGAGTCTTCGGCGCGATCCTGATCAGCATCATCGCCGTGACCCTGGCCGGCTGGGGCCTGGGGTTGGTGCACTACAACGGAGTGATGTCGACGCCACCGAGCCTGGCCCCGACCTGGATGGCCATGGACGTGGCCGGTGTGTTCAACGTCAGCATGATCAGCGTGGTGTTGGCCTTCCTGTTCGTGCACATGTTCGACACCGCCGGCACTCTGATGGGCGTTGCCCAGCGCGCCGGCCTGGTGAAAGCCGATGGCAAGATCGAGAACCTGTCCCGTGCCTTGAAAGCCGACAGCGCCTCCAGCGTGTTCGGCGCCATGGTCGGCGTGCCACCGGTGACCAGCTACGTGGAAAGTGCCGCCGGTGTTGCAGCGGGCGGGCGCACGGGGCTTACGGCCGTGACCGTCGGTGTGTTATTTATTGCCGCGATGTTCTTCGCACCGCTGGCGGGGATGATTCCGGCCTATGCCACGGCAGGCGCCTTGATCTACGTCGCCATGCTGATGATGGGCGGCATGGCCCACATCGAATGGGACGAGGCGACCGACAGCATCCCGGCCATCGTCACAGCTATCATGATGCCGCTGACTTTTTCAGTCGCCGATGGCATCGCATTGGGTTTCATTACCTACGTGGTGCTCAAGGCCTGCACCGGTAAACGCAAGG
This sequence comes from Pseudomonas sp. FG6, assembly GCF_057809015.1. NCBI lineage: Bacteria > Pseudomonadati > Pseudomonadota > Gammaproteobacteria > Pseudomonadales > Pseudomonadaceae > Pseudomonas > Pseudomonas sp. FG6. The sequence goes on from NZ_JBMDJD010000023.1 coordinate 82,358, forward strand.
ACATTTCCGTCAGCCTGTGGGTGCTCTGTGGGATCTTCATCGCCAAGTTCATCTTCTTGTAAGCGACACCTATCCACCCGCCTCACCCCATCGGTACATCAGGAGCAAACGCAATGAATCTGGAAACCTGGCTGTTATTCAGTGGCGCCGCGCTGGTGGTGATCCTCATTCCCGGCCCGCTGTCATTGTTGATGATCGGCAACAGCCTGAACTATGGCCTGCGCCGCTCCTATCCAGCGTTCCTCGGCGGGGTGATCGCCTCGATTTGCCTGCTGAGCGCTTCGGCGCTGGGGTTGGGAGCGCTGTTGCTGGCGTCGGAACAGCTGTTCAGCGCGCTGAAAGTTGTCGGTGGGCTGTACTTGTTCTACCTGGCCTGGCAGAGCTGGCAGCAATCGCGCCGGCCCTCCCAGGGCGCCGAAGTGCCCGAGGCCGTCGCCGTTCCTCGTTTCCGTGTCCTGTTTGGCCGGGCGTTCGTGCTGGGTGCAAGCAACCCGAAAGACATCCTGTTCTTCGCCGCGTTCCTGCCGCAGTTCCTGAGCGCCGAACAAGCGTTCCTACCGCAACTGTTGATCATGATCGCCACCTGGACCGTCCTCGACCTGCTGTGCAAGCTGGCCTACGGCCTCGGCGCCCATGGCGCGGCGCGGTATTTGCGTACGGGTAAAGGCCAGAGCTGGTTCAACCGGGTCAGTGCCGGGCTGTTCGGGGGTGCAGGGACGGCTTCCTTGATTTCCATCCATTGAATCCCTGGCTTTGCGAAATGGCCTCATCCTTTCACTTGGGGCTTTCGCAAAACATAGCAACAACCCATCGATATACACCTCTGCGGCAAACCTCTTACATATAGGGCCATTCATCATCGTTGAACAAGGACGTTCACAATGGCCAAGGTTTTCCAGCCCGGCTCAGCACCTGAGGAGCGTACCGTAGTCATTACGGATCTGGGCTTGCGTACCAATGAACACACAGTCGAAACACTCGATTTCAAGACGCAGCACAGGGCGCCACCGAGCCTGGAACACAAGCAACGACGGGCCCAACTTGAAGTCGTCGACAAACTCTACGGCCCCCTCTCCATCGGTTCAGTGACCGTTACCCGCTCTGCCCTCGATGCGCTGGGGGCAACGGCCGATGGGCAGCCGCTCAACGCCGACAATACTTTTTTCCGCCGCTCCAATCGTTTTTTCGTGGACTCGCTACAGTTCAACGCGAGCGATATCCAAACACGCCTGGAACTGACCACCGATGCAAACGATTACCGGCTGCCAACGTTACTGTTTGAAATGGCCAGCCAGCGCTCTCCCTCCGCGCGCCCCTTGTTGAGGGAAGATCCTGAAGCAGCGGAGCCCGCCAGCTATCGAAGCCCCCTTGAAAAGCTGCTTCTATCTGCTCAAAAGCTCGACATCCACGGGCTTACCCACCAAGCACTCACCCATCAAGCATTCAGTTGGATCAGCGCAGCCAAGAGCAATGTCCTCATCCCCACCGGGATTGGCCTTCAGGCCTTCGGCATCTACAGTGGCCTGCGCGGCCTGCAAGACGCCATCCGCAACAAGGACGCCTATCAGACCCTTTTCAATGGCAGCAGCGTCGCTGCCGAGTTCGCCTCAATCGGTGTCGAAGCGGCCGTGACCCGGCAAGCCACCCATATGATCAGGGCCGGCCAACGCTCCCTTGGGGATTTCGCCAAGACGACATTCGCCACACGACTGGCTCGGGGGAGTGCCCTGATTGCCAGCGTGCTCACCCTGCCTTTCGATATCATCGCCGCCGTCGACTCTTTCAAGGCCGCCGGCCAGGCCAGCGGCAAAGAAGCCACCGACCATTACGTCAGCGCTGCCTTGAGCGTCACTAGCGCCGCCATGACCGTGACCATCGGCTTGGCAGCGCTGGCAGGGTTTGGCTCAGCCGGCCCTGTGGGACTGGCCGCGGGGCTTATCCTGGTGGTGGGATCACAAGTCTGGGGGGCAATTCGTCAAGTCGATGAAATCGACGACTACATCGAACTCACCGTGCACGAGCGCCTGCGCACCGGTTGGTTCGCCTTCTGGGGGATCGACGCTGACCGGGCTATCCAGGATCGCTACATCATCGCCAAGGCCAGCGCCGAACATGCCAAGCTGCTGCAAGCCAATGCCCGTAACCTGCTCAAAGGCCCCTTGAAAGACAGCACGGAGGCGATCGTGAACGGCACATTCACCGTGGCGCTCGAATCGGTGACGTACAACACTTGGAATTGGTGGACGGGCGAAAGATACCAGGTGACGACAGTACGCCCCAGAATCAAGGACAGCGACGACCGGATCGATGCGCGCAACGGCGTCAGCGCCGAGACACCCGGTGCAGTCATTGAAACGTCGGGGGAACACAAGGACATCCATTGGTATATCGGCGGGGGCAATGACACGGTCACAGGCGTCGAAAACAAGCCAAACGTCTTCCACTACGGCGCCGGAGTCAAACAACTGACTGGAGGCAAGAAGGATGACGTCTTTGTCTTCGAGGGCTCGGCACAACCCCTCGGTGAAAACCACCCCCTTGCAGCGAACAACCTGGTGGGGGGCTTGGGCAATGACACACTCATCTTATCGGGCCGTACCCGCGACAATCAGGCACCGCGACTGGGTTATCACGTCGACCTGGACGCCGGGCACGTGTTCATCATTACCCAGGCAAGTCATGGCAAAGAAAGCGGACGTTATCACCATGCGGTCCTTGAAAGCATTGAGAGCATAGAAATTCCGGAGGGCGGAGCCAACGTCATCAAGGGCACGTCCGGCTCGAACATCATCAAATCCCGCGGCAACGACGCCATCGACGCCGGTGCAGGCGATGACCGGATCTTCATCCTCAATGGCAATAACCGCAACGCAGACGGCGGGCCTGGCAATGACGTCTACGCCATCGCCCATAAACCGGGTTGTGTCTCCATCACCGAAGACGGCACCGGCAACAGCGTCATTGCACTGGACTGGCGAGCCGACCTGATCGAAAGCTGGCGAATCGAAGAGCATCATCTGGTCGTGACGTCAGGCTTTGATGCCAATGACCGGGAACTGCGCAAAGTCACCATCAGAAATGTCTACGCGCAGGGCGATTACCCAAAGGCCTTGCAAAACAATCGACTGACGTTCATTACCCGGGATGGCTACCACCTGGCACCCGAGCTGCCTGACACGATCGAACACAGCGGCCCGCTCGATATAGAAACCGCGGTGATGCAGCCAGGAACACCACGACTCCCATTCATCCTGAATGATCGAAGCGAGTGGCAGATCGCCCACGACCAGGACACGAGTTGTTTTGTTTCACGCCTCAATGAACTCACCACACTTAACGTCAAGCGCAAGAGCACGTTTTCCACCGCACTTTATCTGGACTATGCAGGTGCCGAGCTGACACGTATCGAAGCTCAATACAGCGCCTACGCCACCCAGCAAGAAGGGAAGGACACCACACAATATGGTGCATGTGGCCTGACGCTACACTTCGGTACGCACCAAGTGGTCTTGAGTAACCTGGCCAGTTCCGATGAACGCTACAGCGCCAAAGACCCCAAGACAGATCGGCGCGCATTGTCTGCCTTGGTTCCCCATCATACGGTCACTCTCATCTTGAATGATGGATCGTCTTATCGCCTGGTCCCTCCTTCGCCCCACTATGGGTTGTTATTGGACAAGACATTCATAAACAAGAATCCGGTGAAGTGGGCAACTGAGATTGCACTGCCACTCACGCCGATAAAAAAGAAATACCGTTTTCTATACCCCCTGGACAAGAAACCTTATTCCATGGGGCGTTGGGCAACGTGCGCCATGCTCACATCCCTCACGGAACAGACAGGGATTGAAGTGCTGATGGGTGAAGGCGCCCGCTATCTCGTTCACCTGAGCCCGAACATGACGCTGCGCCTGTCCACGCCAGGTGCACTGGCGCGCGCCAATCCCCGGTTACCCCATGCCTCCGAGTGGGAGCTGGATGCCACGCAGCTGGGTCAAGTCGGCATCGAATTGTCCTCCAACCTGCTGCGCATTGGCGCGACCGTGATCCATCTTCCCGTCCATGAGGCTGACGACCTGGTCGATCAGATACGCGTCATCACTGCGCAAGGCGTCGTCCATGCAGTCGATAGCCTGTTCGAGCGGGTTTATGTGGAAGCACTGGATGGCCGGTATTTCTCCCCAATCGCCGATCCCGGCGCAGCATGGCCCGGCGAACTCTCCAACCTGACACGCCAAGAACTGAAAGTGCTTCACGTGGCCCTCAAGGACGGGACGCCCGGCCACTTGAGTTACAACCTCAAAACCCGCGAGTGGATCCTTGATAGCGATAAGTCTCGGGTCATCAAGACGGTGGATCTTAAAAAGACCAGCCTGTGCGCGCACCACCTCAATATTTATCAGCAGTTGGCTCGTGAAGGCTTGAAACAAACGCCACCGCTGAATGATGAGGCCCTTCGTTTGTTGCGCGTTAAATGCCTGGAACTGGTGGAACGCTTCACGCCGGAAAACTCACTGGTATTGGCGCAAGCGATATCGCTGAATGCAGCCTTCGGCATAAGGTTCGCTCGACTGGGGGAGATCCTCTCATTGGGTGAAGCCGCTGCCAAACATGCCTCGCCTTGACACCCCTCCGACGTCTTCCAAGACGCTATACATATGTAGTGCACCCACCCATTGAGTTCGCGCGAACATCTTTCGAGCCCTTGGCCTGTCGATACGACAGGCCATCAGCTTCATGGCTTCTTTCAAACTCCAGAGCGCAATTCAATGAGTCCAAAACGAAACACCCGGCCCAATCTTCCAAAGTCGCCCCCCGATACTCCCCCTGGTCGTCGCGATCCGACACTGGAGGCGTTGCCCGGATATCCCATGCCCGGGGAAGGATCCGATCAGGGCTCCTTCTCACTACCCGGACGGCAAGCCGAAGCCCCTGAATCCCACCCCCCAACCGTCCAGATAGCCGAAATCGCATCGCAGCCAACCGTCAGGGAAGCGCCGCACTCGGTATCGCTGGACAATTATTACCTTTCACCCGAGCTGGTCCCGCTGCTATCGGAGCCAGACGCAGCCTCCGGGATCCGAACGTTCAGGACACGCACTTATGTCGAGCTTTCAGAGGGAGGGACGGTGCTGCTCGGACGCGACGCCGACCAACATTACAGGGCCCGGTCCGGCACTGAGCTCGTCGCCTCCGGCCCTCGCCTGGAGCAAGTGGAAGGCAGCCACCTGTGGCGTCGGATTCCACACCACGACGTGACGCTCAGCAGCGATTCCAATCCTGCCTCTACGCCTCCCAGGCTCACGGATGATGAGTTGTCACAAGAGGTAGCAGCCAAGCGTCCGCGCCCGTCGACCACGCAAAGCGCAGAGACACCAAGCACCCTGGCGTTCGGGAAGGACTGGGGACTCGATCCGCGATTCACCCTGGCGCAATTCGTCACCCTGGACAATGTCCACTACAAGGTGGTGACAAGCCTCAATGCCCGTGAATCCCCGATCATCTACATTCAGTCGCCCGCCCACCCCGTTTATGACTTCGATCTGCTGGAGGCCATTCTCAGACACACCCCCGACGAACAACCTCGCAGCGCGATACAAGTTCCGCCGGATAACCATTGGGTCATCGATGCCAGGCTGCCTTTCGAGAAACCCCTGACGGCCTATGCCAGGGATGTTTTTCCAGAGGTCACGACCGTCACCCTGGAAAACATTGCAAGAAAGCAGTTCGAGCTCGCCAATAACTTACCGTTTGCTGAAGCGGCGGGTTTGACCGCACTCCGGCAGATTTTCCACAGCTGGAAAAACGCGACGCCATCGCCGCACCCGCAATGGTCCGATCCGTTATTGATGCTTGCAACACTTGAGACCTCTCCATCCAGCCGAGGCAGTGCCCGCTCGATCGCCCTGCCCCTCCCTTCCTCGACAGGAGCACTGGATCGACTGGACTTCGATCCCCTACGCTTCCAGCAGCAGTGGAATCACTTCGTGTCGACCTACACACCTGTGGATTTCAAACGATTCATGGCGGGCCTTCTGACACGCAATGGCTATACCGTGATGGAGCCGAGCTCTTACAGCAGCTTTCCAGCACTGGTATTCCAACGGGCGGGGCATGATTCTGTATTTTTCCTGAGCCTGCACCGAACCAGAATTCCGAAGATTTCCCTGCCGGGGTACACCGATCCCAATGTCGCCGGAGTCCTGCTGGAAAACCAGGTCGGCGAAGCCGCGGCGAAAGTCGTCAGGGATGCCCACCGTGCCAACAAGATGATCTGGCTCAAAGGTGGTACAGAAATTCGCCCAGGCATTGCAGACACGGTTTTTATCATCCGCGACGACAGTTCCAGGCTGTAGGTACGCGACATAAAAAAAGCCCGCAGTGTGGGCGGGCAAAAACCAGAGAAGCTGTATGCGCAGTCGCTTCCAGGGACAAGGCAGCTGCTTGGGCTGTGTACGAAATTGTTTGAAACGCAGGTTAGGCAAGGCAAAAACCGGCGAGGAACGGCCGGGGTCGCGCCCGACTTGACTGGTTGTCAATGAGCATTCCGAGCCGGTTTTTAACGCTGCATAACCAAGTTTCAAGCGATTTCGTACATAGCCTAGGGGATCAACTGCCTCGATAGGTCGAATAGGCGTAGGGCGAAATCAACAGGGGCACGTGGTAGTGCTCCTGCTCGGCCGAGATGCCGAAGCGCAACACCACCACATCCAGGAACGCCGGTTCGGGTAACTGGACGCCGCGGGCGCGGTAGTAGTCGCCGGCATGAAATTGCAATTGGTAGACACCCGAACGATAGTCATCGCCTTGCAACAGCGGTGCGTCGCAACGGCCATCGCTGTTGGTCAGCGCACTGGCGACCAATTGCAACTGCGAACCTTCGACGCGATACAGCTCGACCTTTATCGAGCTGCCCGGGCAGCCGTGTGCGGCATCCAAAACGTGAGTAGTCAAACGTCCCATTGATTGTGCGCGCCTCGCTGCAACGCAGTCCGGCCCGACGCCTCCTGAATCGGTTGAAAGACAAGCCGCACCGCTCCAGGGCATGGAAGGCTGCGACGCTGGAAGAATTAAGACACTTTAAAAGAAAATTGTACACAATAAAAAATAGATTTTTTGCCCCCCGCTCATCCCACCACACCACCACCGTCATTCCAGGCAAAACCCTTGGCGATGCTGGCCTTCCACTGATTAATTGACCCAATGGGCAGGTTTCTTGCAGTGTAGACAATGCAGAAAGTGCAGTGAAAAATGCAAAAAATCAGGCTTACAAATCGCGCATAAAGTTGTATACAATCACTCCATCGTTGTGACGCCAGCCTGTGTTTCGTCATCAGGGCGCCACCCACATGGTTCGAACAAGAAGGAAGACTGCAGTGAGCGCTGACTACCCACGCGACCTGATCGGTTACGGCAGTAACCCTCCCCACCCACAATGGCCGGGCAATGCCCGCATCGCCTTGTCTTTCGTACTCAACTACGAGGAAGGTGGCGAACGCAACATCCTGCACGGCGACAAGGAATCCGAAGCGTTCCTCTCGGAGATGGTCGCGGCGCAACCGCTGCAGGGCGAGCGCAACATGAGCATGGAATCGCTGTACGAGTATGGCAGCCGCGCCGGGGTCTGGCGGATCCTCAAGCTGTTCAAGTCCTTCGACATCCCGTTGACCATCTTCGCCGTGGCCATGGCCGCCCAGCGCCATCCCGACGTGATTCGTGCCATGGTCGCCGCCGGCCACGAAATCTGCAGCCACGGCTATCGCTGGATCGACTATCAGTACATGGATGAGGCCCAGGAGCGCGAGCACATGCTCGAAGCCATTCGCATCCTGACTGAAATCACCGGCGAACGCCCGCTGGGCTGGTACACCGGTCGTACCGGCCCCAACACCCGCCGCCTGGTGATGGAGGAAGGTGGCTTTCTCTACGACAGCGACACCTACGACGACGACCTGCCCTACTGGGAACCGAACACGCCCCACGGCAAGCCGCACCTGGTGATCCCGTACACGCTGGACACCAACGACATGCGCTTTACCCAGGTGCAGGGGTTCAACAACGGCGACGACTTCTTCCAATACCTCAAGGATGCCTTCGACGTGTTGTATGCCGAAGGCGCCGAAGCCCCCAAGATGCTCTCCATCGGCCTGCATTGCCGCCTGATCGGTCGCCCGGCCCGCCTTGCTTCGCTCAAGCGTTTCCTCGAATACGCCAAGGGCCATGAGCAGGTCTGGTTCAGCCGCCGCGTCGACATCGCCCGCCACTGGCAGCAGACGCACCCTTGCCCGCAAGCTTCGAAACTAGGGGCTTCGAAACCAGGGGCTTCGAAATGACGGCCTTCCAGACCCTCAAGCCGTCCACCTTGAGCCGTGAAGCCTTCGTACGGGCTTTTGCCGACATATACGAACATTCACCGTGGGTCGCCGAAAAGGCTTTCGACCTGGGCCAGGCCCCGTCGGTCGACCAGATCGAAACCCTGCACCAGCGCATGAGCGACATCCTCTTGAGCGCCGATCACGCCCGCCAACTGGCCCTGATCAATGCTCACCCGGACCTGGCTGGCAAAGCCGCCATCGACGGTCAATTGACCGAAGCCAGCACGAATGAACAGGCCGGCGCCGGTATCCACCAGTGCACGGCCGAAGAGTTCAAGCGCTTCACCGAGTTGAACGACGCCTACAAGGCCAAATTCCAGTTTCCGTTCATCATGGCGGTCAAAGGCAGCAACCGGCATCAGATCCTCGCGGCATTCGAAACGCGCATCCATCATTCGGTCGACACCGAATTCAAATGCGCGCTGGCAGAGATCAACAAGATCGCCTTGTTCCGACTCCTGACCCTTTAGCCGGGCGCCCGTGACCCGGGCCCTGCAAGCATCCCCAGCCACTCATTAAAGGCAGACAAAAAGAATGAAAGCTTACGCCGTACCTTTCGAGAAACTCGTCAACCTGGCCGACGCCCGCCTGGGCACCAAGATCATCTCGGTCACCGATGACTGGTTCGCCGACGCCAACCGCCTGTTCCAGCCGACCCCGGCCGTGTGGAAAGAAGGTGTGTTCGATGACAACGGCAAGTGGATGGACGGCTGGGAGTCGCGTCGCAAGCGTTTCGAAGGCTACGACAGTGCGGTGATCCGCCTGGGTGTGGCGGGCTCGATCAAGGGCGTGGACATCGACACGTCATTCTTCACCGGCAACTACCCACCGTCAGCCTCCCTGGAAGCCTGCTTCCTGAGCGAAGGCGAGCCGGACGAAAACACCCAGTGGACCGAAGTGCTGTCGGCCGTCGAGCTGCAAGGCAACAGCCACCACTACCACGAAATCAGCAATGACCAGGCCTTCAGCCACCTGCGCTTCAACATCTACCCCGATGGCGGCGTGGCCCGCTTGCGGGTCTATGGCATCCCGCACCGCGACTGGTCGGCGGTAGGCGACAACGAACAGATCGACCTGGCCGCCGCCCTCAACGGTGGCCGCGCCCTGGCCTGCTCCGACGAACACTTCGGCCGCATGAGCAATATCCTCAACCCGGGTCGTGGCGTGAACATGGGCGATGGCTGGGAAACCGCCCGTCGTCGCACCCCGGGCAATGACTGGGTGATCGTCGCCCTGGGCCATGCCGGCGAGGTCGAGAAAATCATCGTCGACACCCTGCACTTCAAGGGCAACTACCCGGACAGCTGCTCGATCCAGGGCGCCTTCGTCAAGGGCGGCACCGACAGCCAGATCGAGACCCAGTCACTGTTCTGGCGTGAGTTGCTGCCGAGCCAGAAGCTGCAAATGCACGCCGAACACACCTTCGCCGAGCAGATCAAGGCGCTGGGACCGATCACCCACATTCGCCTGAATGTGTTCCCGGACGGTGGGGTGAGTCGCTTGCGGGTGCTCGGCAAGGTTTCGAAACAAGCGTGACCCTGTGGCGAGGGAGCTTGCTCCCGCTGGGTTGCGAAGCGACCCCGCTTTTCAAACAAGGGGACTGCTGCGCAGTCCAGCGGGAGCAAGCTCCCTCGCCACAAAAGCTGAACAAACAACACAGAATTTTTGGATAAGAAGACCAGCATGCGCACACTCAAGATCGAACCATTGACCAAAGAAGCCTTCGCCCCTTTCGGTGACGTGATCGAAACCGACGGCAGCGATCACTTCATGATCAATAACGGTTCGACCATGCGCTTCCATCGCCTGGCGACGGTTGAAACCGCCACGCCGGACGACAAGGCGATCATCAGCATCTTCCGCGCCGACGCGCTGGAGATGCCGTTGACCGTGCGCATGCTGGAGCGTCATCCGCTGGGCAGCCAGGCGTTCATTCCGCTGCTCGGCAACCCCTTTCTGATCGTGGTCGCGCCACTTGGCGATGCACCTGTATCAGGCTTGGTCCGCGCCTTCGTCACCAACGGCAGGCAGGGCATCAATTACCATCGCGGCGTCTGGCACCATCCGGTGCTGACGATCGAAAAGCGGGATGACTTCCTGGTGGTTGATCGCAGTGGCACAGGCCATAACTGCGATGAGCATTTCTTCATGGAGGATGATTGTTTAATCCTCGATCCCCACCAATAAGAGAAGGCTCGATCACGCGAGAACAAGCGTGACGGGCGAGAGGTAAAGACTGTGCAAGCACATATGCTGGAATGGCTGAACCTGAGCGTGCGCTGGGTTCACATGATCACTGGCGTGGCCTGGATCGGCGCGTCGTTCTACTTCGTCTGGCTGGAAAACAACCTCAATCGCGTCAACCCCAGGAGCGGTCTGGCCGGCGACCTGTGGGCCATCCACGGCGGCGGTATCTACCACCTGGAGAAATACAAACTCGCGCCACCGTCCATGCCGGACAACCTGCACTGGTTCAAGTGGGAAGCCTACTTCACCTGGATGTCGGGCATCGTGCTGCTGTGCCTGGTGTTCTACTGGAATCCGAGCGTCTACCTGCTCGCACCGGGCAGCAGCCTCAGCGGCCCCGAAGGCGTCGCCCTGGGCATCGGCTCGTTGCTCGTCGGCTGGTTCGTCTACTCCTTTCTCTGCGACTCGGCCCTGGGCAAGCGTCCTGCCCTGCTCGGCGTGATCCTGTTCGTGTTGTTGATCGGCGCGGCCTACGGGTTCAGCAAGGTGTTCAGCGGGCGCGGGGCGTACCTGCACGTCGGGGCGGTCATCGGGACGATCATGGTCGGCAACGTGTTCCGCATCATCATGCCGGCACAACGCGCATTGGTGGCGGCGATCGCCGAGAACCGCACGCCTGACCCGGCCTTGCCGGCCAAAGGCTTGCTGCGCTCGCGCCACAACAACTACTTCACCCTGCCGGTGCTGTTCATCATGATCAGCAACCACTTCCCGAGCACCTACGGCAGCGCCTACAACTGGTTGATCCTGGCCGGTATCGCGGTGGCAGCGGTGTTGGTGCGGCATTACTTCAACACGCGCCATGACAGCAACCGGTTTGCCTGGACGCTGCCGGTGGGCGCCTTGGCGATGATTTGCCTGGCTTATGTCACCGGCCCCAAGGCGCCACCCAGCGCGCCGGAAGTGGCCAAGGCCCCGGTCGCCATCGAGTATCAGCCCCTGCCGGAAACCGCCGTAGGCGGCGGGGCCAAACCGGAAACGGCACCCGCCGCACCGGTCGCGCAGCCCGCCCAGGCAGCCGATGCCCAGGGGCCGTCCCAGGGGCCATCGTTCGCGAAAATCCACAGCGTGATCCAGGAACGCTGTTCCGTCTGCCACTCGGCCAAGCCCACCAGCCCGCTGTTCAGCGCAGCACCGGCGGGGGTGATGTTCGACACCCCGCAGCAGATCCAGCAGCAGGCTGCGCGCATCCAGGCCCAGGCCGTGACCAGCCAGATCATGCCCCTGGGCAACATCACCCAGATGACCCAGCAGGAACGCGACCTGATCGGCGCGTGGATCAGCCAGGGCGCGCGGACCAACTGAACCCCGTGTTCCAACACCGCTACACCGCTGACAGGCCGACCGGCATCCCGCCGGTCGCCCGTCAGCGACTGCCTGTGCTCAACCGACTCCTTTTTTGACTCGCCCGATTCCATGCCCGGTGTGGATCCGTTCTATCGAAAAAAACCTGACCGAACGGATGTTTTGTAGTAAAAGGCGCCGCCTCAAAGCGCTGATTCCAAAAAAGCGTACTACCGACCTTAGGAGCAAACCGAATGAACCGTACATACCCCAGCCTGCTACTCGCCTCTTTATTGACCAGCGGCCCAGTGATGGCCGATGACCTGTTCCAATGGCAGAACAACAGCCTGACCTACCTCTATGGCAAGGATTTCCAGGTCAACCCGCGCATCCAGCAGACCGTGACCTTCGAACACGCCGACGCATGGAAATACGGCGACAACTTCTTCTTTCTCGACCGAATCTTCTACAACGGCAAGGAAGACAGCCAGTCCGGCCCGAACACCTACTACGGCGAATTCAGCCCGCGCCTGTCGTTTGGCAAGATCTTCGACCAGAAGCTGGAAGCCGGCCCAATCAAGGATGTGTTGCTGGCCATGACCTATGAGTTCGGCGAGGGTGACAACGAGTCCTACCTGATCGGCCCGGGATTGGATCTCGCGATTCCCGGCTTCGACTACTTCCAGCTGAATTTCTACAACCGCCACACCGAAGGCCCGCGCGCCGGCGACAACGTCTGGCAGATCACCCCGACCTGGGCCTACACCGTTGCGGTGGGCTCATCGGACCTCCTGATCGACGGTTTCATCGACTGGGTGGTGGACAACGACAGCAACTCCAAAGGCACCTACCACGCCAACCTGCACATCAACCCGCAGATCAAATATGACTTGGGCAAGGCCCTGAACCTCGGCGCCAAGCAGCTGTATGTGGGGGTGGAGTATGACTACTGGAAGAACAAGTACGGGATCGAAGACAGCGAAGGGTTCAAGACCAACCAGAGCAATACCAGCTTTTTGCTGAAGTATCACTTCTGAGTCCTACCTTGATCTTGGGTACACAGAGCTCCTTGTGGGAGCGAGCCTGAACTGGCCTAATGATTTTGGACACTTCAATCGGGCGCTATGATTGCGCCCAA
>NZ_JBMDJD010000024.1:0-92544 GCF_057809015.1 Pseudomonas sp. FG6
ATCGCCGATGGTAGTGTGGGGTTTCCCCATGTGAGAGTAGGTCATCGTCAAGATTAAATTCCGAAACCCCTATCTGCTGATGCAGGTAGGGGTTTTGTTTTGCCCGCAGGAAAAGTGTGGGAAAGCTCTGTAATAAATTTGCACAGTTATTTCCAGGCTGGAGCACTAGAATAGCCCCACCTTAGCTGAGCCAGAGCCCTTTATGTCCGATCCCTCAGACGCTCATAGGTTGTCAGATCTACCTCTGGACGATCTGGTAGCGTGCCATGAATGCGACCTTTTGATGCGCAAGCCCAAGCTGGCCCGCGGCGAGAAGGCTATATGCCCGCGCTGTGGCTATGAGCTCTACGCCCACCGCCACAATGTAGTCGAACGCAGCCTTGCGTTGGTTATCGCCGCCCTGCTGTTGTACGTACCGGCGAACTTTTTACCGATCATGCAGCTCAATCTGCTCGGCCAATCCTCCCAGGATACGGTCTGGAGTGGGGTAGTCGGCCTGTTCGATACAGGCATGCAAGGCATAGCAGTCGTGGTGTTCCTGTGCAGCATGGGGATCCCGCTTCTCAAGCTGATTTGTCAGTTGGCGGTGTTGCTGAGCATACGTTTGGACATAGGTCGCAGTTACGGTTTGCTCCTGTACCGCATTTATCATCATTTGCGAGATTGGGGGATGCTCGAGGTCTACCTCATGGGTGTCCTGGTTGCCATCGTCAAGTTGGCCGACATGGCGGCCATCACCGTCGGACTTGGGCTGGTGTGCTTCATCAGTTTGTTGTTGGTTCAGGTCTGGTTGGAGGTGGCGATGTCACCGCATCAGGTCTGGCAAGCATTATCAGGAGAGGATGCCCATGCGGGCGATTGATGCAGGCATTTTGATCTGTGCCGAATGCCATGAGCTTAATCGGCAGGATGCCGAAGCCGACAGCCAGACGTGTACCCGTTGCGGTGCCCTGGTTCATGGTCGTCGCCCCAACAGTCTGATGCGGACCTGGGCACTGTTGATCACCGCCGCGATTCTCTATATTCCGGCCAATATGTTGCCGATCATGACGATCAATTCCCTGGGACAGGGAGCCCCAAGCACCATCATGGCCGGGGTCATCGAGTTGGTGCAGCACGGCATGTTCCCCATCGCCGCCGTGGTGTTCGTCGCCAGCATCGTGGTTCCCACGTTCAAGCTCGTGGGCATCGCCTTATTGTTGTGGTCCGTGCAGCGGCACCAGCCCATGTCGGCGCGGCAACGCATCCTCATGTACCGTTTCATCGAGTTCATTGGCCGCTGGTCAATGTTGGATATCTTTGTGATCGCCATCCTGGTGGCGGTGGTGAATTTCGGGCGGCTTGCCAGTGTCGAAGCCGGATTCGGTGCCATCGCTTTTGCCAGCGTAGTGATCTTGACGATGATTGCCGCAGTAACTTTCGATCCCCGACTGATTTGGGATAACACGGAGTCGGATGACGACCATGACTGATTTGCCTACCGCTAAAACCCGACCGGCTTCGAACTGGTCCGCCATATGGGTCCTGCCGCTGATTGCCCTGATCATCGGCGGCTGGCTGGCCTGGCGGGCTTATACCGAGACCGGTATCGAAATTCATGTGCGTTTCGAGAGCGGCGAGGGTATCCAGGTCAACAAGACCGAGGTCGTCTACAAGGGGATGACGGTCGGCAAAGTGAAGAACCTGACGCTCGATGACGAAGGCAGCGCCAAGGGCGTGATTGCCACCATCGAGATGAACAAGGACGTCGAGCAATACCTCAGGAGCGGGACACGTTTCTGGCTGGTCAAGCCGAGCGTGAGCCTGGCGGGGATCACCGGCCTGGAAACGCTGGTCTCGGGTAACTACGTGGCGATAAGCCCGGGCGAAGGGGACTCGACCCGCAAATTCAAGGCCTTGTCCGAAGAGCCACCGCTATCGGACGCCAAGCCAGGGTTGCACGTGACTCTCAGGGCCGACCGGCTGGGCTCACTCAATCGGGGCAGTCCGGTGTTCTACAAGCAGATCCAGGTCGGCCAGGTGAAGAGCTACCTGTTGTCCGAAGACCAGAGCAAGGTCGAGATCAAGGTCTTCATCGAGCCCACCTACGCGAGCCTGGTCCGCAAGCACACGCGTTTCTGGAACGCCAGCGGCATCAGCATCGATGCCAACCTGTCAGGCGTCAAGGTCCGCAGCGAAAGCTTGTCCAGCATCGTGGCCGGGGGGATTGCCTTCGCCACGCCTGAAAACCGCAAGGACAGTCCGCCGACAGACCCGAGCCTGCCGTTCCGGCTCTACGAGGATTTTGATGCCGCCGCAGCGGGCATCCGCGTGAAGGTCAAGCTCAGCGATTTCGAAGGGTTGCAGGCCGGTCGTACACCGGTGATGTACAAAGGCATCGAGGTCGGTAGCCTGAAGACCCTCAAGGTTGACCCGGACCTGGCCAGTGCCACCGCAGAGCTGACCCTAGATCCATTGGCCGAGGAGTACCTGGTGACCGGCACCCAGTTCTGGGTCGTCAAGCCGTCGATATCCCTGGCCGGTATCACTGGCCTGGAAGCGTTGGTCAAGGGTAACTACATTGCCGTGCGGCCGGGCGACAAGGGCGGCGCCCCTCAACGCGAATTCGAGGCCAGGGCCAAGGCGCCACCGCTGGACTTGCGCTCACCTGGGTTGCACCTGGTCTTGCTGACCGAGAACCTCGGCTCGCTGGAGGTCGGCAGTCCGATCCTCTACAAGCAGGTCAAGGTCGGGTCGGTGCAGAGCTATCAGTTTTCCCGCAAGAAAAAGCAATTGATCATCGGTGTGCACATCGAGAAGGAATACGAAGGCCTGGTCAACGGTTCGACGCGTTTCTGGAACGCCAGTGGCATCACCCTCACGGGCGGCTTGACCGGCGGGATCCAGGTCAAGAGCGAATCGCTGCAAAGCCTGATGGCCGGCGGCATTGCTTTTGAAACCCCGGAACCCAACGTCCCGCTGAAAAAACGCATCCCACGCTTCCGCCTGTTTGCCGACCGCGAGGCTGCGCAGCAGAAGGGTACGGTGGTAACGATCAAGGTCGACCGTGCCGATGGCTTGCGAAATGGTACGCCGATCCGTTTCAAAGGGCTGGATGTGGGCAAGGTCGAGGACGTGGACCTCAGTGCCGACCTGCAATCGGTGTTGCTCACTGCGCGCATCACCGAAGTGCCGGAGCGTATCGCTCGGGTCGGTTCTCAATTCTGGGTGGTCAGGCCTGAGTTGGGGCTGATGAAGACGTCGAACCTGGAGACCTTGGTGACCGGCCAATACATTGAAGTGCAGCCTTCGGCGAAGAGCCTCGGGCCGCAGAATAGCTTCGTGGCCTTGGCCAACCCACCGGAAAGCGCTGTGCCGGAAGCCGGTCTGAGCCTGGTGCTGAGCGCGGCCCGGCGGGGTTCGTTGAAGACCGGCGTGCCAGTGACTTACCGTGAGATCACCGTGGGCAAGGTCACTGGCTATGAGCTGGGCCAGACAGCTGACCGGGTGCTGATCCATATCCTGATCGAACCCAAATATGCACCGCTGGTGCGCAGCGGCACGCGTTTCTGGAACACCAGCGGTTTTGGCCTCGACTTTGGCTTGTTCAAAGGCGCCACGGTGCGGACCGAATCGCTGGAGACACTGATCCAGGGCGGGATTGCCTTCGCGACGCCGGATGGCGACAGGATGGGCAGCCCGGCACGACCTGAGCAGACGTTCCCATTGTTCGATAAGTTTGAGGATGAGTGGCTGACTTGGGCGCCGAAGATCAGTCTCGGCAAGTAACTGAGGGGCTGTTCGGGCCTCATCGCGAGCTTGCTCGCGATGAGGCCCTCACTGAAAACATGAAATAGCGATATAAAAAAAGGCCGCGATCCATGGGGATCGCGGCCTTTTCCATTTCCGGCTAATGCCTCACACCGCATCCAGCTCCGGTTCGTCGGCCTGGACATTTACCGTAGCCTTCACCGCATCGTGACGGCGGATGAACTTCCAGTCCGCTTCGTCGATGTAGATGCCGTTCGGGCCGCTGCCACCCTCAAGGTCGATGGCGACACTGGCGCAGACTTGCGGCTTCACGCTCGCCAGGATCGGCACGAAACCCAGTTGCAGACTGGTTTCCAGCAGCGCGGCCTGGTTCTTCTCGTCGATGTCCGCCGCTTCGTCGAGGTAGTAAGGCAGGCGCACGCGGCCGGCTTGTTCGCGGTCCATCAGGTGCAGCAACAAATACATGTTGGTCAGCGCCTTGATGGTCATGGTGGTGCCGTTGGACGCCGCACCGTCGATGTCGGTATGGATCACCGGCTGGCCGTTGACCTTGGTGATTTCGAAGGCCAGTTCGAACAGGTCCTTGAGGCCGAGCTGGTTGTGGTTCGCCGCCACCAGCCGCGCCAGGTATTCCTTGGCCTCTTCGTTCTTGTTGTCCTGCTCGGCGCTCTGGCTGAGGTCGAACACAGAGAGGGTTTCGCCTTCTTCGTACTGGCCGGCACTGTGGATAATCTGGTCGATGTGCTTGAGTGCTTCCTTGTTCGGCGCCAGGACGATACGGAAGCTCTGCAGGTTGGACACCTGACGCTTGTTGATCTCGCGGTTGAACAACGCCAGTTGATGTTCGAGGCTGTCGTAGTCGCTGCGGATGTTGCGCAAGGTCCGGGCGATGTCCGTCACCGCTGCACGACGGGCCTTGCCCAGGGTCAGTGCTTCGTCGGTGCGGTGGGCATAGGCGTTGATCAACAGTTGCAGGCGGCGCTCCATGTCGTCTTCGCTGTCGAACTTGGCGACACCCTTGAGACGTACCTGGGCGTACAGCGCTTCGATCTGTCCGTCGATCCGTAACAGGCCTTGCCAGCTGTCCTGATAGTCATTGAGCAGCGGCAGCAGGTTGTCCATGGAGTCGTCGACCGGGTCCATGAACGGCGTGCCGAACGGCAGGTCCGCCGGCAGCAACTGGCGACGACGCAAGGCGTCGTCGAGGGTACGTTGCTTGGCTTCCATGTCTGCGATCTGCCGGCCTACCAGCTGCAGCTTGGCCGACAACTGCTGGACGCGTTCGGTGAAGGCATCGCTGGAGCGCTTGAGCTCGTCCTGGGCTGCTTCCATCTGCGCCAGTTGTTCGAGCTTCTCGCCTTCCTCGGCGCTCAGGGTCTGGGTGCGGCGGAAGTCTTCCAAGGCTTTCTGTGCATCCAATACCTGCTGATACAGCGCTTCGGTCTGGGTCTTGCTCGCGGCGCGGTCGGCGGCCACGGCCTGTTGGGTCTTGAGTTGCTTGAGTTCTTTTTCCAGGCGCTCTTTCTGGTCGCGCAGTGCGGCGCGGTCGGCCAGGGCTTGCAGGGCTGGTGGCTCGATGTGGGACAAGTCGATGGACAGGCCCGGCACTTCGAAGCGTTCGCCCTTGAAGCCGTCGAGAATCAGCTCGACGGATTTGACCCACTCGCCGTTCTCGTCCAGCGTGATGCCGTGCTCGCCCAGCGGCAAGCTGAACAGGGCGCTGTTGAACAGGCGCATCAGGCGCTCGACGTCTTGCTGGGAGAACTCTTCGCGCAGGCGGGCGTAGCTGTTGTTGTCGGCGTGATCGAGTTGCTGCTTGACCGACTTCAGACGCTTTTCCAGGTCCCGCAGGCGTTCTTCCAGGTCTTCGGCGCTGAACTGCCGGGACTGAGCCAGGGCGCCGGCCAGTTCGTCGTGGGCGTCCTTGGCGGCGAGCAGTTGTTGTTCCAGGACCTTGACGTCATCCACCAGGGCAAAGCGATGCTTGAGCACCGACAGCTCGCCGAGCCAGCGCTGGATGCCGCTGATTTCCCGCTCCAGGCGCATCAGCTCCTGGGTGCCGCCGCGCTGGTCGTTCTGCAACGAATCCTGTTCGTTGCGGTAGTGTTCGGCCTGGATGGTCAGCTCTTCCTTGCGCGCACTGGCGTAGTCCGACCAGGTCCCGAGCAGCGAGTCGAGCAGCGGCGACAGGCGATGCAATTTGCCGCGCAGCACATCGCGCTGTTTCACGCCGTTGGCCAGGGCTTCCACCAACGGGCCGGCGGCGACCAGGGAGTTGTAGTCCTGCTCCATGCGTCGTACATCGCGGAAGGCTTCTTCGCACGCGGCGATGTAGTCCACGCTGCCGGAGCGCAGGCTGTGCTCGAAGGCGTCGAGGAACAGTTGCTTGAGTTTGGCCGCGGTGATTTCGCGCATGTGCAGCAGGTTGATGAACAGCGCTCGGAAGGTCTTGAGGCTTTGCTCGCTGGTGGAGCGCAGCGGGATCAGCGTCAGGTCCAGCGGAATCGAGGTGTGGCCGCCCACCAGCAGGCGCCGCAGTTCATCCGGCTTGAGCTCGTAAGCCTTGAGGCCTTCGCGCTCAAGATTGGTGAACAGTTCTTTCTGGCGCAGGCAGGTGTCGTTTTTCTGGTAGTGGGCCAGGTCCAGCTTGCCCGCGTAGGCAAAGAACTGGTGACCAAAGCCGCCGCCGGGGCCGCGACCGACCACGCCGATCACGTGCGGGCCGTGGGGCAGGGCGACTTCCACCAGGATGTAGCTGGTGTCCGAGGCAAAGTAGAAGCGTCGGGATTGTTCGAGGCTGTACTTGCCGAAGCTCATGTCCGACATGCGTGCCAGGATCGGGAACTGCAAGGCGTTGATCGAGGCGGATTTACCGAGGTTGTTCGCGCCGTACACCGACAGTGGTTCTTCCAGCGGGAACAGGCCGAGGCTGTAGCCGGCGGTGTTCAAAAGGGCAAAGCGGCGGATGCCGTAGCGTTCCTGGCTCATGCGTCGGTCTCCTGTTCTTCGGCAATGGCGCGGGCCAGGGCGTCTTCTTCGCTTTCGTCTTCAAAAGGGGCCAGGTCCAGCGGGTCGTCGGTCTGCAACAGCTTTTCGTCGCTGTCTTCGTCGATCAGCACCGGTGCCGGCAGTGGCAGCACGCTGTGCACGCTGGCAGCCAGGTCGCGGTCTTGCTGGACGGACAGGCAGACGTCGAGGAAGCGATGCATCGGCGGCAGGAAGCGGTACACGCCGTTTTCCTCGCTGGCGAAACCCAGTTGGGTCATGCGGCGCATGATTTTTTCTTCCAGCTCTTCCTGGGTCTGCACTTCGGCCTGGATGAACAGGTCGCGGTATTTTTCCAGCAGCGACGGCAGTTCGTCGCGGCCCAGGCTGCCGCCATCGAGCACGGCGATCGGGTCGCGGCCCTGGTCGGCCAAGTGCTCGACGAGGATGAAGGTGAACAGCGCCAGGCGCTGGGCCGTTTTGTTCACCGCGGCGGCGGCCAGGTCCGGGACGAAGTAGTAGAAACCACGGGTGTCGCACACCAGTTCGAAGCCCAGGGCCTTGAACAGCGTGCGGTACTGGTCCTGGAAGTTCGACAGTTGCGCGTACAGCTCCGGGTCGCGGCGGCTGACGTGGTAACCCTTGAACAGCTCGCGAAAGATCGGCGCCAGCTGGGACAGTTCGGATAGATCAAGATGCATGGGGGATGCTCGCAGAATCCTCGGCGGCGGTGTCGCCAGCCGAGAGCAGGGCGAAGGAGCGCAGGCTGACCTGATGCTCATGGGTGTGGTATTCGCGACGTTCCAGACGCTCGCGCTTGAAGCGTTTTTCCCGCGACAGGCGCGAGAACCAGTACAGCAATTCGTCAGTGGCGCCGTCCGGCTCTTGCTCCAGCAGCCAGACCATCAGGTCGGGCATCGGCAGGGCGTCTTCGCAGCGCTCGACCATTTCGCGCACGGTGCGCGGCGCCCGCGGGGCATCGCCGCCCTTGTGGGTCTTGTGGGCCTTGGGGAAGCGCGCCGGCTTCGGCTCGAAGCGGGCCAGGGCGTACACATAGGCCTCGACCTGGTTGGCGCTGCCCAGGAAGGTGCTTTGCGGCCGAGTGAACAGCGGCATGGCCGCCTGAGGCACGGCATCGATGCCTTTGCGGCGGATGGCCGCCAGGGCCAGCGCGGCGCCGCGGGTCACGGCGTTATGGCGACGGGCTTCTTCGCGCAGCGGCAGCAGCAGTTCACGGGCATGGCGCAGGGTCAGCTGGGCGCTGGTCTGCATTTCGAGGATGCGTGCGTGGGTGCGCAGCAGCATGTCGTCGTCCACCAGGTGACCGAGGCGTTGCTGTTCGGTGAGCATGCGCAGCAGCACGTTCTCGACCTTGCGCACGCCTTGTTCGAACGCGCCGTCGGCGTTCACCAGTTGGATCATCGGTTCGACGTATTCGTCCCAGGTTGCCAGCACTTCGGCGTAGCGTTGGCGCAACGGGATCTGCCGGTCGCTGGTCTTGGCCCGTTCGGCCACGGCTACCAGGGCTTGCTCGTCGTTGGCGAGCTTCTTGAGCACGTCGCGTACGCGCATGTCCAGCAAGCGCAGTTGACGGGCCAGGTCGTTGCCATCGCGCACGTCGAAGGCGTCCTGGATGTAACCGGCCAGGCGTTCGAGGTGGCGCAGGTAGGCTTCGATTTCCAGGCACAGGCCCAAGCGGTGCTCGTGGCGCAGGTAAGCGAGGAAATCATGGATCTGGGCGTTGAGTTCGAAACGGTTCGGGCTTTTCGCCACCGGTACGAGGATGTCCAGGCGGATCCACACGTCCAGCAGGTTGGTGATGTCCTGGGGTGTGCTGTCCAGTTGCTGGGTGGCCAGCTGTGAACGCAGTTCGTTGAGGCTCAGGGTGCCTTGGTCGAAGTGCTCGCACAAAGGTTCCAGCAATGCCCAATGTTCGGCGAGGGCGCGCAAGACGCGCTTGGGTTCGATCATCGCAATGGCCGTCGGGTTGGCAATTAAAAGCCGCGATTGTACTGCATCAGGCCGGTTGCGATTCACTCCTGAGACGGACTGTCGTTTTGTATCGAGCAACTATTGGATCATCAGGGAAGCGATCCGCCTCGAAGGGCGGTAGAATCCCCTCCACTTTCAGTTATCCACAAGTGGCCGACCCTTGCTTATCGAGTCCCGTCGCCGCGCCTATCTGACCGCCATGCAGGTGGTCAATTGGCTGCCGCGTACCGAATTGCCGTTCGCCGCACCGTCGCGGCCCGAGCTGCTGGAACCGCCGGAGCCCGAGTCCATCGCGCCGGTGTTGACGGCGCCCGTGGCCAAGGCAGTTGCCGAGCCGGTGGCGCCCGTGGCCGAGCGGCCGAAAATCGAAGTCCCGCGCCCGAGCGCAACCTCGAGCCGCACCAGCGCCAAGCCGGTGGAAGAAGTGGTCGAGGCACCGCCCAAGGCACCTTATGTCCCGCCGCCGCGCTTCGCCTTGCAATTGCTGCGGGCCGGGCGCTGCCTACTGTTGGTGGAATTGCCCACGGGCGAGCCGTTCCAGAGCCGTGACCCGGCCTACCTGCTGCTCAAGGACATGTTGCGGGCCGCCGGTCTGCCGGACAGTCCGCAGATCATTGGCGAACCGGTGCGTTGGCCGCTGTTGTCGCGCGGGACGATGGACCAGGGGCCGGACGCGGCGCGGGATTTCGTCCAGGGCTTTGTTTCGGCGCGACTTGAAGACGCCCCTTGCGTCTGTCTCTGGCTGGTCGGCTTGCCTGCGGTGAAGTTTGCCGGCGAGGCGGACGCCGAAGCGTTCAATCGCGAATTGCAGGTCGAGGGCCTGGGCTCGGCCTGGGCGTTGCCCGGGTTGGAATTGTTAATGGAAACGCCACAGCGCAAGGCTGATGTCTGGCAAGCCATGCGCCGGCTGATGGCGCGTTGGAAAGAATCGAATGAGTGACGCTGTATCGTTCCGCCCGATGACCGAGGCGGACCTCGACGCTGTACTGAAAATCGAATACGCGGCCTACAGCCATCCCTGGACTCGCGGGATCTTTCTCGATGGACTGGGCAAGTACCAGATCTGGCTGATGTTCGAAGGCCAGCAGCAAGTGGGGCACGGTGTGGTGCAGGTCATCCTGGACGAGGCGCACTTGCTCAATATCACCATCAAGCCGGAAAACCAGGGCCGTGGCCTGGGCCTGCGCCTGCTCGAACACCTCATGTCCATCGCCTACCAGGCCGAGGCCCGGGAGTGCTTCCTGGAAGTGCGCGACAGCAACCGCGCGGCGTTCCGGCTGTATGAGCGTTATGGCTTCAACGAAGTGGGCCGGCGGCGCGATTATTACCCGGCGGTGGGTGGGCGCGAAGATGCGGTGGTCATGGCCTGCACCTTGGTGGACTGAGGTGTCGGTGGCGGGGGAGCTTGCTCCCAGGGACTGCCACCTCAACATACCTGCCTGATTGCATTCAGTACTGTTGGGGCTGCTGCACGCAGCCCAGCGGGAGCTAGCTCCCTCGCCACAGGGGGTGTTTGGTTTCTGAAAATAGGCCGCGCTTACTGCTCTTCCTTGGCCGCCACTGGCGCAGGCGGCGGGCGCAGGCCGATTTCGGCGGTGAGCTTGAGCTCCTTGCCGTTGCGCATGACCTGGATGGTCACCTTGTCGGTGGGCTTGATCCGCGCCACCTGGTTCATCGAACGGCGGCCATCGCCAGCCGGTTCGCCGTCGATGCTCAGGATCACGTCTCCCAACTGCAGGCCGGCCTTCTGCGCCGGACCGTCGCGGAAAATCCCCGCCACCACGATACCGGGCCGTCCGGACAGGCCGAACGACTCCGCCAGTTCCTGGGTCAAGGGCTGCACTTCGATGCCCAGCCAGCCACGAATGACCTGGCCGTGTTCGATGATGGACTTCATCACTTCCATCGCCAGTTTCACTGGAATGGCGAAACCGATGCCCTGGCTGCCACCGGACTTGGAGAAGATCGCCGTGTTGATCCCGGTGAGGTTGCCGTTGGCATCCACCAGCGCGCCACCGGAGTTGCCGGGGTTGATCGCGGCGTCGGTCTGGATGAAGTCCTCGTAGTTGTTCAGGCCCAACTGGTTGCGCCCGGTGGCGCTGATGATGCCCATGGTCACGGTCTGGCCGACGCCGAACGGGTTGCCGATGGCCAGGGCGACGTCGCCGATGCGCAGGCTGTCGGAGCGGCCGATGGTGATGGCGGGCAGGTTCTTCAGGTCGATCTTCAGGACCGCGAGGTCGGTTTCCGGGTCGCTGCCGATCACGCGGGCCAGGGTTTCGCGGCCATCCTTGAGGGCGACCACGATCTGGTCGGCGCCGCTGGTGACGTGGTTATTGGTCAGGATATAGCCTTCCGGGCTCATGATGACGCCTGAACCCAGGCTCGACTCCATGCGCTTCTGCTTGGGCGAGTTGTCGCCGAAGAAGCGGCGGAATTGCGGGTCTTCGAACAGCGGATGACTGGGCTTGTTGACGACTTTGGTGGTGTACAGGTTCACCACTGCTGGCGCGGCGATGGTCACGGCGTCGGCGTAGGACACGGGCCCCTGCAGCAGGGTCTTGGTTTGTGGCGCCTGCTGGAGGTTGACGTCAAGGCTCGGCAGGCCCACCCATTCCGGGTAGCGCTGGATAATCAGTAGAGCGACAAGCACGCCGGCCAACAGCGGCCAGCCGGAAAAACGCAGCGCCTTGAGCATTAAGCACGTCCTACAAAGGTTGCAGGCGGTATGAGACCGCCCATAATGTCGCGCATTATACGAGGCCGCGCGCGCCTCTGAACGGGATATTTAGGAGTCTTTTCATGGCCGTAGCCCTGAACACCCTGGTTGAAGAAGCGGACCGTTACCTGGCAAGCAGCCGGATCGCCGATTATTGCCCCAATGGCCTGCAAGTCGAAGGCGCGCCCCAGGTGAGCCGCATTGTCAGTGGCGTCACCGCCAGCCAGGCGTTGCTCGATGCCGCCGTGGAGGCAGGCGCCGACCTGGTGCTGGTGCATCACGGTTATTTCTGGAAAGGCGAGAACCCCTGTATCACCGGGATGAAACAGCGCCGCCTCAAGACGTTGCTCAAGCATGACATCAGCCTGCTGGCCTATCACTTGCCGCTGGACCTGCACGCCGAGGTGGGCAACAACGTGCAGTTGGCTCGTCAGTTGGACATCATCGTCGAGGGTCCGCTGGACCCGGATAACCCCAAGGTCGTCGGTCTGGTCGGTTCCTTGCCCGAGCCGATGACCCCGCGCGACTTCGCCCGCAAGGTCCAGGAAGCCATGGGCCGCGAGCCCCTGTTGATCGAGGGCGAGCAGATGGTCCGCCGGGTCGGTTGGTGCACCGGTGGTGGCCAGGGCTATATCGACCAGGCCGCACTGGCGGGGGTAGACCTGTACCTCAGCGGCGAGGCATCGGAGCAGACGTTCCACAGCGCCCGGGAAAACGGCATCAGCTTCATCGCCGCCGGACACCACGCGACCGAGCGCTACGGCGTGCAGGCGCTGGGTGATTACCTGGCGCGTCGCTTTGCCCTGGAGCACATCTTCATCGACTGCCCGAATCCTATCTGACGGCTTATAACTTGTGGGGCGAGTCTGTGGGAGCAAAGCTTGCTCGCGACAAACAATAACGCGGTCCACTGATTGATCGAGGGGGCTTCATCGCGAGCAAGCTTTGCTCCCACAGGTTTTGCTCCCACAAAGTCCATTGCAAGGCCCGAACCCCCGGGCATATCCATATGCTGTTTCGATCTAGTTGGCGCCCTGATTAGAAGAGGTCGCTGTGCTAGGATTCCTCGCTCGAACACGGCCCGCTGGCCGTTCATAAGAATGTTTTCGTGAGTAGCCATGGTCGACAAACTGACGCATTTGAAACAGCTGGAGGCGGAAAGCATCCACATCATCCGCGAGGTGGCCGCCGAGTTCGATAACCCGGTGATGCTGTACTCCATCGGTAAAGATTCCGCCGTGATGCTGCACCTGGCACGCAAGGCGTTCTTCCCCGGCAAACTGCCGTTTCCGGTGATGCACGTCGACACCCAGTGGAAATTCCAGGAAATGTACAAGTTCCGCGATCGCATGGTCGAGGAGCTGGGCCTGGACCTGATCACTCACGTGAATCCGGAGGGCGTGGCCCAGGGCATCAACCCGTTCACCCACGGCAGTGCCAAGCACACCGACATCATGAAGACCGAGGGCCTGAAGCAGGCCTTGGACAAGCACGGCTTCGACGCCGCGTTCGGTGGTGCCCGCCGCGATGAAGAGAAGTCCCGCGCCAAGGAGCGCGTGTACTCGTTCCGCGACAGCAAGCACCGCTGGGACCCGAAGAACCAGCGCCCGGAGCTGTGGAACGTCTACAACGGCAAGGTCAACAAAGGCGAATCGATCCGCGTATTCCCGCTGTCGAACTGGACCGAGCTGGACATCTGGCAGTACATCTACCTCGAAGGCATCCCGATCGTGCCGCTGTACTTCGCCGCCGAACGTGAAGTGATCGAGAAGAACGGCACGCTGATCATGATCGACGACGACCGTATCCTCGAACACCTGTCCGACGAAGACAAAGCCCGTATCGTCAAGAAGAAAGTGCGTTTCCGTACCCTTGGCTGCTACCCGTTGACGGGCGCGGTGGAGTCCGAGGCCGAAAGCCTGACGGACATCATTCAGGAAATGCTCCTGACGCGAACTTCCGAGCGCCAGGGCCGGGTCATCGACCACGATGGCGCAGGCTCGATGGAAGATAAGAAACGTCAGGGTTATTTCTAAGGGGTTGTCATGTCGCACCAATCTGATTTGATCAGCGAGGACATCCTCGCCTACCTGGGCCAGCACGAGCGCAAGGAACTGCTGCGTTTCCTGACCTGCGGCAACGTCGACGACGGCAAGAGCACCCTGATCGGGCGCCTGCTGCACGACTCCAAGATGATCTACGAAGATCACCTGGAAGCCATTACCCGCGATTCGAAGAAAGTCGGCACCACCGGTGACGACATCGACCTGGCGTTGCTGGTCGACGGCCTGCAGGCCGAGCGCGAGCAGGGCATCACCATCGATGTCGCCTACCGCTATTTCTCCACCGCCAAGCGCAAGTTCATCATCGCCGACACCCCCGGCCATGAGCAGTACACCCGCAACATGGCCACCGGTGCTTCCACCTGTGACCTGGCGATCATCCTGGTGGATGCCCGCTATGGCGTGCAGACCCAGACCCGTCGCCACAGCTTCATTGCCTCGTTGCTGGGCATCAAGCACATCGTCGTGGCCATCAACAAGATGGACCTCAAGGATTTCGACCAGGGCGTGTTCGAGTCGATCAAGGCCGACTACCTGAAGTTCGCCGAAGGCTTGAAGATGAAGCCTTCCAGCATGCATTTCGTGCCGATGTCCGCCCTTAAAGGCGACAACGTGGTGAACAAGTCCGAGCGCTCGCCGTGGTACACCGGCCAGTCGCTGATGGAAATCCTCGAGACCGTGGAGGTGGCGGGCGACCGCAACTTCACCGACCTGCGTTTCCCGGTGCAGTACGTCAACCGTCCGAACCTGAACTTCCGCGGCTTCGCCGGCACCCTCGCCAGCGGCATCGTGCACAAGGGCGACGAAGTGGTGGTGCTGCCCTCGGGCAAGAGCAGCCGCGTGAAATCCATCGTCACCTTCGAAGGCGAGTTGGAGCACGCCGGTCCTGGCCAGGCCGTGACCCTGACCATGGAAGACGAAATCGACATCTCCCGTGGCGACCTGTTGGTGCACGCCGACAACGTGCCGCCGGTCACCGACAGCTTCGAAGCGATGCTGGTGTGGATGGCCGAAGAGCCGATGCTGCCCGGCAAGAAATACGACATCAAGCGTGCCACCAGCTACGTGCCCGGCTCGATTGCCAGCATCGTCAACAAGGTGGACGTGAACACCCTCGAGGAAGGCCCGGCCAGCGCGTTGCAGCTCAACGAAATCGGCAAGGTGAAGATCGCCCTCGATGCGCCGATTGCCCTGGACGGTTACGACAGCAACCGCACCACTGGCGCGTTCATCGTCATCGATCGCTTGACCAACGGTACCGTCGGCGCCGGCATGATCGTCGCCCAGCCGCTGGCCCATGGCAGCAGCACGCACCACGGCAAGCTGGCCCATGTGTCGGTGGAAGAGCGCACCCAGCGCTTCGGCCAGCAGCCGGCCACGGTGTTGTTCAGCGGCTTGTCGGGCGCCGGCAAGAGCACCCTGGCCTATGCAGTCGAGCGCAAGTTGTTCGACATGGGGCGTGCGGTGTTCGTGCTCGATGGCCAGAACCTGCGCCATGACCTGAACAAAGGCCTGCCCCAGGACCGCGCCGGGCGTACCGAGAATTGGCGTCGTGCGGCCCACGTCGCCCGCCAGTTCAACGAAGCCGGCCTGCTGACCCTGGCGGCTTTCGTCGCGCCGAGCGCCGAAGGCCGCGAACAGGCCAGGGAACTGATCGGCAAGGAGCGCCTGCTGACGGTCTACGTCCAGGCCTCGCCGACGGTCTGCGCCCAACGTGATCCGCAAGGGCTGTATGCCGCCGCCGGCGACAACATCCCGGGCGATTCCTTCCCTTATGACGTGCCATTGGATGCCGACTTGGTGATCGACACCCAGTCGCTGACGTTGGAGGAAGGCGTCAAACAGGTGCTGGATCTGCTGCGCAAGCGTGGGGCGATCTAAGCCGCGCCGCTGTCACTAAAAAAGCCCGCAGATGAGCGATCGTCTGCGGGCTTTTTCATTTCTCTATGGAACGACTCGACTCACTGTGGGAGCGAGCCTGCTCGCGATAGCGGTGGGTCAGGCAACACAGATATCGACTGAAACACCGCCATCGCGAGCAGGCTCGCTCCCACAGGGTTATCAGTGGCGGTCTGGAAATTCGCGGTGCATCTGCGTAAGCAACGCATCCTTGGCCTGCCACAACTGGTTGATCCAGCCCTGGAATTGCAGGCGGTATTCGCCGTCCTGGTCGTAGTTCTTGCCGATGAACTGGGGAGGGATCTGCAGTTCTTCAAAATGCACCACGACATCCTGCACATTTCCGCACAACAGGTCCCAGAAGCCCGGGCGGCCGTTGGGGTAGTGGAGGGTCACGTTGACGATCGATTCCAGTTGTTCGCCCATGGCGTCCAGCACGAACGCAATGCCGCCAGCCTTTGGCTTGAGCAGGTACTTGAACGGTGACTGCTGTTGGGCGTGCTTGGCTTCGGTGAAGCGCGTGCCCTCGACGAAGTTGAAAATGCCCACGGGATTGTCGCGAAACTTCGCACAGGTCTTGCGGGTGGTTTCCAGGTCCTTGCCTTTCTTTTCCGGGTGCTTCTCCAAGTAGGCCTTGGAGTAGCGCTTCATGAACGGGAAGCCCAGCGCCCACCAGGCCAGGCCAATCACCGGAACCCAGATCAACTCCTGCTTGAGGAAGAACTTCAGCGGTTGGATGCGTCGGTTGAGCACGTACTGCAACACCAGGATGTCCACCCAGCTCTGGTGGTTGCTGGTGACCAGGTAGGAGTGTCGATAATCGAGGCCTTGCAAACCGCTGATGTGCCAGCGGGTGCGACGGACCAGGTTCATCCAGCCTTTGTTTAGGCTGATCCACGCTTCGTGGGTGTGACGCATCAACCAACCAGCGAGGCGTTGGGTGCGGGCGAACGGCATTGCCTTGATGAGCGCGACGCAGAACAGGAACGAGCAGAGCAGGATCGTGTTCAGCGCCAACAGCAGTGAGGCAATGAAACCGCGCAGGGCGGGGGGTAGGAAAACCAGCATTTAGATGTCCATGGGTCGGTTGGCGGCCTGGATCGCGGTCAGGGCGATGGTGTACACGATGTCGTCGACCTGGGCGCCGCGTGGCAAGTCATTCACCGGTTTGCGCAAGCCTTGCAGCATCGGCCCGAGGCTGACGCAATTGGCGCTGCGTTGCACGGCCTTGTGGGTGGTGTTGCCGGTGTTCAGGTCCGGAAAGATGAACACCGTCGCCCGGCCTGCCACCTGGCTGTTGGGCGCCAGTTGCCGCGCCACGGTCTCGTTGGCCGCGGCGTCGTATTGCAATGGGCCGTCGATCAGCAGTGAACGTTGCTGTTCATGGGCGAGCAGCGTCGCTTCGCGCACCTTCTCGACTTCTTCGCCGCTGGCCGACTCACCGCTGGAATAACTGAGCATCGCCACCCGCGGCGTGATGCCAAACGCGGCGGCCGAGTCGGCGCTTTGCAGTGCGATTTCCGCCAGCTCCGCAGCACTGGGGTGCGGGTTCATCACACAGTCGCCGTAGACCAGCACTTCTTCGGGGAACAGCATGAAGAACACCGAGGACACCAAGGAGCACCCCGGCGCGGTCTTGATCAACTGCAAGGCCGGGCGAATGGTATTGGCGGTGGAGTGAATGACCCCGGAAACCAAGCCGTCCACCTCATCCAGCGCCAGCATCATCGTGCCGATGACCACCGGGTCTTCCAGTTGTTGCTCGGCCATTGGCGCATTCAGGCTCTTGCTCTTGCGCAACCTCACCATGGGTTCGACGTAACGCTCGCGAATCGAATCCGGGTCGAGGATTTCCAGTCCCGGTGGCAGCTCGATGCCTTGGGCACGGGCCACCGCCTCGACGTCGGCCGGCTTGGCCAGTAGCACACAGCGCGCGATGCCCCGGGCCTGGCAAATGGCGGCGGCTTGCACCGTCAGCGGCTCGCTGCCTTCGGGCAGCACGATGCGTTTGTTGGCGCCCTGGGCGCGCTGGATCAACTGATAGCGGAACACCGCCGGTGACAGGCGCATTTCCCGTGGGGTGCCGCAGCGCTGGTGCAGCCATTTGGCGTCCAGGTGGCTGGCGACGAAATCGGTGATGATCTCGGCGCGTTCGCGGTCGTCGATCGGGATTTCCTTGTTCAAGCCATTGAGCAGGTTGGCGGTGTCGTAGGAGCCGGTGCTCACCGACAGCACCGGCAACCCGGCCTGCAAGGCGCCCCGGCACAGCTCCATGATGCGCGGGTCAGGCAGGGTGTCACTGGTCAGCAGCAGGCCAGCCAGCGGCACGCCGTTGATCGCTGCCAGGCTCACGGCCAGGATGATGTCGTCGCGATCGCCGGGGGTCACCACCAGTACGCCGGGCTTGAGCAGTTCCACGGTGTTGCGCATGGTGCGGGCGCAAATGATGATGTTGCTCATGCGTCGGGTTTCGTAGTCGCCGGCGTTGAGCACTTGCGCGCCCATCAGGTCGGCCACGTCCCGGGTGCGCGGGGCGTTGAGTTCGGGGCGGAACGGGATGCAACCGAGCAGGCGGAAATCACCGCTGCGCAGCAGGGGCGAATGGTCGTTGAGGCGCTCGGCAAACGCCTCCATGCTTTCGTCGGTACGCACCTTGTTCAGGATCACACCGAGGACTTTCGGGTCTTTCGGACCGCCGAACAATTGCGCCTGCAACTCCACGCGTCCGGACAGCTCGCCCAACACTTCGTTTTCCGGCGCCGACACCAGGATGACCTCGGCGTCCAGGCTTTTGGCCAGGTGCTGGTTGACCCGGGCGGCGTAGCTGGCGCTGCGGGTCGGGACCATGCCTTCGACCACCAGCACGTCCTTGCCGATGGCCGCTTGCTGATAGAGGGCGATGATTTCCTCCAGCAGCTCATCGAGCTGGCCGTCGCCGAGCATGCGCTCGACGTGCGCCAGGCCCAGGGGCTGCGGCGGCTTGAGGCCATGGGTGCGGGCCACCAGTTCGGTGGAGCGTTCCGGCCCGGTGTCGCCGGGATGGGGCTGGGCAATCGGTTTGAAGAAGCCGACTTTCAGCCCGGCCCGTTCAAGGGTACGCACCAGCCCGAGGCTGATGGAGGTCAGGCCCACGCCAAAATCGGTGGGTGCGATAAAAAAAGTTTGCATGCGGATTCTCTAAAAGTGCATGGCAAGGACGAGGCCGGTGAGGGGCCTTCTATCGTCGACTCAGGCGTCAAGGTTATCGCTAACCGAGGCCTGTGCGCACCAGCCGCAATCAAAGGGCTGGCCTATTTTTTCAATACGTTGCGCTGGATCCAGCACCCATGCCCGGGATTGCCAGGGAGGCTGGTGGCGCAGGTGCTGGGTATGGCCGCAGGACAGCTCGGCCACCCAGTGTCCGTCCTCGTCCTGATGGAAACCCATGACCGTCGGTCTGTCCGGGCGGACCCGTTTGTCCGGGTTCCGTTCGCTTTCGGACAAATCCTTGTTTAGACTTGTCCGTTCTTCATTCTTATGCAAAAGGTCTCGCCCCATGCTGATCGCCGCCAATAAGGCTGTCTCCATCGACTATACCCTGACCAACGACGCTGGTGAGGTCATCGACAGCTCTGCCGGCGGCGCTCCGCTGGTCTACCTGCATGGTGCAGGCAACATCATCCAGGGCCTGGAAAAAGCCCTGGAAGGCAAAACCGCCGGTGACGAGCTGAACGTTACCGTTGAGCCGGAAGACGCCTATGGCGAATACTCCGCCGAACTGGTCAGCACCTTGAACCGCAGCCTGTTCGAAGGCGTGGACGTGCTGGAAGTGGGCATGCAGTTCCACGCTTCGGCGCCCGATGGCCAGATGCAAATCGTCACCATCCGCGACCTGGATGGCGATGACGTCACCGTTGACGGTAACCACCCACTGGCCGGCCAGCGCCTGAACTTCAAGGTCAAGGTCGTCGACATCCGTGATGCCAGCCAGGAAGAAATCGCCCATGGTCACGTCCATGGCGAAGGTGGTCATCACCACTGATTTCTGCGCTACGCTCAAGTGAACTGGAAAGGCGCCATACGGCGCCTTTTTAGTCGCTTGCTGTTAGCATTCCCATGGCTTTTTTTGAAAAGACCCGCCAACCCTGGAGTTCGTCATGAGTGCTTTCCACGACCTTAAACTCAAAGCCCTGGATGGCCAGGAGCTTGCTCTGGCGCCTTTCAAGGGGCAAGTCGTGCTGGTGGTCAACGTCGCCTCCAAATGTGGCCTGACGCCCCAATACGCAGCGCTGGAAAACCTGTACCAGCAATACAAGGACCGCGGCTTCAGCGTGCTGGGCCTGCCGTGCAACCAGTTCGCCGGCCAGGAGCCGGGGACCGAGCAGGAAATCCAGGCGTTCTGCAGCCTCAATTACGGCGTGACGTTCCCGCTGTCCAGCAAACTGGACGTCAACGGTCACGACCGTCATCAGCTGTACCGCCTGCTGGCGGGCGAGGGCGCGGAATTCCCCGGCGACATCACCTGGAACTTCGAGAAATTCCTGCTGGGCAAGGACGGTCGCGTGCTGGCGCGTTTTTCCCCGCGTACGGCGCCGGATGATCCTGCCGTGATCCAGGCCATTGAAAAAGCGCTGGGCTGAAAGCTTGGCGCTGAACCCTTGTGGCGAGGGGATAAATCCCCTCGCCACAGGTTTTGTGTCCTGCCCGTCTTTTGATCCTTGATCACTCCAATCAATAGTGCTATCCGACCCTCGCTCCGGAACATATTGTCGCCGTCATATCCGACCAGTGATTCCGTTCATGGAGTGCCCCATGCCTGTCAAAGCCTTGTTCAAACCTTTCCGCCTCGGTGCGCTCGAACTGCCCACCCGGGTCGTGATGGCGCCCATGACCCGTTCCTTTTCCCCCGGCGGCGTGCCGAACGCCAAGGTTGTCGAGTACTACCGGCGTCGGGCGGCGGCGGGGGTGGGCTTGATCATCACCGAGGGCACGACGGTCGGGCACAAGGCTTCCAATGGCTATCCGAACGTGCCGCATTTCTACGGTGAAGCCGCGCTGGCGGGTTGGAAGCAAGTGGTCGAGGCCGTGCACGCCGAAGGCGGCAAGATCGTTCCGCAACTGTGGCATGTCGGCAGCGTTCGACGCATCGGCACGGAGCCGGATGCCAGCGTGCCGGGCTATGGCCCGACCGAGAAACTCAAGGATGGCCAAGTGGTTGTCCATGGCATGACCCAGGCGGACATCGATGACGTCATCGCGGCGTTCGCCCAGGCCGCCAAGGATGCCCAGCGCATCGGCATGGACGGCGTCGAAATCCACGGCGCCCACGGTTACCTGGTGGATCAGTTCTTCTGGGAAGGCAGCAATCAGCGCACCGACGGCTACGGCGGCAGCCTGGCCAACCGTTCGCGTTTTGCCATTGAATTGATTCGGGCCGTGCGAGCGGCGGTGGGCGAGGGCTTCCCGATCATCTTCCGGTTCTCGCAATGGAAGCAGCAGGACTACACCGCGCGCCTGGTGCAGACCCCCGAGGCTCTGGGTGAATTCCTCAAGCCTCTGGCCGACGCCGGCGTGGACATCTTCCACTGCTCGACACGCCGTTTCTGGGAACCGGAATTCGAGGGCTCGGATTTGAACCTGGCCGGTTGGACCCGCCAGCTCACCGGTAAACCGACCATCACCGTCGGCAGCGTCGGCCTGGATGGCGAATTCCTGCAGTTCATGGTCAACACCGATAAAGTCGCCCAACCGGCCAGCCTGGAAAAGCTGCTGGAGCGCCTGAATAACGATGAGTTCGACCTGGTGGCGGTGGGACGTGCGCTGCTGGTGGATCCGGACTGGGCGCAGAAAGTGCGCGAAGGGCGGGAGCAGGAGATCCTGCCGTTCAGTCGCGAGGCGTTGATGACCCTGGTTTAAGCATCGCCTTGTTGGGCCTCATCGCGGGCAAGCCTTGCTCCCACATGGATCTTCAGTGAACACAACACTTGTGAACAGCTGATAATTCTGTGGGAGCAAGGCTTGCCCGCGATGCTTTTCAGCGTGGCGACACAGCCTGGGGCAGCGACGATTCGACCTGGCAAACCCCACGCAACTGCGCCTCGAACTGTTCGATCACCGACGCCCAGCCCTGGCGGCTGGCATGCTGGCGTGCGTTGAGCCGTATGCAGCGCAAGGTCTCGCGCTCCTCCAGCAGCCAACGGGCCGCATCACAGAACGCCTCTTCATCCCCCGGCATCGCCAGCACGCCGTTGTAGCCATGGCGGATGTGCTGTGCCGCCGCGGCCTGGTCATAGGCCACCACACCGAGCCCGGACGCCAGCGCTTCCAGTACGACATTGCCAAAGGTTTCGGTCAGGCTTGGAAACACAAACAGATCTCCGGACGCATAGTGGCTGGCCAGTGCCTCACCCCGTTGCGAGCCACAAAAGATCGCGTCCGGCAATTCCTGCTCAAGCACGGACCGCTGTGGACCGTCGCCGACCACCACCAGCTTCATCCTTCGTCCTGGGAAGGCGTTGCACAGTGTGTCGAAACTGCGCTTGAGCAACCCCAGGTTTTTCTCCGCAGCCAGGCGTCCGACATGGATCACGGCCAGGTCATCTTCTGCCAGGCCCCAGGCTTCGCGCAGGCTTGCCGAGCGTTTGACCGGGTGAAACAACTGGCTGTCGACTCCGCGTGATAGCAACGCCACGCGCTGGAAATGCCGGCGCTCCAACTCCAGGCGTTGGCTGGCGCTGGGGACCAGGGTCAGGTTGGAGCGGTTGTGAAACCAGCGCAGGTAATGGGTGAGTACACGGCTCAACAACCCCAGGCCGTACTGCCGGGTGTATTGCTGGAAATTGGTATGGAAACCACTGACCACCGAGATGCCCAGGTGTCGCGCCGCCCGTAGCGCCGACAAGCCCAGTGGGCCTTCGGTGGCGATGTAGAGCACGTCCGGACGATGTCGCTTCCAGCGCCTGAGCAGTTTGTGCATCGACGCCTGGCCCCATTGCAGGCCCGGATACCCCGGCAACGGCCAGCCTCGGCACAGCAACAACTGCTCGTTGCTGGCCTGGCGTTGATCGTTGCCCTGGCGCGGGCGTATCAGCTCGACCTGATGACCGCGGGCCCGCAAACCGTCGTACAGGCGACCCAGGGTATTGGCCACACCGTTGATTTCCGGGAGGAAGGTTTCGGTGACGAGGGTGATGTGCAGGGGCGTGGTCATGGCCTCAGTGTCGACCGAGGCCATGTCGTCATTGTGACGTCACGATGATGGATTTGTGACCGGCTCAGCCCTGGCAGTCTCGGCCCCCTGCTCGCGCACCCAGAAAAGCGTCGCCCCAGCCACCGCCGCCGGCATCATCAGGATGTTGACCACCGGAATCAGCAGCGCCAGGTACACACTGCCGCCGAAGCCCAGGCTCTGCCAACGTTTTTGCCGCAGCCAGGCGAGCATTTCGTTCCAGCCCAGCTTGTGGTTGTCCGCCGGGTAGTCGATGTATTGGATCGCCATCATCCAGACGCCAAACAGCAGCCACAACGGTGCGGCGACGAGATTGACCACCGGGATGAACGACAGCACGAACAGCCCCAGGGCACGAGGCAGGAAATAGCCGAGCTTGCGCGCTTCCCGGGCCAGGGTGCGGGGGATCATGGCGATCAGTTCGCCCCAACTGAAGGCCGGGAAATCGTCGGTGCCGCGGATGACCACTTCGACTTTCTCCGCGAGAAAGCCGTTGAACGGTGCGGCAATAATGTTGGCGAGCATCGTGAAGGTGAAGAACACCATCAGCACCACGAGCACCACGAACAGCGGCCAGAGGACATAGCTGAGGAAGCTTAGCCAGTCCGGCAGCGATGGCATCAGCGCATCGACCCACAAGCTGAACTGATGGCCGGCGAGGTAGATCAACCCGACGAACAGCACGAGGTTGATCGCCAACGGCAAGAGTACGAACAAGCGCAGGCCCGGGCTGAGGACCAGCTTGAGGCCTTCTTGCAGGTACTGCGGGCCGGACAGGACGGGGGCGGGCATAGGAGGCTCCGAGCGGAAAATGAACGCGCCGACCTTACCGACTTTGCCCACTACGGGAAAGCGTGGACATGGGCAGTAACAAACGTTTCATCGGGCGGCGGGCCCTATCGGATGGGTTGTGGAGGATAGAGCTCACCTATGAGCTGGATTGTTAAACCGTATTTCCTTAATCTTCCCTCCCTCGATACGCTGCACCCATTCTTTTTCAGGACCGTCGAACCCAAGCCTTCCCCAAGTGCTTCAACGGTCCTTTTTAATTCGCGCCGCTCACCCGGCGTTCCGGCCCGCAAGGTCCGGTCAACAGGAGCACGTCATGTCTGAAGTCCGTCATTCGCGAGTGATCATCCTCGGTTCCGGCCCTGCCGGTTACAGCGCCGCCGTCTATGCCGCCCGTGCCAACCTCAAGCCGCTGCTGATCACCGGCATGCAGGCCGGTGGCCAATTGACCACCACCACCGAAGTCGACAACTGGCCGGGCGACGTCCACGGCCTGACCGGCCCGGCGCTGATGGAACGCATGAAAGAGCACGCCGAACGCTTCGAGACCGAGATCGTGTTCGATCACATCAACGCCGTGGATTTCGCCGCCAAGCCGTACACCCTGACCGGTGACAGCGCGACCTACACCTGCGATGCCCTGATCATTGCCACCGGCGCCAGCGCTCGTTACCTGGGCCTGCCATCGGAAGAAGCCTTCATGGGCAAAGGCGTTTCGGCCTGCGCCACTTGCGACGGCTTCTTCTACCGCAACAAGCCTGTCGCGGTGGTGGGTGGCGGTAACACCGCTGTCGAGGAAGCCCTGTACCTGGCCAACATCGCCAGCACGGTTACCCTGATCCACCGTCGCGAAACCTTCCGCGCCGAGAAGATCCTGATCGACAAGCTCAATGCCCGCGTCGCCGAAGGCAAGATCATTCTCAAGCTCAACGCGACCCTGGACGAAGTGCTGGGCGACAACATGGGCGTGACCGGTGCCCGCCTGAAGAACAACGACGGCAGCTTTGACGAGATCAAGGTGGACGGCGTCTTCATCGCCATCGGCCACACCCCGAACACCTCGCTGTTCGAAGGCCAGCTGGAACTCAAGGACGGCTACCTGGTGGTCAAGGGCGGTCGCGACGGCAATGCCACCGCCACCAGCGTCCAAGGTATTTTCGCGGCTGGCGACGTGGCCGACCACGTCTACCGCCAAGCCATCACCTCGGCCGGCGCCGGTTGCATGGCGGCCCTGGACACCGAGCGTTACCTGGACGGCCTGCAGAACGCTTCGTTCTGATTCATCGGGCATCCAAAAAAACCGGCTTCGGCCGGTTTTTTCATGCCTGGACGCCTGAGAGGGGCCATCGAGTCGGTGTCCGACGCAAATCTCTGTGGGAGCGATTTGTGTGGTTATAGAGTGTTTCAGGTCAGTTTCGCCAGGCACGCCTCCAGGATATCCAACCCTTCCTCCAGCACCGCCGGCTCGGTCGTCAACGGCGCCAGCAGCCGAACGATGTGTCGCGATTTGCCGCTGGGCATCAGCAGCAGGCCAGCTTCTCGTGCCAAGGCCAGCAGTTGCGTCAGTTGTGCCGAGGCCGGGGTGCCGTCGGCGTGGGCCAGTTCGATGCCGCGCATCGCGCCGACGCCGGTCAGACGGCCCAGGTAAGGCGTCAGCCCGCGACTGCGCCAGGCTTGGTAACGGCTGACGATCGCCTCTTCCTGTTGCGCCCCCCAGGCGTGCAGTTGGGTGTCGGTCATCTCGTCCAGGGTTGCCAGCGCGGCGGCGCAGGCGATGGGGTTGCCCGAGTAGGTGCCGCCGAGTCCGCCCTTGGGCAGGTTGTCCAGCAACGCCTTGCGCCCCACCACCGCCCCCAGGGGCACACCGCCGGCGATGCTTTTGCCCAGCAGGATCAGGTCCGGTTCGATGTCCAGCCGCGAGAATGCAAAACGCTGGCCGGTGCGGCCGAAGCCGGACTGGATCTCATCGATGATCAGCACGATACCCTTGTCGTCGCAGAACCGCCGCAGGGCTTGGGCGAAGGGCGCATCCAACGCCAGGAAACCGGCTTCGCCCTGCACCGGCTCGACGATGAAACAGGCCACGTCATTCACGTCGATCTCGACGCTCAACAGCCGTTCCATGGCTTTCAAGGCTTCGTCGCCGCTGATGCCGTTGTCCTGGCTGGGGTAGGGCAGGTGATAGACCGGGCCGGGCAGTACGCCGATTTTCTGCTTGTACGGCGCGACCTTGCCGTTGAGGTTGAGCGTGGCCAGGGTGCGACCGTGGAAGGCGCCGTCAAATGCAATCACGGCGGTGCGGCCCGTGGCACCACGCACGATCTTCAAGGCGTTCTCCGCCGCCTCGGCGCCGCTGTTGGTGAGCATGCCGCTGACCGGGTAATCCACCGGTACAAACGCGGCCAGACGCTCCATCAATTCGATGTAGGGCTGATGGGGGGCAGCGTTGAAGGCGTAGTGGGTCAGCCGGGTGGCTTGTTCGCGGATCGCCTCGACGATGCGCGGATGGCAATGGCCGAGGTTCAACACACCGATGCCCCCGACGAAATCGATGTAGCGTTTGCCATCGCTGTCCCAGACCTCGGCATTCTGGCCGTGGCTGAGGCTGACGGGGTGCACGATGGAGATCGATTGGCTGATGCTTTCGTGGCTCATGGATGACGGCTCGGACGAAGGAAAGATTTGCCTTATCTAAGCCGCGAGCAGCGGGGGCCGACAAACGAAATAAAGTTGCCGGGTCAATCTTAAAAGTCGGGATGTGGTGAGGTGCCGCTTACTTGGGATGTGCAGCCCATGGCGAGGGAGCTTGCTCCCGCTGGGCCGGGCTGGCGTTCCAGCGCGAAGCGGCCCTGAAACCTGGTAATCCGGTGTGTCAGGCAAATTGAATTTGACTGCTTGGGGCTGCTGGGCAGCCCAGCGGGAGCAAGCTCCCTCGCCACAAAAGCGGGTGGATCAGCGTTGGCGCAACGGCAGTGCTTCGAACTTCACACCAGCCAACCCATGGGCCATCAGTGCGCGGATATTGCCGTGGTCGCTGCCTTCGGGGGTGGCCAGTACCGAACGGTAATGCTCGCCAAACGCCAGCAGGGTTTCCTCGTCGCTCAAGCCTTCGAGCAGGGCCAGGCCCAGGGTCTTGCACGAGCCTTCGTTTTGCCCGGCGGCGCTTTGCACGCCGCCATTGTCGAAGGCCTGGGGCTGGTAGTCGTAGCCGGCGGCGATGAAGGCGAGGGTGTCGGCAAATACATGTTCGCCGCTCTGGAGGCTGGCACGCAGGGTGTTCAGATCAGGCATCGGGTTTTCCTTTGGCGAACGCCGCCTGTTGTTCGGCGCTGGCTTCTTTCTGGTATTGGGCTTTCCACTCGGCGTAAGGCATGCCGTAGACCATTTCGCGGGCGTCATCGAGGCTCACCTCGATCTGACGTTCATCGGCGGCGGCCTTGTACCACTTGGACAGGCAGTTGCGGCAGAAACCGGCCAGGTTCATCAGGTCGATGTTCTGCACATCCTTGCGGCTGTCCAGATGGGCAACCAGCCGACGGAAAGCGGCGGCTTCGAGTTCGAGGCGTTGTTGGTCGTTCATGGTGTTCTCTGACGGGCAGCTACACGCGGTGAGCTGCAAGTTGGATTGCGGTGATCGGGCATGAAGTCTACCGCTTGAAGCGCGTAGCGGCTATGAAGCCGCCCGGCTTGCCGCGAGTGTAATCGACACCGACTCGGCAAATCGCAAGGCATGAGGCTTGTCGACTTCGACCTCGGCGTACAGCACCGACTCGTTGGTCATGATCAAGTCCAGCAATTCCTGAGTCAGGCGTTCGAGCAGGGCGAAGCGGTTGCCTTCCACGTGGGCGATGACGGCCTTGGTGATGGTGCGGTAGTTCAGCGCGTGATCGATGTCGTTGTCGCGCACTGCGTCCTGGGCAGCGTAGAGGATGGTCAGGTTGATCAACACATCCTGTTTGTTGAGGATTTCATCCTCGTTGATGCCGATGAAGGTACGCAGGCGCAGGTCCTTGACCTTGATACGCGCCATGGCTGGTTGAAGTTGGGACATTGATTGGCTCCACAAGGCTATTTAACGTGCCGCCCACCGTTGACGGTCAGGGTTGTGCCGGTGACATAAGGATTGTCTAGCAGATAACGCAGGCTCTGGTACATCACCTCGCTGCCCGGTTCGATGCCCAGCGCGGACTTGGCCAGGGCCTTGGTGCGGTAAGCGGGGTCGTCCCCGTCATTGAACAGCAGCAGCGCCGGAGCGATGCCGTTGACCTTGATGGCCGGTGCGTACCTGGCCGCAAACGACAGGGTCAGGCTTTCGAGCCCCGCCTTGGTGGCGCAGTAGGCGATGTGCTTGCTGCTGCCCTTGCGGGTCACGTCATCGCTGATGTGCACGATATCTGCCGGGGTCGAGCGTTGCAGCAGCTCGGCGCAGTGCAGGTTGATCAGGTAAGGCGCCAGCATGTGCACCGCAAACAGGGTATTGAAAGCGCTGGCGGGGTCGTTCGCCTCCTCGGACAGCCAGGCCGAGGCGTTGTGCACGATGGCCCGCAGCCGGTCGGTGTGCTGCTTGAGTGTCTCGATAAAGGCCAGGATTCCGGCTTCGCTGGAGAAATCGGCGAACAGCAGGGTGGCGCCCAAGTCCCGCAGCGCTTGCACGCCCGGGCGCTCGGTGCGAAAGGTGGCAATGACCGGTTGCCCGGCCTCGAGCAAGCGTTGCGCGCAGTGCAGGCCGACGCGCTGGGCGGCGCCTGTGATCAGGATCGGAGCGGTGGCGCTGGGCATGGAACGGCTCGCTTTGCGGCGGAAGAGAAAACTATAACAGTGAGCAAAGCGTGCGACGAATCTGTAGCAATGCTGTGCCGGTCAGGTGAGCGGCCAGGAAAGGCATTTCTGGTCGTCATCTGACGGACAGCAGTCATTATCAATTGTGCGAAAAGCAACAAAACCGCGCATCGAATGTGTTTGTCCTTGTCATGACATGTCTTGGAGGGAGTACACTGGGATCCAATTTGCCAGCCGGAACTGTCTGCCAAAATGAGCGTGATCTCAGATGACAACTTCGTCTTCCAGGCGGCAGCTGTCTTGAATCGGGAAGACCTGTTCCCCATTCGCGAAGTGTCGCGACTGACCGGTGTGAACCCCGTGACGCTGCGAGCGTGGGAGCGCCGCTACGGCCTGATCCAACCCACCCGCACCGAAAGCGGTCATCGCCTGTATTCGTTGCAGGACATCGACAAGGTGCGCAGCATCCTGGGTTGGATCGAACGCGGCGTGGCGGTGAGCAAGGTGGGCAGGATCCTGGCCAAGACCGAGTCGGTGCAGCCGGTTTCTTCGCTGATTTCCCCTGATCTGGTCAAGGCCGATTACGCCCGCTGGCAGCAGCAGGTGATGGAGGCGGTGGGGGCTTTCGACGATGTGGAGCTGGACCGGGTCTATGGGCAGATCTTCGCCACTTATGCGGTGCCGATCGTCTTCCAGGACATCCTGATGCCGCTCTGGCGACAACTGCTGCAACGCCAGCAGCAGTTCGGGCAAACCAGTGAGTGGGTGTTCCTGGACGGCTTCCTGCGTTCGCGCATCATCCAGCGACTGCTGTTCAAGCGTGAAGGCCAGTCCCGGCGCGTCCTGGTCAGTGCCATCAGCGGACAGTGCCGTGAGCTGGAGTTGCTGGTCTCGGCCCTGTTCCTGTCCAAGGCGGAGGTGGGCGTCAGAGTGCTGACGATCGGCCTGCCGTTCGACGAGTTGACCCTGGTGTGCCAGAAGATCCAGCCGTTGGCACTGGTACTGGTTTCCAATCACGCGCCCGTGTCCGAACTGCCGAAGCGCCTGTGCAAATTGGCAATGAGCCTGGATTGTCCGTTGATGTTGGCCGGCGACGCGGCCGATCTGCTCCAGGACCCGTTGGCGGGATCGTCGATCGGTTGCCTGGGCAACGAAGGAGTCTTGATGCGCCAGCGCCTGCGTCAGTTACTGGCAGGCAACCTGGATACTTGAGTGAGCCAACTGCGTTGACGCTAGGCATTGTGTGAAAAGTGCCTGCGCGACGATCAGGCGACTTTTTGTAT
The DNA here is from genome assembly GCF_057809015.1 of Pseudomonas sp. FG6. Classification (NCBI taxonomy): domain Bacteria; kingdom Pseudomonadati; phylum Pseudomonadota; class Gammaproteobacteria; order Pseudomonadales; family Pseudomonadaceae; genus Pseudomonas; species Pseudomonas sp. FG6. The sequence continues at coordinate 29,467 of NZ_JBMDJD010000024.1, forward strand.
AAACCCTAGAGATGCATCGCCGGGTGGGTCAGGCGATGTTGCTGGAGGATGTACTGGCGCAGGCGTTCGGTCTCATCTTCGTCATTCTGGCTCAGATGATAGGCATACAGGCCTTTGGCGGTTTCCCGTTCGAAGGCACCCCGCAAGGAAATCCTCTCGTAGCCTGACGGGCTGAACCACAGGGCGAATTGTTTCGGAGGTTTCACACGGCTGCGGTTTTCCAGCAAGACGCCTTTGCACGATATCTCGTGGACCCACAGCGAGCCCGGTTGGCCCTTGGCGTTTTCCAGCGCCACCGGCTCTTCGAGCGTCAGGCGCCATGGACGAATCCTCGGGCCGTCCTCGTAGATGCTGGGCACCCCCAGGCGCAAGTGCATCGCGTGGAACTCATCTTCCACCAGATGCAGTGGGAAGGTCATTTGCTGGTTTTCGAAATGGGCCTGCAGCGTGACCTGTTCGTTGGCGGCCAGGCGCGTCAGCAGGTCGCGGATCTGTGATCCACCGTTTACAAGCAGGCTCGACGTAACGTCCCGCTCGTTCAATTGCGGGTTGTGTTGCATGGTCCGGATGAAATCCAGTTCATCCTGAGTCAGGAGTGCGTCGCGCTGCATGATCTGCTCGAAGTGATAAATGACATCTTTACTGGTGATTGTAGTGACTGACCGTTAATTCGCCGGTTTGTTTGCACCGTTCGTCGCCTCAAGCCGACGTATTGTCTCGCGTGCCTCAGCCAGTTCCGTTTCCAGCTGGGCGACGCGCTGTTGAGCCTTCACCTGGATCGTGACGTCTTTTTGCACGCCGATGAAATAGGTGTACCCGTCGGCCTGGTTCTTTACCGTGGACAGCGAGAGCTCATTCCAGAACGGTGTGCCGTCCTTGCGGTAGTTGCGTAACACCTCGCGGCAGACACCGCCTTGCTTCAAGGCCTGGCGAATGCGCTCCAGCGAGGGTTGGTCGCGGTCGCCCGACTGAAGGAACCGGCAATCCTGGTAAAGGATCTCGTCGCGGTCATAGCCGGTCAGGCGTTCGAAGGCCGGGTTCACGTAGATCAGGATATTGTCTTCGTCGCCTTCTTTTTCGGCGATGACGATCCCGTCGTTCGACGCGTTGATGATCAGTTGCATCAGTTGAGCGTTGATCATGGTGGCAACCCTGAAACGTCCTTGTGAAGCGACATTCTAAAAGAAACTCAGGGACTGTCTACTGGCCATTATGGGGCGATTGAGAGCCATTCGCAGCTTGGCGGGCGCAACTGGTACTATCTCGACTCTTTTATTCAGCTTCAGGATCAGATTGATGAAAGTCGCCATCCTTTCCGGCTCAGTCTATGGCACCGCCGAAGAAGTCGCCCGGCATGCGGCCAGACTGCTCAGCGACGCGGGTTTCGAAGCCTGGCACAACCCCCGTGCCAGCCTGGCGGATATCCAGGCATTCGCGCCACACGCCCTGCTGGCGGTGACCTCGACGACCGGCATGGGCGAGCTGCCGGACAACCTGATGCCGTTGTATTCGACCGTCCGTGAGCAGTTGCCTGGGTTCTTTCGCGGCTTGCCCGGCGCGGTGATCGGCCTGGGCGATGCCAGCTATGGCGATACCTTCTGTGCAGGGGGCGAGCAGATGCGCGAACTGTTCGCCGAGTTGGGCGTGAACGAGGTTATCCCGATGTTGCGCCTGGATGCCAGCGAAAGCGTCACCCCGGAAATGGACGCCGAGCCCTGGCTTGCCGAACTGATTGACGCGTTGCGCGGTTGAAACGGTCATCGTGACTTGCTCGGTCAGTGAGCTGGCCAGCGCTGACCGTCAGCGGATCATCCCTCCACCTTATCGCCCACCATTCACTCCCAATCGAGTTGATTGTGACCGATTGGCTTGTGCCGGACACTCAGGCTCATTGTCCTGTCGGTCTGCTGGAGTTCTGCCATGAATGAGTCTGTGCGCTTCGAAGATAAAGTCGTGATCGTCACCGGGGCCGGCGGTGGCCTGGGGCGCGCCCATGCGCTGCTGTTCGCCAGGCACGGCGCGAAAGTGCTGGTCAATGACCTTGGCGGTTCGGCGCAAGGCGAAGGGGCCAATGCCTCGGCAGCAGACCGGGTGGTCGCCGAAATCCGCGAGGCCGGCGGTATCGCCGAGGCCAACCATGACTCGGTCACCGACGGCGACAAGCTTGTGCAAAATGCGCTCGACGCGTTCGGTCGGGTCGACGTGGTGGTCAACAACGCCGGCATCCTGCGGGACAAGACCTTCCACAAGATGGACGACGCCGACTGGGATCTGGTCTATCGCGTCCACGTCGAGGGTGCCTATAAAGTTACCCGCGCGGCCTGGCCGCATCTGCGCGAGCAGAATTACGGGCGAGTGATCTTCACCGCGTCCACGTCCGGCATCTACGGCAACTTCGGCCAATCCAACTACGGCATGGCCAAGCTCGGCCTTTACGGCCTGACCCGCACGCTGGCAATCGAAGGTCGCAAGAACAATATCCTGGTCAACGCCATCGCCCCCACCGGCGGCACCCGCATGACCGAAGGCCTGATTCCGCCGCAGGTCTTCGAACAACTCAAGCCTGAGCTCGTCAGCCCGTTGGTGGTGTACCTGGCCAGCGAAGCCTGCCAGGAAACTTCCGGCTTGTTCGAGGTGGGCGGTGGCTGGATGGGCAAGGTGCGCTGGGAGCGCAGCCTGGGCACCGGCTTCGACCCGCGTAAAGGATTTTCACCGGAAGACGTCGCCGCCCATTGGCAGCAGATCTGTGATTTCGAAGGGGCCGCGCACCCCAATGACAACCTGGAAGCGTTGAAGGAAATGATGGCGAATCTGCAACGCTATGCTGTTTAAGCCCGTTGCCTCGACCCGTTGCCGTTAGACGCGGCCACGTCGCTCAGGGGAAATATTTCCTGACTAGCGCCGCGAGGTTCGCGGCGGTCTCGATATCCATCACCCCGTCATAGTTCGCTGGACGAAAGTGCAGCTGGAAGGCGCGCACCAGCCGCTGGAAACCTGCACCCGTCGTGGCGGCCGAAATGTCATAGCCATATTTCTTGAACAGCCCGAGCAATTGCTCGCGTGTCGGCAATCCATTGCTTTGATAGGCCTGCGTGTAGGTTTTTTTCGTGGGCTCATCGAACCAAGCGCCGATGCCCTCGGCGTACAGCGCTTGCCAGGGAAACATCGGGCCTGGGTCGCTCTTTCGCCCGGCGGCAATGTCCGAATGCGCGACGACATTGACCGGACTGATGTCTGGATAACGCTTGAGAATGTCCAACGCCAAGTCTTCGATCGCCTCGATTTGCCGGGCCTCGTAAGGCGGGAAGGTAAATTGCCCTTGGTCATCGCGAGCGAGGTTGATGATTTCCACACCAATTGAAGTGTCATTCAAATTGCTTCGACCACCCCAACTGCTCACCCCCGCATGCCACGCGCGCTGGTTTTCGTCCACCAGATTGAATACCTGCTGGTCTTTGAAGCCTGCGTGCAAGTAACTGGGATCGGTGATGTCCGGAATCAAATAATGGGCACTGACCGAGGCGCCGGTCAGTGCACTGACAGAAGATGAAAAGTTGCCGGCCGTGTAATGGAAAACCAGGAAGCGAATTCGGCCGTTGTAGCCTTTTCTTGATCGATAGCTGCTGGAGTTAATGGGTACCATGAAAACCTCACTGAATTGAAATCGAAGCAGAAGCCTGCGACTGACTTTCAGCCTATCAGTGGATTTTTAATGGGCTTGTAGTGGGTTTCCTGCTTTGTTGTAGGAGTAGGCGTTTTGAAAACGCGGAATTGGGTTGATTGTTTGTTAAAGGGGTGAATTTTTTTTGAGAAAAAAGCCGCTGCGATCAACGCAGCGGCTAAATCATATTTAAAGTAAGGGTGATGAAGAATCGCGGCCACACAGCTATTGGCAGCGGCTTGGCTATCGATGGATCAATTAAAATTTATGTGTCGTTTTTCTAAGGCGTTTTTTGGTGCTTTCCAGTTTTGCCCTTTGAGGCATAGTCCTTTCGCGCCGTTTAATAATATGCTTTTTGAAGGCTTTCATCGTGTAGGTATGCTTTGATCAAAGCGCTCGGTGTATAAAGTGAAAAGTTTACGAGGTTAGTGGGTATCTTTTCTCTTTTATGAAGTCTGGTGCTTTCCAGTTTGGGCCTTTTATAGCGACCGGGCCTTCGCCATTTGCTAGTACCCCCTCTTTAAATAGCCTTGCATAGGTTCTGAGCAATTCTCCATTTGCTACAGCCTCAAATCGATAACGGGAGACCATTCTGTCGAGCGATGGATACGCTAAGCAGATGCCGAAAGCGGAAACGATGTCTGTAATCGATTCGTTTTTCACGATTTTTTCGATGGTGTCTATAAGAATTCTCCTTTCAAAAGACGTTTTTATTCTTCTATTTACTTTCTGCCCGCTTGAAGTGCTCTAAATGAGTACGGTGGCGGCAATAAAATGCCGCCACATGCTTGCTTATAATGGTTTGATGAAAAGTCGTTTAATCAAGATTTATATATCGTTTTTCAGTGGCGAATTTTGGTGCTCTCCAATTTGGACCTTTAATGCACAGTCCTTTTGCACCGTTTGACAATATGCCTGCATCGAGAAGCTTCTTATAGGTTTTTTCAAGCTCGCCGTGCTGCACAAGCTCCTGATTGTGGCGCCTAATCATCAAATCAAGGTGTGGAGGGGCCTTAAATAGCGCAAACACAGTGATGATGTCTTCCAAGGATTCGTTCATGACTATCTGCTCAATTGTGTTCATTGGAACATTTCCTTTAGGAATTTTTGATAGTTTCTTTCGTCTTGTAGATCCGCTTTGATCAAGGCATCCGGCGTATAAAGTAATAGTTCTTGTAGTTTAAAATCTTCAAGTGTTGCGGTATGGGCGTTGTTCCAATCGGATGAGCCTTGTGCGGGCGAAAAGTCATCGGCGAGCCCCAGCGCTCGAAATCTTTCTAATTCTCTGATTTCATGTGTGTAGTACCGCCGATCTGTATCGGTGGCATCGACCTTGCCACTTAAAATATCCTCAAGCCGTTCGATCATTACATCATTTGCATCAGACTGATTCAGTCGAGCGATATGCAGCTTTACCGCATCCAAGCCTTTCTGAGTAACCGTCGCTGTCCTCCAATCCAACTCCAAAATCGGTCCGCCAGCCTGCTCCGGGTTAAAATCGCGCCCGCTGTGCTCGCCTTTGGTCGTTGCCCCTTCATAAGGACTGTTAAAGACGGTATAGATCGGCGCAATACCGGATTCAACTGGGAACACCGTAACGAATCCACCAAAATGGTAGAGATCGAATTCGGGGTGCGTATCAATTCGCCCCGCTACCGCCACTGGGGTAGCTCCGGCGTAAAGAGGAATGTCCGGTGTCATGGCAGGCAGCGATGTGGACATACCATCCGGCTTCACCAAGGGAGTCCAGATAACGGTGTTGGATGCGGCGTCCGGACTTACAGATCGGTAAAAATTACCCAAGGGATCAAGCGTGGCGAGACGCACGGGTACCTTGGACACAGCCAGCGCGCTGCGAGTATCCGTTACGGCGAACTCTGTTGTATTGGCCGTCGTTCTGGAGCCTATGACGACGGGGAGGCTGATCTCACCCTGTGCTGTTGCGACTGCGTGCAAATCATCGGAATTGTCTGGTGCGAGCTCAGACAGTGGGACGCTCAACGCGTAGAGGTCACCATTGCCCAATTCGGATGAATAAAGCAGCGCCGCGAACCCTGCCAAAGCCGGTGCTGCTACTGCGCTGATCGATTCGGCAGCCACGGTGATCGCGGTCCGAAGCGCTGCCTGGACTGCCAAGGTCACTTCCGGGCTTATGGCCAGGCTACTGCCGGCGATGGTGAATACCGGGCTTGAGATGGCTGCCGTACCCGATATGGGGAATGCACTACCCGCCAGGGCTTGTCGCAATGCCTGCCCTTGAGCAATACGGTGGGCCTCAGCTTCGGCTGCGATGCGCGCTTGCTGGGCTGCAATGCGCTTGGCTTCTGCTTCGGCCTGGGCTTTTGCTTGAGCGGCGGCTTTCTCGGCTGCTGCCTGGCGTTGTGCTTCTGCTGCTAGCCGCGCTCGTTCCGCGGCAATGTGTTTAGCTTCGGCTTCGGCTTCGGCTTCGGCTTCGGCTTCGGCTTCGGCTTCGGCTTTTGCGTTGGCCTCGGCGATGGCTTTGTCTTGTATGGCTAAGCGAGCATTCAGTAGCTTTATCTGTTCAGCCAGAAATTTTGCATGGTAGGCCGCTGCATAAGATGTATTCCATTTTTCTGCCGCTTTGATGTAGTCCTTTTCTGATATGCGCATAGGGACTTCGAACCCTTTCAAAAAGGGATCGCGTGTCTTATGTGTCAGCGGATCATGACCATAAAAAATGTTGGCGGTTTTTATCTGTTTTTTATGCTCTGTCGTTATGCTGGAAAGTAGTAAGCTCAACGCGTTTAACTCAGAGGTGAGCGCGTCGGGTCCGGATTGTGCGATAGCCTTGAGAGCCGCTCTTGCTTTTGCGAGTTCAGCGTCAGTTATGCGAACGATACTTTTTATATTGGTGTTGTAGGTCTTTTCGGTTTGGGTATTGGCTTCCCATATCCAATCTGTAGCAATGTCGATGCCGTCACGTCCGAGATCCGCATTGATCGTAATCGCAGAGTGATCCCAATTACTACCGAATCCATGACTTTGAAGCGGGAGCGTAGGGGGGATTCCCCTGTTTACAAGAATGTTCTTTTCTTGCTGCATATTGATTTCCTTTTCGATTCGAATATCTCAATGGACTGCTCGCATCCAATGCTTGCAGTTAATTCATGGCTGGCTATTCCGTCGCCATCCAGGTCGACGAGAAATGACTATAAATTCGATCGCAGAAACTGGGCAGGCGGGCGTTTCCGACAGCAACGTAGGAAACAAGAAGTTTTATCTCAGGAAACGGCCCCCCATAAAAAAGGCCGCTGCATATGCAGCGGCCCAAGCATGACGTTGCAAAGGAGCTAGAAAACCAACGCCAGTGAACACGGGGGTGATGGATCCATGCAGCAACCCATCCGGAAGACGGTGCGCCAGGCATGAGGGATGCCGTGACGACTCAGGCTTGCAGGCCCGTTGTCCTGCAAGCCCGGCCAGCATAGGGGCCAGGCCGCTTGGGAAACAGCCCGGATCCGGACATGCACCGTTGCAGGGCGCGCAACAGTGGGGCGGGTGGGATGATCATGCGTGGCGCTGATAAGCCATCATCCAGTGCGTTCATGCTCCTCGCAAAGGCCCGCGCTGCCTGGGCTGTCATCCTTTCGGGCGACAGCGCGAATACCCCCTTGGTGCGCTTATCGCCCGTGGTCCGGGGCAGTAGGGTGAAGCCTCTGTCACTCACCGGGGAAGACGCATGACAACAATAACAATGCGCGCCATCTTCAAACCGCAGGCGCTGGCCGTCGCGGTGGCGTTGGGTTGCTGTGCCCAGGCGCAGGCCGTTTCTTTCAACATTGGCGAGATCGAGGGACAGTTCGATTCCTCGTTGTCCGTCGGCGCGAGCTGGGGCATGAGCGATGCCGACAAGGACCTGATCGGCACTGTCAACGGCGGCAGGGGCCAATCGTCCACCGGTGATGACGGGCGCTTGAACTTCAAGAAAGGCGAAACCTACTCCAAGATCTTCAAGGGCCTGCACGACCTCGAACTCAAGTACGGCGACACCGGTGTGTTCGTGCGCGGCAAGTACTGGTACGACTTCGAACTCAAGGACGAGAGCCGGCCGTTCAAGGACATCAGCGACAGCAATCGAAAAGAGGGCGCCAAGTCGTCCGGGGCAGAGATCCTCGATGCTTTCGTCTACCACAACTATTCCATCGCCGACCTGCCGGGCACGGTGCGCGCCGGCAAGCAGGTGGTCAGTTGGGGGGAAAGTACTTTCATCGGCAACTCCATCAACAGCATCAACCCGGTGGACGTCTCCGCGTTCCGCCGCCCGGGTGCGGAGATCAAGGAAGGCCTGATCCCGGTGAACATGCTGTTCGCCTCCCAGGGCCTGACCGACAAGCTCACCGTCGAAGGCTTCTACCAACTGGAATGGGACCAGACGGTCGTCGACAACTGCGGCACCTTCTTCGGCAATGACGTGGTGGCGGACGGCTGCACCACCGGTTACACGGTGGGGAGCCCGGCCGTTGCGCCCTTCGTGCCGTTGACCCAGGCGTTTGGCCAGGGCATCCAGGTTTCCAGCGAAGGGGTGATCATTCCCCGCAGCGGTGACCGCGACGCCCGCGATTCCGGCCAGTGGGGCACGGCGTTGCGCTGGCTCGGCGACGACACCGAGTACGGCTTGTATTTCATGAACTACCACAGCCGCACGCCGACCGTCGGCACCATCACCGCGGGTCGTTCGACGCTGGCGGCGCTGCCGGGGATTATTGCGACGGCCAACGGTATCTTTCCCGGCAGCGGCGCGGGCGTGGCGCAAAGCGTGATGCTCGGACGCGGCCAGTACTACCTGGAGTACCCCGAGGACATTCGCCTGTACGGCGCCAGTTTCTCCACCACGCTGCCCACCGGCACCGCATGGACCGGCGAAATCAGCTACCGCCCCAATGCGCCGGTGCAGCTCAACACCAACGACCTGACACTGGCCCTGCTCAACCCGATTGCCGGGGGCGCGGCATCGCCCATCGCCACCTCACCGGGTGCCGACAACACCGGTTACCGTCGCAAGGAAATCACCCAGGTCCAGAGCACCATGACGCACTTCTTCGACCAGGTACTGGGCGCCGATCGCCTGACCCTGGTGGGCGAGGCGGCGGTGGTGCACGTCGGTGGGCTGGAATCCAAGGACAAGCTGCGTTACGGCCGCGATTCGGTCTACGGCCAGTATGGCTTCAATGGCGACACCGATGGCTTTGTCACCTCGACGTCGTGGGGCTATCGCGCCCGGGCGATTCTCGATTATTCCAACGTGATCGCCGGCATCAACTTCAAGCCCAACATGTCCTGGTCCCATGACGTGGCGGGTTATGGTCCCAACGGCTTGTTCAACGAAGGCGCCAAGGCCGTCAGCGTCGGAGTCGATGCCGACTACCGCAACACCTACACCGCCAGCCTGAGCTACACCGACTTTTTCGGCGGCGATTACAACGTTCTCAAAGACCGCGATTTCCTCGCGTTGAGCTTTGGCGTGAACTTCTGATCTGGCTGACAAGGAAAACCCAATGCGCAAGATGATCCTGCAATGCGGTGCCCTGGCCTTGAGCCTGCTGGCCGCGAACGTGATGGCGGCGGTATCGCCGGAGGAAGCGAACAAACTGGGCACCAGCCTCACGCCATTGGGCGCGGAAAAGGCCGGCAACGCCGATGGCTCGATCCCTGCCTGGACCGGTGGCATCCCCAAGAACGCGGGTGCGGTGGACAGCAAGGGCTTTTTGGCCGACCCGTTCGCCAATGAAAAACCGCTGTTCACCATCACCGCCGCGACCGTGGACAAGTACAAGGACAAGCTGTCCGAAGGCCAGGTCGCGATGTTCAAGCGCTACCCCGAGACGTACAAGATTCCGGTCTACCCGACCCACCGCAGCGTTGGCCTGCCGCCGGAGATCTATGAGTCGGCCAAGCGCAGCGCGCTCAACGTGGCCGCCATCAACGACGGCAACGGCCTGGCCAATTTCACCGGCAACCGTTACTACGCGTTCCCCATTCCCAAGAACGGCGTGGAAGTGTTGTGGAACCACGTCACCCGTTACCACGGTGGCAACCTGCGGCGCATCATCACCCAGGCGACGCCGCAGACCAATGGCAGCTTCACGCCGATCCGCTTTGAAGAAGAAGTGGCCGTGCCGTTCCTGATCAAGGACGCCGATCCGGAAAAGGCCGGCAACGTCTTGACCTATTTCAAGCAAGAGGTGACCGCGCCAGCGCGCCTGGCCGGTAACGTGTTGCTGGTCCACGAGACCCTCGATCAGGTGAAGGAGCCACGCCTGGCCTGGATCTACAACGCCGGCCAACGTCGTGTGCGACGCGCCCCGCAAGTGGCTTACGACGGTCCGGGCACCGCGGCCGACGGCTTGCGCACCTCCGACAACTTCGACCTGTTCTCCGGGGCGCCGGATCGCTACGACTGGAAGCTGGTCGGCAAAAAGGAAATGTACATTCCCTACAACAGCTACAAACTCGATTCGCCAAACCTCAAGTACGACGATGTGATCAAGGCCGGTCATATCAACCAGGACCTGACCCGCTATGAATTGCATCGGGTGTGGGAAGTCGTCGGTACGGTCAAGCCCAGCGAGCGACACATCTATGCCAAGCGCCACATGTATTTCGACGAAGACAGCTGGCAGGCGGCGCTGGTGGACCACTACGACGGTCGCGGCCAACTGTGGCGCGTGGCCGAAGGGCATGCACAGTTCTACTACGACCACCAGAACCCGGGCTACACCCTCGAGGCGCTCTACGACCTCATCGCCGGCCGCTACATCGCGCTGGGGATGAAGAACGAAGAGAAACACAGCTACGAATACGGGTTCGAAGCCCGGGCGGCCGACTACACGCCGGCAGCGTTGCGCTCGACCGGGGTTCGATAAACTTTTCTAACTGATGAGAACCCGTGGCGAGGGAGCTTGCTCCCGCTGGGGTGCGAAGCAGCCCCAAAAAAAGGGCCACTTGATGTACCTGATACATCGAGTCGTCTGGTTTCAGGGCCGCTGCGCGCCCCAGCGGGAGCAAGCTCCCTCGCCACAGGACCGCGTTTGATTTGAAACCAAACATGACGACCGGCAGCCCTCCTGCCGGTCATTTTTTTATGGGCACCAATCAGCGCGCTGAATACTTCTCCAAAGGTGGGCGACACAGGGCTAGGGTGATGGCAGAACAATAAAAAGGACCTTCGCACATGACCGCCATGACACCGTGTCCGGACCGTCCTGGGTTGCTGCCTCGCCTGTCCTCCACCCATGTGCCACGGCGGTCCTTGAGCGAGCCTTTGCTGACGTCCGAGGCGCGGGTAAAGCTGCTTTGCGCGCCGGCGGGCAGTGGCAAGAGCGCGTTGTTCGCCGAGTGTTTCCTGCAAGCACCTGCCGGTTGTCGGCTGCATTGGCTGCCGTTGGGCGGCGTTGCGCTGAGCGCTGGGCAACTGTGCGAGCAACTGGCGCAGGCCCTCGGCCTGCCGCTGATGGATGAGGCGGGAGTGTTGGCTCACCTGGCGCGCTTGCAGACACCCACCTGGCTGTTCCTGGATGATTACTGCCGGGTACCGAATCCCGAGTTGGACCAGTTGCTCGACCGTCTGCTGAACACCTGCAGCCCGGCGCTGCACCTGTGGCTGAACGGGCGTCGCCGTCCCCATTGCAACTGGCCGCGGCTGTTGCTCGACGATGAATTGCACGAATTCGACGCCCGTGCGTTGGCATTCACCGTCGACGATGTCCAGGCGCTGCTCGGTCATCTGCCCGGCCCTGAGGCGACCCGTACTGCCCGCGAAGTGATACAGCGCAGCGCAGGTTGGTGCGCCGGGGTGCGCCTGGCCTTGCTCGAACGTTGCGAATGGGCGCGCCGTCACGCCTCGCCGGGGCGTGCGGGAACCTTGCCCGATTACCTGGAGTACGAGCTGTTCGGCGCGCTGACGCCGGATCTGGCGCAGGCCTGGCGGGTGCTGGCGCACTTGCCGCGCTTCAACGCTCGGCTGTGCGAGCATTTGTTCGGCGACACGGTGGGGGCGGAATGCCTGCCTGCCTTGTTGGAGTTGGGATGCTTCATCGAGCCCTGGGAACAGTCTGCGGACTGGCTGCACATCTTTCCGGCACTGGCCCGGCTGGTGCGTGAAGAGCCCTGGCCGCAAGGACGTTCCTGGCATCGCCGGGCCTGCCAGTGGTTCGCGGCCGAACAGGATTGGCAGATGGCATTCGAGCAGGCCATGCACGCCGAGGAGTTCGAGGCCGCCGTCAGTTTCTTGCAGCACTTGAGTTTCGAGCACGTCTTGCAACGCCAGAACGTGGTGCTGTTGCTGAACCTGCATGACCGCCAGGGCGAAGCACTGGCGCTGGGCACCCCGCAATCGGTGGGGCTGGTGACCGCGGCTCTGTTGTTCGCCGGGCGCTTCGACCAGGCGTCAGACTGCATCGAGCAACTGGCCCGGTTCGCGCCGCAGCCCTTGGCCGCCTTGCAGCGACAGTTGATCGCGCGATGGCAGGTCTTGCGAGGCTGGCTGCTGCACCTTTCGGGCGATGGCGAACAGGCTCGCGAGCACTTTCTCCAGGCCCAGGCCAGTCTGGATCCGCAGGGCTGGGCCCTGCGGCTGCTGTGCCTGATGGGGCTGACGCAGCAAGCGCTGCTCAACGGTGAATTGGCGTCTGCGCACTGGACCAATCGCCAGGCGTTGTGCCTGGCGCGAGCGCAAGGGTCGCTGGTGTTCGAAGGCTTGCTGGAGCTCGACCATGCCCAGGTGCTGGAGCAGCGTGGCGCACCCCATCGGGCTGATCATCTGCTGGGTGCGGTCCAACTGTTGCTCGATAAGCCAGGCCAGGATTTTTCTGCGCTGTCGGGGCGTATCGCCCTGCGGCGGGGGCGCCTGGCGTTGCGCATGGGCCTTGAGGAGCAGGCCGCCGAGCAATTCCAAGCCGGCCTGGACGCAAGCCTGCACAACCAGGATAAACAAGTGCTGTACGGCTTTTTAGGCAAGGCCAGCCTGGCCGCCAACCAGGGCGATTATGGCGAGGCGTTCAGGCAACTGCGCGATGCCGAGCGAGTCATGCAGCAGCGGCATATTCCCGACACCGTTTACCGCGGTGTGTTGCTGCAAACCAGTTGCCAGTTCTGGTTGCAGCAAGGGCGTGCGGAACTGGCCCATGAAGCCTTGACCCGGGTCTTGCGACATTTTCGGGGCCCGCAGGCCCGGCATGCACCTCCCGCGACCCTGGAATTGATTCCCCGCCTCGAATACCTGCTGGTGCTGGCCGAGGTTTACCTGGGACGGGCGGAGGATCCGCAAGCCCAACTCATGGCCATGATCGAGCAGGCGCAACGCTGTGAAATGCATGCGCTGGAAACCGAACTGCATCTGGCGCTGGCGGAGGTGACCTGGTTGTCCGCAGACCCTTGCCAGGCGCGTTCGCTGATGCAAGAGGCGCGCGAGCGAGTGGTCTGCTGGCGCGCCCAGCAGGCCTTGCGTGAGCTGGACTTGCGCCAGCCCGGGTTGCTGCAGCAGGCCGTGTCGCCAGCGTGCAGCGAGTCAGCGGCAACGGCCGAAGAGCCCTTGCTCAGCCATCGTGAATTGCAGGTCCTGGAACTGATTGCGCAAGGTCATTCCAATCAGCAGATCGCCGAACGGCTGTTCATCTCCTTGCACACGGTAAAAACCCATTCCCGTCGAATACACAGCAAGCTGGGCGTGCAACGGCGTACGCAAGCGGTTGCCAAGGCCAAGGTCATGGGGATGATGGGGTAGCTGGCGTTATCCCTTGTCTCCCGGACCTCAGTGATCCACCTCGACCTGCTGTACAGCCTGCGGGGCCGCCTCATACCCCATCCGCCAACTGACCGCCCGGGTCGCGGCCAGCAGCCGCTGCGCCGCCGGGCCGTTTTCGTCGGCGTGAAACATTGAGGTCGGGCCGACGATGGTCATCACCGCCGCCACCTGGCCGACCGCGTTGAACACCGGGGCAGACAAGGCATCGACCCCGGGCATCAGCAAGCCATGCACATGATGCAGGCCGCGACTGCGGATCTGTTCGCACAAGGCTGCGTACGCCCGGGTGTCGACCAGCAGCGGATGGCGGCTGCTCGCCAGTTCCTGCTCACGCAACTCGATCGTTTCGCGCTCTGGCAGGTAGGCGCTGAATACCAGACCGGTGGAGGAGCTGAGCAACGGCAGCACCGAGCCCAGTTGCGTCACCACGGTCACGGCCCGCACGGCCGGTTCAATGCGTACCACGGTTGCGCCGTGATTGCCCCATACCGCCAGGAAACAGGTTTCGTTCAAGTCGTCGCGCAACTCGGCCAAGGGCAGGGCGGCCACTTGCAGCACGTCCATGCTGTTCAAGGCGGCCAGGCCCACGCGCAGGGCTTCGCGACCCAACCCGTAGTGATTGGTGGCGGCGTTCTGTTCGGCGAAGCCGCTGGCGATCAGGGCCTGCAAGTAGCGATGAACCTTGCTGGCCGGCATCTGCACATGTTCGGCCAGGCGCGACAGCGAGGTAGCGGGGGACAGTTCGGCCAGGGCCTTGAGAATGTCGGTGCCGACTTCGGCGGAGCGGACTTTCTGTTTACCGTTGCTGAGCGGGGTTTCCATGGCGGCGCGAGGTCCAGAGGCGAATGGGCGTCTTTATAGCTTGACGGTCGCTGTCGAGCAAATTACGTTATGCGTAATTGGATTACGATAAAAATAACCCGGTGCGCCTCGTTCTTTTGTGTAAAGCGACAGGCCGTACCTATCCTGTGTTCAGGAGGCCTCCATGCACCTCGACTCCACCGCGTCGGACCTGGCTTATCAGTCGGGCTTCGGCAATGAATTCGCCAGCGAAGCGCTGCCCGGCGCACTGCCCGTCGGCCAGAACTCCCCGCAAAAAGCCCCTTATGGTCTCTACGCCGAACTGTTCTCCGGCACGGCCTTCACCATGACCCGTGGCGAAGCGCGGCGGACCTGGATGTATCGCATCCGGCCGTCCGCCAATCATGCGGCCTTCGCCAGGCTTGAACGGCAGATCGCCGGTGGCCCTTTGGGCGACGTCACGCCCAATCGGCTGCGCTGGAACCCGTTGCAGATTCCTGACGAGCCGACCGACCTGCTCGACGGCCTGGTGCGCACGGTGGCCAATGCCAACCCGGACAAGCCCGCCGGCATCAGCGTCTATCACTACTGCGCCAACCGTTCCATGCAGCGGGTATTCTTCAATGCCGACGGTGAATGGCTGATCGTGCCGCAACTGGGACGGTTGCGCATCGCCACGGAATTGGGCGTGCTGGAGCTGGCGCCGTTGGAGATCGCCGTGTTGCCGCGGGGGCTGAAGTTCCGCGTCGAACTGCTCGACCCGCAAGCTCGCGGCTACATCGCCGAGAACCATGGCGCGCCATTGCGCCTGCCAGATCTGGGGCCGATCGGCAGCAACGGGCTGGCCAATCCCCGGGACTTTCTCGCGCCGGTTGCCCGTTACGAAAACCTCGCGCAGCCCACCACCCTGGTACAGAAATTCCTCGGTGAGTTGTGGGGATGCGAACTGGGGCATTCGCCTTTGGACGTGGTGGCCTGGCACGGCAACAACGTGCCGTACAAATACGACCTGCGTCGCTTCAATACCCTCGGTACGGTGAGCTTCGATCACCCCGATCCGTCGATTTTCACGGTGCTGACTTCACCCACCAGCGTGCATGGCCTGGCCAATCTCGACTTCGTGATTTTCCCTCCGCGCTGGATGGTGGCGGAGAACACCTTCCGTCCGCCGTGGTTCCACCGCAACCTGATGAACGAATACATGGGCCTGATCCAGGGCGCCTACGATGCCAAGGCCGAAGGCTTCCTGCCTGGCGGCGCGTCGCTGCACAGTTGCATGAGCGCCCATGGCCCGGACGGCGAAACTTGCACCAAGGCCATCAACGTCGAGCTGCAACCGGCAAAAATCGACAACACCATGGCCTTCATGTTCGAAACCAGCCAGGTCTTGCGCCCGAGCCGTTTCGCCCTGGACTGCCCGCAATTGCAAACCGACTACGATGCTTGTTGGGCCTCGTTGCCTGTCACGTTCGACCCGACCCGGAGATAATCCATGACCTCTCTTTCCACTGCCCGTAGCTGGGTGGCCTGCGCCAACGGCCATGTCGATTTCCCGCTGCAAAACCTGCCCCTGGGCATCTTCAGCCGGGGGAGCGATGCCCCGCGTAGCGGCGTTGCCATTGGCGAGCGGATTTTCGACTTGCAGGCCGCGTTGCAGTTGGGGTTGTTCGACGGCGCGGCGCGCGAAGCCGTCGAGGCCATGGCCGGCGGTCAGTTGAATGCGTTCTTCGACCTGGGACGCAGTGCTCGGGTCGCCCTGCGTGAGCGCCTGCTGGAGCTGCTACGCGAAGACAGCCCGCTGCGCGATACGCTCCAGGCCCAGGCGTCGAGCTTGCTGCCGCTGGCAACCGAGTGCCAGATGCACCTGCCAGCCAAGATCCACGACTACACCGATTTCTACGTCGGCATCGAGCACGCACAGAATGTCGGCAAGCTGTTTCGCCCCGACAATCCGCTGTTGCCCAACTACAAATACGTCCCCATCGGTTACCACGGTCGCGCCTCGACCGTCCGCCCGTCCGGCACGGCGGTGCGCCGTCCCAAGGGCCAGACCCTGCCCGCCGGCCAGTCCGAGCCGAGCTTCGGCCCGTGCGCGCGGCTGGACTACGAGTTGGAACTGGGCATCTGGATAGGCAAGGGCAACGCGCTGGGCGAACCCATCGCCATTGGCGATGCGGCCGAACACATCGGTGGGTTCTGCCTGCTCAACGACTGGTCGGCGCGGGACATCCAGGCGTGGGAATACCAACCGCTGGGGCCATTCCTGTCGAAGAGTTTCCTGACCAGTGTCTCGCCCTGGGTGGTGACGGCCGAAGCCCTCGAACCGTTCCGCCGCCCGCAACCGGCGCGCCCGCAAGGCGATCCGCAACCCTTACCGTATTTGTTGGACAAGCGAGACCAGGCGGGCGGTGCCTTCGACATCGAACTGGAAGTCCTGCTGCTGACCGAGGCGATGCGCGAGCAGCGCCTGCCGGCCCAGCGCCTGACCCTGAGCAATACCCAATACATGTACTGGACCGTGGCGCAGATGGTTGCGCACCACAGCGTCAACGGTTGCCAACTGCAAGCCGGCGACCTGTTCGGTTCGGGCACCCTGTCGGGTCCCGAGAGTGACCAGTTCGGCAGCCTGCTGGAGATCACCGAGGGCGGCAAAAAGCCGATCGAGCTGGCTTCTGGCGAAGTGCGCAAGTTCCTGGAGGATGGCGATGAAATCATTCTGCGGGCGCGCTGCCGCCGCGAGGGGTTTGTGTCCATCGGGTTTGGCGAGTGCCGGGGCAAGGTCTTGCCGGCACGTTGAGGGACAAGGCATGCAACTCTATACCTACTACCGCTCCACTTCGTCCTACCGGGTGCGCATTGCCCTGGCGCTCAAGGGCCTGGATTACCAGGCCCTGCCGGTCAACCTGATCGCACCGCCAGGGGGCGAGCACCGCCAGCCGGCGTACCTGGCGATCAATCCTCAAGGGCGGGTGCCCGCGCTGCGTACCGATGAGGGGGCGCTGCTGGTGCAGTCGCCCGCCATCCTCGAATACCTGGAGGAGCGTTATCCACAGGTGCCGCTGCTCAGCGCCGACCTGGCGGTCCGTGCCCATGAGCGGGGTGTCGCGGCGTTGATCGGCTGCGACATTCATCCGCTGCACAACGTCAGTGTGCTCAACAAGCTGAGGGCGTGGGGCCACGATGAGGCCCAGGTGACGGAGTGGATCGCGCATTGGATCGGCCAGGGGCTGGCGGCGGTGGAGCAGTTGATTGGCGACGACGGCTATTGTTTCGGTGCCGTACCGGGGCTGGCGGATGTGTACCTGATCCCGCAACTCTATGCCGCCGAGCGCTTCAAGGTGTCCCTGCAGGACTTCCCGCGGATCCGCCGTGTGGCGGCGTTGGCGGCAGTGCATCCGGCATTCCGGAAGGCACATCCGGCCAATCAGCCGGATACCCCATGAAGGCTCGCCGCCGATCTCACAGAGTTTGCAGTGGACAGTCGATCTTCGTGGTGTCCTCCACTGCCAAACGACTCAATGCACCACCGAGTTCGGCGGCAGTTGCCCCAACCGTTCCGTCAGGCGGATTCGCTGGATCGGGTCGTCACTGAGCATCAGCGCATGCTCCAGGTCGAAGCGCTCGGCATTGGGACAGTCGAGCCGCTGGTACAGGCTGGCGCGGGCCAGGTAATCGGCGGCGCTGGCGTTGCCCAATTCCAATACCCGCTCGGCATCGATCAATGCATCGATGTACTCGTCGTTGGCAAGGTGCAACTGCCGTAGGTTACGCGACAGCCGCTGGAGTATCTGCATCGGCTCGGCATGAGCCAGGTGCTCGGCCTTGAGGGGCATGTTCGGGCCGTACTGGCGCTGCAGCAATTCCCGGCAGTCATTGGGGTACAACCGACGGCCTCCGCAGGGATCGAGCAGGTGGTCTGCACCGGGCACCTTGAGCAGGAAATGACCAGGGAAATTGACACCGACCATCGGTATCTCCAGGCGCCTGGCCAGTTCCAGGGCAATCAGGCTGAGGGCCAGGGGTTGCCCGCGCTTGCGCGCCAGCACTTTGTCCAGCAGCGCCGCCCGTGGCCGCAGGGGCGTGAAGTCATCCTGGGCGAACCCCAGGTCATTGAGTCGTCGCAACAAGGGCTGGCCCAATTCGCTGACCGGCAGCAGGGGCAGGCCATGGCTGACTTGCTGTTGCAGCGCCTTGAAGTCCTCCAGCAAGGCCGTGACGTCCACGTCCCGATCATGCTCGGCAGCCACCCACAGCGCCGCTTCGAACAACGCGGGCGGCGTGCGCTGCAAACATTCAAGAAAAGCTTGGCGCGGCTTCATCGAACTCTCCGGGCAATGACCCCGTTTTAGCCGCACCGTGGATTTTCGTCCAGTCCGGCAGTCGTCGTCACGCGGTTATGCCCAAAAGACTGAGGGCCGGAGCGCGTTATTCCGGCGTGCTCCAGCAAATTTCGGCCACACGCCTATACTGGCGAAACAAACAAAGGTGATTCGGGAGCCGTTTGATGTTTGCTCTCATGCAAAGCTCCCGCCTTGAATCGCTGCACTTGAGCGTAGACCCGGCCACCGGGTTGAAGGCGGTCATTGCCATTCATTGCAGCCGTCCTGGGCCTGCCCTGGGTGGCTGCCGTTACCTGTCCTACCCCGACGATGAAAGTGCCGTGGCCGACGCGGTGCGCCTGGCCCAGGGCATGAGCTACAAGGCCGCCCTGGCGGGCTTGCCGGTGGGTGGCGGGGTGGCGGTGATCATGCGTCCGGCCCACGTGGACAACCGCGCCGCGCTGTTCGAAGCCTTCGGCCGCTGCATCGAACAGCTGGACGGGCGCTACATCACCGCCATCGACAGCGGCACCTCGGTGGCGGACATGGATTGCATCGCCCAGCAAACCCGTCATGTCACCAGCACCACCGCCGCCGGAGACCCCGCACCGCATGCGGCGCTGGGGGTGTTTGCCGGCATCCGGGCCACGGCCATGGCTCGCTTGGGCAGCGATAACCTGGAAAGTTTGCGGGTGGCGATCCAGGGCTTGGGCAATGTCGGTTTTGCCTTGGCGGAACAGCTGCATGCGGCGGGCGCCGAACTGCTGGTCAGCGACATTGACCCTGGCAAGGTGCAGTTGGCGATGGAACAGTTGGGCGCGCATCCGATTGCCAACGACGCGTTGCTCAGCACCCCGTGCGACATCCTGGCTCCTTGCGGCCTCGGTGGCGTGCTCAACAGCCACAGCGTGGCGCAGCTGCGTTGCTCGGCCGTCGCCGGTTCGGCCCACAACCAGCTGAGCAGCCTGCAAGTGGCCGATCAGCTGGAACGACGCGGGATCCTCTATGCCCCGGACTACGTGATCAACTCCGGCGGTTTGATCTACGTGGCCCTCAAGCATCGCGGCGAGGAGCTGTCCACCATTACCGCGCACCTGTCGAAGATCGGTGCCCGGCTCACGGAAGTCTTCGCCCACGCCCAGGCGGAAAAACGCTCGCCAGCCCGGGTGGCCGACGAGCTGGCGGAGCGACTGTTGTATCGCTGAAAATCAGGAGGCGACGATGCCGTCGTCACGTGCGCTCATGGTCGGTTGCCTTCGGCGATAACGGCAGCTTTGTTCTCTCGGGTGTAGGTCAACGCGAAATGCGCCACGAGGCCGAAGATCAATCCCCAGAACGCGGCGGCCAGGCCCAGGAAACTCATGCCCGAGGCGGTCACCAGGAAGGTGATCAGCGCCGCTTCCCGTTGTTTTTCGTCGGCCATGGCGCCGGTCAGCCCGGCACTGATCGCGCCAAACAAGGCGAGACCGGCCAGGGAGGCGATCAGCTCTTTGGGCAGTGCGGAGAACACCGAGGCCAGGGTTGCGCCGAAGGTGCCCATCAGGAGGTAGAACACCCCGCAGGCGATCCCGGCGATGTAGCGCTTGTCGCGGTTCTCGTGGGACTCGCGACCGGTGCAGATCGCAGCGGTAATGGCAGCGAGGTTCAGGCCATGTGAGCCAAAGGGCGCCATCAGGACCGAACCGATCGCGGTGACCGAAATGATCGAGCGCGCAGGCGTGTCGTAGCCCGCAGTACGCATCACGGCCATGCCCGGCACGTACTGACCCGTCAGGGTGACCAGTGCCAGCGGCAGGCCGATGTTGATGATCGCGTGCCAGCTCCATTGCGGGGCGATGAACACCGGTTGGGCCACGGCGACCGTGATCGATTGGCCATTGAGCTCACCGAACGAGGCGGCCATTGCGCAGCCGATGACCAGTACCGACAAAATGGCGTAGCGGGGCGACAGGCGCTTGAACGCCAGGTAGACCGCGATCATCGACAGTA
This sequence comes from Pseudomonas sp. FG6, assembly GCF_057809015.1. Classification (NCBI taxonomy): domain Bacteria; kingdom Pseudomonadati; phylum Pseudomonadota; class Gammaproteobacteria; order Pseudomonadales; family Pseudomonadaceae; genus Pseudomonas; species Pseudomonas sp. FG6. Next base: position 50,000 of record NZ_JBMDJD010000024.1, read on the forward strand.
CCAGCGCCGGTTGCAGCTTGATCGAGGTGAACAGTTCGGCACCGAAGCGGAACAGGATGCCGGCGAGCATGGCCGCGGCGATGGCCTTGGGCAGGCGGTTCATCAGTTTGTCGAACGCCCCGGACAGGCCGATCACCGCAATGATCAGCGACGCCACGATGTAGGCGCCAATGGCCTCGGGCAGGGACACGGTTGGCAACATCGACACCAGCAATGCTGCGCCTGGCGTCGACCAGGCGGTGATCACCGGAACCCGCAGTCGCCAGCTCAGGAGCAGGCCGGTCATTCCGCTGCCAATGGAAATGGCCCAGATCCATGACGACACCACGTCATCGGGCAAGTGCGCTTCCTTGGCCGCCTGAAACACGATGATCAGCGGGCCGGCATAGGAAATGACCACGGCGATAAAGCCCGCAATGACCGCTGAGAGGGATAGATCCTTTCTGAGTGTGTCCATGATGTCTCGACTTGGCACGACAGGCGCGCAGTGATGAGGATTATTGAGTCGATTGATTCGATTCATTGCCAGTGTATTTGAATAAATTGAACTGATTCAATAATTGATTCGTTCGGGATGGAAAATTTTCTGATGTGTTTGTCGATTTTCTACGGCGCTCGGTTATTAACTTATTGATTAATGTGATTTTTATTTTTTGTTGGATTAGGTTGGATTGCAGGGTAGTGAAATGTTGATCGACTCAATCGAATCAATTTAACGCTCGTGTCGAATTATTGGTTGCTTTGCCGCCGTGGTATGCTCGGATTTTCATCATTTCTCCGGTGGCGGTGATCATTCATGTGGGTTCCCCAGCTAAGCGAGTTCAGCCAGCCGATGTACCTGTCGATTGCCGATGCGCTGGCACGCGACATCAGCAACGGCGTGCTGAACGAAGGTGATCGGCTGCCGACCTTGCGGGAGCTGGCCATGGCGCTGAATGTCACGCCGGGCACCATCAGCCGGGCCTATAGCGAAGCCCACCGGCGTCGACTGGTGCAGGGGGAAGTGGGGCGTGGCACGTATGTGCTCAACCAGAAATCGCGGGAACTGCCGGCGAGCCACGGCGCCGTTACGTTGAACCTGGGGCAGTCGGAGTGGCTCGATCTCTCCATCATCAAGCCTTCCAGCGAAACCCTTGAGTTCTGGTTGCGCGATGCGTTGGTGGGCATGGCCCATAGCACCGATTTTGCCCGCGCCCTGGATTACGCGCCGGACGGTGGGCATCCGGCCCATCGTGAAGCGGGGGCGCAGTGGTTACGCCATTCATTGCCCGATGCGCAGTGGCAACAAGTGGTGATCACCGCCGGTGCCCAGCATGGCTTGATGGTTGCGATGAGTGCCCTGACCAACGCCGGTGACCTGGTGCTCTGCGAAGCGCTTTGCTACCCCGGCATCATTTCCCTGGCCCATGGCCTTGAGCGCCGGCTGCGCGGCGTGCCGATGGATGACGAGGGCATCATTCCCGAGGCGCTGCGCGAGTTGTGCCTGCGCGAGAAGCCGGCGATGCTGGTCTGCGTGGCGACCTGCCAGAACCCGACGACGGCGATCATGTCGCAAAAGCGTCGGGCGCAGATTGCCGCGCTGGCCGAAGAGTTCGACTTCATCATCCTGGACGATGATATCTATGGCTTTCTCGCCACTGATCCGTCGATCAAGCCATTGTCGGCGTTTGCGCCGGAACGTTCGGTGTACCTGACCAGTTTGTCGAAATCGGTCATGCCGGCTCTTCGCATCGGCTATCTCTACAGCCCGCCGAAACTGCTGTCGCGCCTGACCTCGATGGTGCGCAGCAGCGTCTGGATGCCGTCGCCGTTGACTGCGCAGCTGGCCAGCAACGTGATCACCGAAGGCCTGGATAAGAAACTGATTCGGATCCAGCGCAACGAAGCCGCCGGCCGGCAAGCCATTGCCGGGGAAATCTTTGCCAATTTCGAGCTCAAGGCCCAGCCCTATTCCTATCACGTCTGGTTGACGTTACCCGAGCCATGGACCAGCGACGAATTCACCCTGCTGGCCCGGGCCAATGGCGTGCTGGTGCTCAGCGGTACGCAGTTCCAGGCGGAACGCTCTGGAACCACCCGTTGCGTGCGCCTGGTGCTGATGTCACCGACCAGCCAGGACGAATTGCGTTTTGCCTTGACCAAGCTGGCCAGCCTGATCGATTCCGATCCGCGTCGTTACTACTAAAAAAGATCGCAGCCTTCGGCAGCTCCTACACGGGTATTGCTGCAGGCGCTGCCGAAGGCTGCGATCTTTTTGGGTTATTCGTCCGACGGGTTGAGCAGTTCGGACAAGGCGTCCGGCTGGCTCTTGAATGCCTTGGCGAACACGTCACGGTTCTTCGCCATGTAGATCCCGGCTTCCTCGACCTGTTGCTCGCTCAGCGATGGGACGGCTTTTTGCAACACCTCGGCCAGCAATTCTGCGAGCTCCAGCATTTTGTCATGACGGTCAGCTTCGGCTTTATCCATGAACAAGCGCTCCAAATCCCGGCTGCTGCGGTATACCACTTCGACGGCCATTCACCACCTCACATGCCTTCACATTGGTTATCTGTGTGATTACTGTATTTATATACAGGTAAAAGTGTAAGCGAATCCCTTGCCCTTGGGTAGTGGCTTTTTAATGTAGCCTAACCGCTGGCCTTTTTTCTGCATGCAGAACAACTGTCATGTCCAACCCGCATCATCCGGTCGAGCCGACCTAAGGAAATTACACTGTGAAAATCAATTGGGCCGAGAACCTGCGCCAGAACGTCCACCAGTTGGCGGAGTCCCTGGGCAACCTGTTCGTAGAAAGCTTCCATTACCTGGCGTTGTTCGCCATCGGGGCGGTGACCGCATGGGCCTCCGTGATGGAGTTTTTGCAGATGATCGAGGCGGGGAACATCAAGATCGATGACATTTTGCTGCTGTTCATCTATCTCGAACTGGGGGCGATGGTGGGGATCTATTTCAAGACCAACCACATGCCGGTGCGGTTTCTGATCTACGTCGCCATCACGGCGCTGACGCGCCTGCTGATCTCCAACGTCTCGCACCACAACCCGCCGGACATGGGCATCATCTACCTGTGCGGCGGCATCCTGCTGCTGGCCTTCGCGATCCTTGTGGTGCGCTACGCCTCGTCGCAGTTCCCCTCGGTGAAGATCGACCACCCGCACCGCAAGGCTGGCGCGAATTCCAGCGAGGCGGTCGAGGTGGAGAAAGGCGAGATCTAAAGGCTGGCGACGCTCGGGGCGCAACCTCGGACCTGTGGGGGTGGCAGCTTGGTGTTGCCGCCGTCGGTCATGGCTTCAAGGAGGGCCACGGCGCTGTGGCCCTGTTCGATGGCCATGCCGAATTGAATGCTTTGCACCAGGCGTTTGAGCCGCTCCGGGTCGTTGCGTTGCTGGGCGCTGATCATGCGTCTGGCGACGATGCGCCCGGCCTTGGACAGGGTCAGCATGATGCGGCCATCCAGGCCCTGGATGCTCAGATTGACTTGGTATTGCGGCGCGAAAGCGTCGGTAATGATCTGAAAAGGGTTGTCCATGATGCGTCACCGCCTGATTGAACGTGCAGTTGTTGACCGACCGTGGTCATGATTAGTTCGCAACTCCGGACCATCGGCCATTCCATGATCGAGTTCATCGTTGGTTGCCAGGGCAATCGGCAGGAAGCAAGTAGCAAGGGGCATGCCTGAAAAACGCAGGGACAATGAACCCGGCCAATGGGCGTGGGGCGCGCAGGAACAGGGGTGTGCAGGCTGCCCGTTTCGGGGCAGGGAGTGTTCGCAGGCGGTGCAGGGAAGTGGTGAAAGAGGTGCAAGGCAATTCCCGACATTAACAGGGCTTTTGTTCGTTGTCCGGCATTATTTGCAAAGGAATATTTATCTTTTCTGGGGGCTTGAATTGTTCCTTCGGGAGCCCGACTCTGTACTCAAGGGGCCGTTACGCTAACGTCTACAGGCCCCTGGCGAGCTAGCCGAAATAAGGGATGAACTATGCAAATCCAAGTCAACAGCGATAACCATATTCAAAGCAGCATCCGACTGGAGGAGTGGGTACGTACTACCATCGAGAGCACGCTCGAACGTTACGAGGAAGACCTGACACGGGTCGAAGTTCATCTACGTGATGAAAACGGTGACAAGCCAGGTCCACATGACCTGCGTTGCCAGCTTGAAGCGCGGCCGAAGGGCCATCAACCGGTCTCCGTAACGCACAAGGCCGAGTCGCTGGAACTGGCGATCGAAGGTGCCGCCACCAAGCTCGAAAACGCCTTGGAGCACTTGTTCGGTAAACTGCGCGGCAAGCGCGCCGCCACCGCGACGCCGTCCGAATCCGTCGCCCTGGCCGATGCCATGCTGGAAGAAGAATTCCTGGAGAACGAACGGGCTGCACTCCACGGCTGAAACCGCGTTCATTTCAATGACGACTGAAAAACGGGCCTGCAATTGCAGGCCCGTTTTGTTTGGGGGGCACAAAATCTCCATGCGACGCGAGTCCCACAAGGGATTTGGAATGGTCGAATGATTGGCGTTACTGGCCTCGCTCGCGATGGCAATCACCGGCGCTAGCGCAAAAACGCCTGTCGATACTCCCCGGGTGTTGCGCCCAGGGCCTGGCGAAAACGGTTGGTAAAGTGGCTGGCACTGGCAAATCCACAGGCCAGCGCCACCTCGCCCAATGCTTGGGAGGTGTTGCGCAGTAATTGCTGCGCACGGGCCAAGCGTCTTGCCAGTACGTATTGATGAGGCGGCAGGCCAAAGCTTTCGCGAAACATCCGGGCAAAGTGGTATTCGGACAACGTGCACAGCGCTGCGAGCTGCCCAAGGCTGATGGCATCGCCCAGGTAGGTGTCGATGTAGTCCACCAGCATTCGCCGCTGGTGCGTGGCCAGCCCGCCCTTGAGGCGAAGCCCTTGGCGCTGGCCAACCTGGCTCAGCAGCAGGTGATCGAGCAGTTCGTGGGCCAGGCTGGTGGTCAGCAGGCGTTCGCCGGGTTCGTCCCAGTTCAGTGCGATCAATTGCCGGAAGCGCCGTGCCTGTTGTGGATCGTCGAGGAAGGTGGCCTCGCACAGTTGCACTTGCCGGGGTTCGCGATCCAGCAGCGTGACGCAGCCGAGGGCAAACTGTTCGGGGCTGAAGTACAGGTGCGCAAGGCGAATGTCGCCGTTGATGACCCAGGCCGATTCATGTCCCGCCGGCAGCACGCAGAGTTTGTCGGGCGCGCCCATGGCGTCGGGCCGTTCGCGGCGGAACGTGCCGGTACCGCCGGCAATGTAGCAAGACAAGGTGTGGTGGGTCGGCGCCTCGTAGTCCCGGGCGTCGTGATGGTTGCTCCACAAGGCGGCCGCCATGCCGTCGCCGAGCTCGGCACTGTGCTCCAGGCGGGCGTTGGGCGAACTGTTCAAGGCTTGGAAGACTTGCAGGGTGTGCAATGTGGGCATGATCGTTTCTCTATCAACGCCTTGCATCCTACTCCGTCGGCCGGCCCCTGCCAGCCGGCGAGCGGACAAAACCGCAAGTTTATGCAAGCGCCAGGCGCGCGACGGCGGGACACTGGTCGTCATTGTCAGGAGCCGTCGTCATGAACCTCTCGTTGTACCTGCTTACCGTACTCATCTGGGGCACCACCTGGATTGCGCTGAAACTGCAATTGGGGGTGGTCGCCATCCCGGTGTCGATTGTCTATCGTTTCGGTCTCGCGGCCTTGATCCTGTTCGCGATGCTCTTGCTCAGTCGGCGCCTGCAGGTGATGAACCGCCGGGGGCACTTGATTTGCGTGGCCCAGGGCTTGTGTCTGTTCTGCGTCAACTTCATGTGTTTCCTGACGGCCAGCCAGTGGATCCCCAGTGGCTTGATCGCCGTGGTGTTTTCCACGGCCACGCTCTGGAATGCGCTCAATGCCCGGGTGTTCTTTGGCCAGCGGATCGCCCGCAACGTACTGTTGGGAGGTGCCTTGGGGTTGCTGGGGTTGGGGTTGCTGTTCTGGCCGGAGCTGGCCGGACACAGCGCGAGCCCGCAAACCTTGCTCGGGTTGGCGTTGGCGCTGTTGGGGACTTTGTGTTTCTCGGCGGGCAACATGCTCTCGAGCCTGCAACAGAAGGCCGGGCTCAAGCCATTGACCACCAATGCCTGGGGCATGGCTTATGGCGCGGCAATGCTGGCGCTGTGGTGTCTGTTCAACGGTATCCCCTTCGATATGGAATGGAACACGCGCTACATCGGCTCGCTGGCGTACCTGGTGATCCCGGGCTCGGTGATCGGCTTTACCGCGTACCTGACGCTGGTGGGGCGCATGGGGCCGGAACGGGCGGCGTATTGCACGGTACTGTTTCCGGTGGTGGCATTGAACGTCTCGGCCTACGTCGAAGGCTACCAATGGACGGCACCGGCGCTGGTCGGGCTGGTGTTGGTGATGCTGGGTAACGTGTTGGTCTTTCGCAAGCCCCGGCCGGTGGCGACGAAAGTCGCCTTGGGCGCCCGCTGATAATCCTGTGGCGAGGGAGCAAGCTCCCGCTGGGTTGCGAAGCAACCCCACGGTGTACCTGTCACCGCGCTGCATCAGCTAAACCGAAAGGGCTGCTGCGCAGCCCAGCGGGAGCAAGCTCCCTCGCCACGGTGTGGGCCTATTTCCAGACTTGCGGGTTGACCAGGTTCTGCGGGCGTTCGCCCATCAAGGCACTTCGCAGGTTATCCACAGCAAGATTGGCCATGGCGGCACGCGTTTCGTGGGTCGCCGAGCCGATGTGGGGCAGGGTAACGGCGTTTTTCAGCTGGAACAGCGGGGATTCGGTCAGCGGCTCCTTCTCGTAGACGTCCAGCCCGGCACCGCGGATGCGGTTGTTCTGCAAGGCTTCGATCAGGGCCGGTTCATCCACTACCGGGCCACGGGAAATGTTCACCAGAATCGCGCTTGACTTCATCAGGGCCAGTTCGCGTTGGCCGATCAGGTGACGGGTCTTCTCGCTCAAGGGCACCACGAGGCACACGAAATCCGCTTCGGCCAGCAATGGGTCCAGTTCGCGAAATTGCGCGCCCAACTGGTTTTCCAGTTCGGGCTTGCGGCTGTTGCCGCTGTACAGGATGGGCATGTTGAACCCCAGGCGGCCGCGCCGGGCGATGGCCGCACCGATGTTACCCAGGCCGACGATGCCCAGGGTCTTGCCGTGCACATCGCTGCCGAACAACTGCGGGCCGACCGTCGCCTGCCATTGCCCGGCCTTGGTCCAGGCGTCCAGTTCTGCGACGCGGCGGGCGCTGCTCATCAGCAGGGCGAAAGCCAGGTCGGCAGTGCTTTCGGTGAGGACGTCAGGGGTGTTGGTGAGCATGATCCCGCGCTCGTTGAAGTAAGCCAGGTCGTAGTTGTCGTAGCCCACCGACACGCTGGAGACCACTTGCAGGTTGGCCGCCTCCTTGAGCTGCTCGCGCCCGAGCTTGCGACCGACACCAATCAGGCCGTGGGCATGGGGCAAGGCCTCGTTGAACTGGGCATTGATGTCACCGTTCGATGGGTTTGGCACGATGACGTCGAAGTCCTGTTGCAGGCGCTCGACCATTTGAGGCGTGATACGGCTGAAGGCAAGTACGGTTTTTTTCATCGCGCAGGGCTCGTCGTGGAGTGGATACCAAGCACGCTAACATTCTCGGCGCGGGTTAGGCGAGAGGGGAGCTCCACAGGATGCGGCAAATTCCTGTGGGAGCGGGCTTGCTCGCGAAGGCGTCGGATCAGCTTGCATAGATGTTGAATGCCAGACCGCTTTCGCGAGCAAGCCCACTCCCACAGGGGGATGGCTACGCCGCTCGCAGGGAAATAAAGGCGTAATCCACCGGTGCTTCAGTCACGACGAGCGCGCCACTGGCCAGCACCTGGCTGGCCACGTCATCCCCTGACACATGGAACTGCCATTCACCAGCCTGCTGCTCCGCTTGCCGAGGTGCCTGGTCGAGGGCGGTGGCGAATGCGCTCATGTCTGGCAGGTAGGCGGTGAAGCCGTCCCCCTTCAAGGCCGTGGTGCGGATGCCCAGCAACGCACAGATGCGGTCCTTGAGTGCGATGTCTTCACGGTCGGCCTGGCGCGAGCGTTCGATCAACCGGGCCAGTTCCTGGTCGACCAGTTTGCCGCCGAGAATCAGTTGCGGCCCGGTTTCCCACGATTCAGGCGGACAATCCTTGCGGGTGACGTCCAAGGGGATGTGCGGGTTGATTTCCATGGGATAGATCCGGCACACCAAGGGGCGACGCTCGTAGATGCGGCACAGGTTCTCTTCGTCAAGATTCCGGCAACGCCCGGCGTTATAGGCCGCGAAAGTGATTGCCACGCGGGCTTCGGTGGCGCCGCTGCGGACTACCGCCGAACGACGTTCAGCATGTTCGCGTTGCGCTGCCGGCAGGCCCAGTCCATTGGACAGGAAAGCCTCCACCAGGACGATCACCTGACCGCCGTCATCCGCCCACATACGGGCCTCGTCGAGTGTCAGGGGGACGTGGTGATCGGTGCAGCATTTGCCGCACCCTACGCAGGAGAACGTTGTATTCATCGAGTGACCGGTCGCAAAAGGCTGGAAAGCGGCGACAGGAAAGCGCCGCCGTCCGCCGTGCGAAGCAAGTTGTGCGCCAGTCAGTTGGCCGGGGTCAGTGGCCTTGCTCGGCCACGGCCTTGGCGGCGGTGATCAGGCATTTGGTCAGCTCCGGCGAGGAGAACTTGGTGAGTACGCCGTTGGCGCCCGCCAACCGGGCCTTTTCACTGTTCATGGCGCTGTCCAGCGAGGTGTGCAGCAACACATAGAGGTGGGCGAAGTCCGGCGTTTCGCGCAGGGTCCGCGTCAGGGCATAGCCGTCCATTTCCGACATTTCGATGTCGGAAACAATCAGGTTGATCTGCTCGGCCGTGCCTTGCAGGTCCAGCAGGCATTCGATGGCTTCCCTGGCGCTGCGGGCGGTGTGGCACTGCAAGCCGAGGTTGCGCAGGGTGTGTACCGACTGTTGCAACGCCACCTGGCTGTCATCGACCACCAGGATCCGGGCGTTGCCCAGGACCTCGGCGTCTTCCATGCTCAGTTCGGTTGGCGCGGTTTCGATCTGCGCCGGGGCGATGCCGTGGATGACTTTTTCAATGTCCAGCACCTGCACCAGCGTGCCGTCCACCGAGGTCACGCCGGTGATGAACGCGCGCGAGCCGCCGGAGCCGTAGGGTGGCGGTTTGATGTCGGTGGTCAGGCAATGCACGATCTTGCTCACCGCCTGCACATGCAGGCCCTGTTTGGAGCGGCTGACGTCGGTGACGATCAGGCAGCCACCGTCCGGGTCTTCCAGTGGCCGTTCGCCAATCGCACGACTGAGGTCGATCACCGACAGCGAGGTCCCGCGCAGGGTGGCGATGCCTTTGACGTGCGGATGCGACTCCGGCAGCTTGGTCAGCGGTGGGCAGGGAATGATTTCGCTGACCTTGAGCAGGTTGATTGCCATCAGCTTGCCGCTGCGCAAGGTAAACAGCAGAAGCGAAAGTGAATCTGCGCGGGCTTTGTTGGAAGACATAAAAACCTTCTGTGGAAAAAGGTGAGGCGAGCGTGACGGTCGCCAGAGCAGCTTGTGATACCGGGTTATCGACTTGTTGGGGGCAGGCTTTAGGGCGAAAGCCTGTCAATAACATGGTGGGCTGTAACAGGATCCTTGTGCGAAATCGCTTTCGTGGCGAGGGAGCTTGCTCCCGCTGGGGTGCGAAGCAGCCCTAAAGTCTGTCACCGAGGTGGATCAGGTAAATGTCATCAGCTTCATTTGGGGCGCTTCGCACCCCAGCGGGAGCAAGCTCCCTCGCCACAGAAGAATACCTGGCTGTTACTTGAGCCCCAACCGCCGGGCCATCCGCCCCAGGTTCGCCCGGTCCAGGCCCAGTTCCCGGGCAGCGCTGGCCCAGTTGTGCTGGTGGCGCTCAAGGCACGCGCCGATCAGCTGGCGCTGGAAGTCGTCCACCGCTTCACGCAAGTCCCCTGTCACGCCGGCCAGGGTCGGTGCCGGGCCGAGGGTCGGAGGGGCAGGGTTATCCACAAGGACCTGGGGCAAGTCCAGGTCCTGGGCGCTGAGGCTGAGGATCTTCGGACGCACAGGGCAACTGCCCAAGGCCTTCAAGGCACTCCGGCCGATCAGGTGTTCCAGCTCTCGCACGTTGCCCGGCCAATCATAGGCCAGCAGCGCAGCCTGGGCGTCGCTGGTCAGGCGCAGGCTGCCCAGGCCCATGCGTGAACGGTTCTGCTCCAGGAAAAAACCGCTGAGCAGCAGTACGTCACGCCCGCGATCGCGCAGTGCCGGCACCTTCAACGGATACACGCTCAGGCGATGATAGAAGTCAGCCCGGTAACGACCGTTGCGCACTTCTTCGGCGAGGTCGCGATTGGTGGCTGCGATCAGGCGCACGTCGACCCGATGCTCCTTGTCCGAACCCAGGCGTTGCAACTGGCCGCTCTGTAGCACCCGCAGCAGCTTGGCCTGGACGGTGAGGGACAACTCACCCACTTCATCGAGGAACAAGGTGCCGCCATCGGCCAGTTCGAATTTGCCGCGCCGGTCGCTGGTGGCCCCGGTGAACGCGCCACGGACGTGACCGAAGAGCTCGCTCTCCACCAACGTGTCCGGCAGGGCGGCGCAATTGAGGCTGATGAGCGGCTGTTCGGCGCGTTTCGACGCGGCATGGATGGCTTGGGCGACCAGCTCCTTGCCCACCCCGGTTTCACCGGTGATCAGCACCGTCAGGTCGCTGCCGCCCACCAGTTTGATTTCTTCCACCAAATGCTTGTGGGCCTTGCTCTGGCCGACCATGTCATGGGGCTGCTGGCCGCTCGCCTGGCGATAGACCTCGGCGCGGCGATGTTCGTCCTCGGCCTTCAAGGCCAGGCGTTCGATCCGTTCGGCGGCGCTGACCGTCGCGGCGGCGAGGCTGGCGAACGCCTGCAACGCGCTCAGGTCGAGCGGTTCGAAGCGTTCCGGATCCAGCGAGTCGAGTGTCAGCAGGCCCCATGGGCGTTCGTCGACAAACAGCGGGCAGCCCATGCAGTCGTGGACTTCCAGATGCTCATCGAGACCTTCGACCAACCCGTCATAAGGGTCGGGCAGCTCGCTGTCGGCGGCAAAGCGGGTTGGCTCGGTGCTGGCCAGCAGGGCTTCGAAGCGGGGGTGTTCGCTGACGCGGAATCGTCGGCCCAGCGTATCGGCACTCAAGCCATCCACCGCCAGCGGCACCAGGCAGTCGGCGTCCAGGCGCAACAGCGCTGCCGCATCGCAGGGCAGCAGGGCGCGCAGGGCACCGAGCAGGCGCCGATAACGTTCGCCTTCGGGTAATTCTCGCGAGAGATCGGCCACCAGTGGCAGCAGGGAGGTCAGGAGCAAGGTTGCAGTCATAATGACTCCGTGTAGTCGCAATGACTATAAGTGGCGTCGTGTCCTTATGACTACACTATTCATAACTTATTGATAATAAACAGAAAAAATTCTGGCATGAAATCTGATAAAGCCTGTGCGTCTTGTTATCCGTACCACGCCAGGAGTCACCTTATGCTCAGTCGAGAAGAACGCGCCATCATTCGTTCCACCGTCCCGTTGCTGGAAAGCGGCGGTGAGGCGCTGATCACTCACTTCTATCGCATGATGCTAACCGAATACCCTCAGGTGCGTCCGTTGTTCAACCAGGCGCACCAGGCCAGCGGCGATCAACCTCGTGCTCTGGCCAACGGCGTATTGATGTATGCACGGCACATCGACCAGCTCGACCAGTTGGGAGACCTGGTGGCGAAGATCGTCAACAAGCACGTTGCCTTGCAGATCCTGCCCGAGCATTACCCGATTGTCGGTTCGTGCCTGCTGCGGGCGATTGCCGAGGTGCTGGGCGAAGAAATCGCCACGCCTGAAGTGATTGCCGCGTGGGGCGCGGCCTACAACCAGTTGGCCGATATCCTGATCGGTGCCGAAGGCGGCATGTACGACCAAAAAGCGGCTGCCCCCGGCGGTTGGAGGGGTGAGCGGGAGTTCATCCTGACCGCCAAGGTGCGCGAAAGCTCGGAGATCACTTCGTTCTATTTCGAACCGGCGGACAAGGGCCCGATCCTGCAGGCCGAACCAGGCCAGTACATCGGCATGAAGCTGATACTGGACGGTGAAGAGGTGCGTCGTAACTATTCGCTCTCGGCCCTGGCGGACAATGGTCAGTACCGCATCAGCGTCAAGCGCGAGGCGGGTGGACAGGTGTCCAACTACCTGCACCATCATTTCCAGATCGGCAGCAGCATCCAGTTGTTCCCGCCGTCCGGGGATTTCTACCTGACCGCCAGCGACAAGCCGTTGGTGCTGATCAGTGGCGGCGTCGGCATCACCCCGACCCTGCCCATGTTGCAGGCGGCGCTGCAAACCGAACGGCCGGTGCATTTCATTCACTGCGCGCGCAATGGTCGTGCCCATGCCTTCCGTGACTGGATCGACGACCTGGCCTCGCGTCATCCGCAACTCAAGCGCTTCTATTGCTACGACGAGGACGATGGCCTGAGCCCGGCGGCTGACAAGATCGGGTTCCTGAGCGAGGAACAACTGGCCCAATGGCTGCCCGAACAGCGTGACCTGGACGCCTACTTCCTCGGGCCGAAAGGCTTCATGGGCGCCGTCAAGCGCCACCTCAAGGCGTTGGGCGTGCCTGAGCAACAAAGCCGCTACGAGTTCTTCGGGCCGGCGGCGGCGCTGGAATAAGGCGTCGGCACACTCAATCTCAATGCAGCTGATCCACCGCTTTCGCGAGCAAGCCCGCTCCCACAGGGAGTGGGTGGTGGCACACAATCTCGCGACCGCCCCGAAGCAGGGTGGGGGCGAGCTTGCTCGCGAAGGCGGCGGCACATTCAGCCTCTGTGCAAGCTGACCCACCGCCATCCAACAGTCCTCCCGGAATTAATCCGCGCTTAACCCTCTTGCTGTCTATTCCCTTCGATGTCGACGCTGCTGCTCGTTCACTGTCATGGTCAACGTGTAGACTTCGGCCATCCGACTGCGCGCCTTTGTTGCCAGGCTGTGCGTCGATCCATGCAGACATCGATCCATGCAAAAAAGGGAATCGCAATGAGTGAGCAATTGACGCTGGGCCGTGAGCGGCGCTATCTGGTGTTGCTGGGGCTGATCTGCCTGGCGCTGATCGGTGGTGCGCTGTACATGCAAGTGGTCCTGGGCGAGGCACCATGCCCGCTGTGCATCCTGCAACGCTACGCACTGTTGCTGATCGCGATCTTTGCCTTCATCGGTGCCGCCATGCGCACCCGCCGCAGCCTGACGATTTTCGAAGGCCTCGTGGTGCTCAGCGCCTTGGCCGGGGTCGGCGTGGCGGGGCATCACGTGTACACCCAGTTCTTCCCACAGGTCAGCTGTGGGGTGGACGTGTTGCAGCCGATTGTCGACGGCTTGCCGCTGGCGAAAATCTTCCCGTTGGGGTTCCAGGTCGACGGCTTCTGCTCCACTCCGTATCCACCGATCCTGGGTTTGTCCCTGGCGCAATGGGCCCTGGTGGCCTTCGTGCTGACCGCTGTGCTGGTGCCGCTGCTGGTGATGCGCAACCGTAAGACCCTGCGCTGAAACACCCCCACAAGACGCCCCGGTTTCTCTCTTGGAGAACCGGGGCGTTTTGTGTTTCAGCCTCACGCAAGGGCGTCCTTGATCCGAGGCAAGAATGAGGGGCGACAATGTGCGACATGTTGTCACACATTTGTGCGCCTACCGCGTTTCAGGGTGCGAATAACCACCTTCTGCTGCAACAAAAGATCCCCCGGCCTGACGAAAATGAGTGCGCACATGGCAGGCATTTTTAACAGCGAAGCGGCGTTCGCCCAGGCCCCATAAACAGGGGCTCTCCCGCAGATCAACCGTATTTGACCCCCCGAGGGCTGTCTGAATCGGGCCGAGTAGGCTTACGTTTTTTGGGGTTCTTGTTGAGAATGAATTTCGATAACATGCGGGCTTGTTGCAATATCAGCTACAGATTATTGCCGGAACGGATAAAAATTATTTCGGGATAAGACATGGTCTACCGCGACCTAGCTCACTACAATCGCCCGCACCGATTTCCCGACCCGGCTCAGTCTTGAGCTCGAGCGTGGTCGAAGGGCGACAGTGCCCCATGCGATCCCAGGTGTCGGTACCTCCAACTTACCCGCACCAAATGGAATTGGGCTTGAACTAGGCCTTTGACCAACGAATAAGAATTCACTGCTGGCCCAGGATGAGTCGAACAGCGTCTGACCTGACGCTCGACGGGCAGCCCTTATTCAAATCCAAGAAAATAGCCAACCCTTGGCAGGGTGAAGTGTTGGCGATCAAAACCCAACTGCATTGCGCAAGCTGCTTTAGAGGTCGTGAGATGAGTAAAAACAGGTACCCCCGATTACTAGGCTTGTTGCCGCTGCTCGGCACGTTGTTGCTGGGAGGCTGCAACATGACCTTGCTCGATCCCAAGGGCCAGGTCGGCCTGGATGAACGAAACCTGATCATCACCGCCACGCTGCTGATGTTGCTGGTCGTTGTGCCGGTCATCGTCATGACCTTCCTGTTCGCCTGGAAGTACCGCGCCTCCAACCCCAATGCCACCTACACCCCGAAATGGTCGCACTCGACCAAGATCGAAGTGGCGGTGTGGACCATCCCGGTGCTGATCATCATTGCCCTGGGTTACGTCACCTACAAGTCGACCCACGCCCTGGACCCGTACCGTCCGCTGGATTCCGACGTCAAGCCGGTCACCATCGAAGTGGTTGCGATGGACTGGAAATGGCTGTTCATCTACCCGGAACAAGGCATCGCCACGGTTAACAAGATCGTGTTCCCGGCCCACACGCCGATCAACTTCAAGGTCACCTCCGACTCCGTGATGAACTCGTTCTTCATCCCGGGCCTGGGCGGCCAGATCTACGCGATGGCGGGCATGCAGACCAAGCTGCACCTGATCGCCAACCAGAACGCCGAACTCGACGGTATCTCCGCCAACTACAGCGGCGCAGGTTTCACCGGCATGAAGTTCAAAGCAATCGCCACGACCCAGGAAGATTTCGACGCCTGGGTCAACGATGTGAAGAAGGCACCTAAACAGCTTGAAAAAGCTGAATACGAAGCCCTTTCCAAGCCGAGCCAGAACAACCCAGTCGAACTCTACTCGTCGGTTACGCCGAACCTGTTCCAGACCATCATCGACAAGTATGAAGGGATGAACCCAGGCAAGCCGATGCACCACGAGAAGAACGAGAAGGAAGTGGCTCACAACATGGAAGGGATGGACATGAGCTCGCATTCAGCTGCCGGGGCAGAGGAGTAAACGATGTTTGGTAAATTAAGTTGGGAAGCGATCCCGTTCCACGAGCCGATTGTCATGGTGACCCTCGCCATCATCGCGCTCGGTGGCCTGGCGCTGTTTACGGGGATCACCTACTTCAAGAAGTGGACCTACCTGTGGACCGAGTGGCTGACGTCGGTCGACCACAAGAAAATCGGCGTGATGTACATCGTCGTCGCCATGGTCATGCTGCTGCGTGGCTTTGCCGACGCCATCATGATGCGTACCCAGTTGGCCATGGCCACCGAGGGTTCGCCTGGCTACCTGCCGCCTGAACACTATGACCAGATCTTCACCGCCCACGGTGTGATCATGATCATCTTCATGGCGATGCCATTCTTCACCGGCCTGATGAACCTGGCCGTGCCGCTGCAGATCGGTGCTCGCGACGTGGCGTTCCCGTTCCTGAACTCCTTGAGCTTCTGGCTGCTGGTGTCCGGCGTGGTGCTGATCAACCTGTCCCTGGGCGTTGGCGAATTCGCCAAGACCGGCTGGGTTGCCTATCCGCCGTTGTCGGGCCTGCAATACAGCCCGGGCGTGGGGATGGACTACTACATCTGGGCGCTACAGCTTTCCGGGTTGGGTACGACGCTGACGGGGGTCAACTTCCTGGCCACCGTGCTGAAGATGCGTACCCCGGGCATGAAGCTGATGGACATGCCGATCTTCACCTGGACCTGCACCTGGGCCAACGTCCTGATCGTCGCTTCGTTCCCGATCCTGACTGCCACCCTGGCGCTGCTGACGCTTGACCGCTACATGGATTTCCACATTTTCACCAATGAACTGGGTGGAAATCCGATGATGTACGTGAACCTGTTCTGGGCCTGGGGTCACCCCGAGGTGTACATCCTCATCCTGCCGGCGTTCGGTATTTTCTCCGAAGTCATCTCGACCTTCTCCGGCAAGAAACTGTTCGGCCATCACTCGATGATCTACGCCTCGGGCGCGATCTCGGTGCTGGGCTTCATGGTTTGGCTGCACCACTTCTTCACCATGGGTTCGGGCGCCAGCGTCAACGCCTTCTTCGGCCTGGCGACGATGCTGATCTCGATCCCGACCGGGGTGAAGCTGTTCAACTGGCTGTTCACCATCTACCAGGGCCGTCTGCGCTTCACCAGCCATGTGCTGTGGACCCTGGGCTTCATGGTGACCTTCGCCATCGGCGGCATGACCGGCGTACTGCTGGCCATCCCGGGTGCTGACTTCGTGCTGCACAACAGCCTGTTCGTGATCGCGCACTTCCATAACGTGATCATCGGCGGCGCCGTGTTCGGCTACATCGCAGGCTTCGCGTTCTACTTCCCGAAAGCGTTCGGCTTCAAGCTGCACGAAGGCTGGGGCAAGGGCGCGTTCTGGTTCTGGATCACCGGCTTCTTCGTCGCGTTCATGCCGCTCTATGTCCTGGGCTTCATGGGCATGACCCGTCGCCTGAACACCACCACCAACCCTGAGTGGGTGCCGTACCTGTACGTGGCCATGTTCGGTGCGGTGTTGATCGCCGTCGGTATCGCCTGCCAGCTGATCCAGCTGTACGTCAGCGTGCGCGACCGCAACAAGCCAGAGAACATGTGCGAACACGGTGACCCGTGGAATGCCCATACCCTGGAATGGTCGACCTCTTCGCCACCCCCGTTCTACAACTTTGCCGTGCTGCCAAAAGCGGACGCCATCGACCCGTTCACCGAAGCCAAGGAAAACGGTACTGCGTACCAGACTCCAGCCAAGTACGCGCCGATCCACATGCCGAACAACACCGCGACCGGCGTGGTCATGGGCGGCCTGTTGACCGTGTTCGGTTTCGCGATGATCTGGCACATCTGGTGGCTGGCGATCGCCAGCCTGGTCGGCACCGTGGTGTATTTCGCCATCCATGCCGCCCGTGACGATCAGGGCTACATGGTGCCGGTGGATGTCATCGAACGCATCGAAGCCGAGCAGCACAAACGTCTGGTCGCGGCCGGGAAAGTCCCTGCCACCGCCACCCGTGTTGAAACCTCGTTGGAACAGGCTTAAACCATGTCGAACTTAGTGACCAATGTTGGACACGCCCATGGTCATGACCATGGGCACGATGACCATCACCACGACTCGGGCGAGATGACCGTATTCGGTTTCTGGCTCTACCTGATGACCGACTGCATTCTGTTTGCGTCGATCTTCGCGGCCTACGCGGTGCTGGTTAACAACGTCGCCGGTGGCCCGTCGGGCCACGACATCTTCGAACTGCCCTACGTGCTGGGCGAAACCGCTCTGCTGTTGTTCAGCTCGATCACCTACGGCTTCGCCATGCTGGCGTTGTTCAAGGGCAAGAAAAACCAGGTCCTGGGCTGGCTGGCCATGACCTTCCTGTTCGGTGCCGGCTTCATTGGTATGGAGATCAACGAGTTCCACAAGTTGATCTCCGAAGGCTTCGGTCCGAACCGCAGCGGTTTCCTGTCCGGGTTCTTCACCCTGGTCGGCACCCACGGCCTGCACGTGACCAGCGGCCTGATCTGGATGGCGATCATGATGTACCAGGTCCAGAAAAACGGCCTGACCGCCACCAACAAGACGCGCCTGAGCTGCCTGAGCCTGTTCTGGCACTTCCTGGACGTGGTGTGGATCTGCGTATTCACCGTTGTTTATCTGATGGGGACCCTGTAAATGGCTAACGCACATTCCCATGATGGCCACGACGCCGGCCACGGCAGCGTCAAGTCCTACGCCATCGGCTTCATCCTGTCGGTGATCCTGACCGTCATCCCGTTCGGCCTGGTGATGTACCCGTCGCTGCCCAAGAGCCTGACCCTGTGGATCATCCTGATCTTCGCCGTGGTCCAGGTACTGGTGCACCTGGTGTACTTCCTGCACCTGGACCGCTCCGCTGCCCAGCGTAACAACGTGGTCGCGTTTGTCTTTGCCGCGATCGTGATTGTCCTGTTGGTCGGCCTGTCGTTGTGGATCATGTTCAGCATCCACACCAACATGATGGCGCACTGAGGAAAATCCGGATGTCGCTGAAGCACTTTATCCAAATCACCAAGCCGGGGATCATTTTCGGTAACGTGCTTTCTGTGGCAGGCGGGTTTTTCCTGGCCTCGAAAGGGCATGTCGATCTGGCCATCTTCCTGGCGGCGATGATCGGCACTTCCCTGGTGGTGGCGTCCGGTTGCGTGTTCAACAACTGCATCGACCGCGACATCGACATCAAGATGGAGCGCACCAAGAATCGGGCGCTGGTCCAAGGCCTGATTCCGGTACAACTGGCCCTGGCATTCGCCACGGTGCTGGGCGTGGCCGGCGTGGCGCTGTTGTATCGCGTGGCCAACCCGTTGGCCGCGTTGTTCGCAGTGATCGGCTTCGTGATCTACGTCGGGCTCTACAGCCTGTACCTCAAGCGCAAGTCGGTGCACGGCACGCTGGTGGGTAGCCTGTCGGGGGCCATGCCGCCGGTGATCGGCTACGTCGCAGTGAGCAACAGCTTCGACATGGCTGCGCTGACGCTGCTGGTGATGTTCAGCCTGTGGCAGATGCCGCACTCCTATGCGATCGCGATCTTCCGCTTCAACGACTACCTGGCGGCCTCGATTCCGGTACTGCCGGTCAAGCGCGGCATCCGGGTGGCGAAGAAGCACATCCTGGTGTACATCCTGGCGTTCCTGCTGGCGACCTTGATGCTGACCTTCAGCGGCTACGCCGGCATGAGCTACCTGGCCGTCGCCGCCGCCATGGGCATGTACTGGCTGTACATGGCCTGGACCGGCTACAAGGCTGTGGATGACACGGTCTGGGCACGCAAGCTGTTCGTGTTCTCGATCTTCACCATCACCGCCCTGAGCGTCATGATGTCCCTGGACTTCAAAGTGCCGAGTGAGCTGCTGCTGACTTACGCACCTTAAGCCCGGACGCTATACAAAAAGCCCCGCCTTCGAGAGAAGAGCGGGGCTTTTTTTCGAGGTAAGGAAAGAATCGACAGTCATTCGTCGCAATAGATTTTGGTTTGTTGAACTGTAGGCAATTTGCCTATAGTTTTGCCATGCGAACCCTTTTTTTTGAAACGACATCGTTCACCGCCACGGTTGGCCATTACCTGACTGACGATGAGTATCGCCTGCTCCAATCCTATATGCTGGAGCATCCAGAGGTCGGTGACCTCATGCCTCGTACCGGCGGCTTTCGTAAGCTGCGTTGGTTCGATGGCCGTCGTGGCAAAGGGAAGCGAGGTGGCTTGCGAGTCATTTACTATTGGCTCATGAACGATCGCCAGTTTTGGATGTTCGCCATTTATGACAAGGACGAATTGGAAAACCTGACTTCCGATCAAGAGAAGACGCTCAAGCGCGCCATAGAAGCAGAGTTGAAAGTACGAGGTACCTTATGAAAAAGCGCGATCTGTTTGCCGAGATGATGCAAGGCGTCGAGGAGATGGCCGCTCACCGCAAGGGTAAGATCACCCTTCGCCAGATATCGATCGAAGACAAACCGGCTCCAGAGGTGTCGGCGCAAGAAATCGTGGCTTTGCGCGACAAGCTCCACATGTCCCAAGCCGTTTTTGCCAAGAGCATCAGGACCAGTCCCGGCACCCTTAGAAATTGGGAGCAGGAGAAGTCCAAGCCCAATGCCCAGGCAGCCCTGTTGATCAAGCTGGTCGAAAAGTTTCCAGATATGGTCGAGCGACTCGGCGCTGTTTGATCATCCAGAAAACCATGAAAAAGCCCCGCCTTCGAAAGAAGAGCGGGGCTTTTTCATGGTTGTCACTCGTGCGGTAAACACCGCTGAACATTGTGGGAGCGAGCCCGCTCCCACAGGAGGCCTCGATTTGGGTTTATTGCTGGGCGATGCTGTAGCCGTCGAAGGCCTTTTGCTGTTGCAGGGCCGTGACGATGCTTTTGCGGGTGGCCTGTTGTTCGGTGCCGTCGTTGTCCAGGAAGGTTTCGCTTTCCAGCTCGGCTTCGTCGCCTTCACCCACGAAGTTGAAGCCCAGGAACTCGAAGGCCTCGCGGTCGACGTTCGGCTTGGAGCGGGGTGTGCGCAGGGGCAGGGTGACGCTGATGCCGTCCTTGCTGATGACAAACACTTCGGCGTCCTTCTTGGCGCGCGAAGCCTTGCCCTTGCTGCCGCTCGGGTTGCTGATGGCCTGGTGGGTCTGGTTCAGCACTTTCAGGGCCAGGCCATAAACCAATTCCTGGAACGCCGGGTCGTCCTTGTAGCTGGACAGGATACGGCTGATGGGGAAGCGGCTGCTCAGGTCTTCCAGTGCGGCGAAGTCGGCGGCTTCGGCATCCTTGAGCTGTTTGAGTTGGCCCATCAGTTCATAGGCCTTGTCATCGTCGAACGCGTCGTGTGCCTGGCGGATGGCGCTGCGCAGTTCGCGGATCTGGTCGCTTTCGCGGTTTGACTGAAAGGCGTCGAGCACCATTTCACTGATGCTTTTGGCTTGGGGCAGATGCTGTGAAAGATTGATGGAGTTTTCGTATTCCGCTTTGGACGACAGGGTGACTACGGATTCAGCGGTGTTGGAATCGGACATTGAAATTTCACTACTTCTGTTAGCGGGATGAGGCGAGAAAGGCATAGAGCTTTTTTTCGGTCGCCTAATCTATTGGACGCGGACGGTGTTGTCACGGTTGAACCGTTGGCTGGTCGGTATTTGTCCCTGCTGCACAAAATCAACCGCGCATCCGAGCGATCCGTCATTGGCAGATCACGTTCTTGCCGGCCATCTTGGCGCGATACAGGACCTGGTCCGCTCGCTCCAGCAGCGCGCTGTGTTGTTCCCCGTCGAGCCGCTGCACTACGCCAAAGCTCATGGTGATTCGAAAATCCCCTACCGGCAGCAGGTCGGACAGGCCGCGGCGAATGCTTTCGGCGACCAGGCAGGCGTCGGCCAACGAAGTATTGGGCAGGATCATGATGAATTCATCGCCGCCCCAGCGGGAGCAAGCGCCCTCGCCACGGGGTTTATCCAACACTCATCGAGCACACCTTTCAGGACTTACCCCACTTCTCCAGCGCGAACTCGACAAAATTGCGCAGCTTGGGCAAACGGTAGCGATCCTGCGCATACATCAGGCTCATCGGGCGATGGGGCAGTTGATAATCCTGCAGCAACGCCACCAGGTTTCCGTCCTTGAGGTCCTGGGCCACCAGC
This sequence comes from Pseudomonas sp. FG6, assembly GCF_057809015.1. Lineage (NCBI taxonomy): Bacteria > Pseudomonadati > Pseudomonadota > Gammaproteobacteria > Pseudomonadales > Pseudomonadaceae > Pseudomonas > Pseudomonas sp. FG6. Next base: position 71,463 of record NZ_JBMDJD010000024.1, read on the forward strand.
GCATCGGGCAGCATCACCACGCCCATCCCGGCCAAGGCGGCGCGATGCAGGCCCGAGGAGCTATTGATCAACATCGGTCCGTTGACCGGCACCTTGATTTCGCCGTCCGGGCCGTTGATCGGCCAGAGATCCTGGGCGAAGCGCCAGTCGTCTCCTGCCAGATAGGCGAACGACAGACAATCATGTTGTTGCAGGTCTACGGGTTTTTCCGGTGTGCCGTGCCGAGCCAGGTAGGCAGGGGACGCGCAGATGGTCAGGGTGTAGTCCTCCAACGGGCGGGCAATGAGTTTAGGGTCGGGATGGCCGAGGCGGATGGCGACATCGAAACCGTGGTCGAGCAGGTCCAGGCGCTGGTTGGTCAGCACCACGTCGAGCTTGATTTGCGTGAAGCGCTGGCTGAATTCGGCCAACGCTGGCGCGAGGCGTTCGGTGCCGAAAGTCAGCGGCGCGGTGATGCGCAGGGTGCCAGTGGGTTCGCCTTGGGTCTGCTCGGCCAGGCGCTCGGAATCGGCCACCAGGCCCAACACTTCCAGACAGCGTTGATAGTAAGTCGAGCCGAATTCGGTCAGGCGTTGGCGCCGGGTCGTACGGTTGATCAGGCGTACGCCGAGACGTTGCTCCAATGCACGAAGATGATTGCCCACCATGGTCGTGGACATTTCGCACGCCTGGGCCGCCGCTGTCAGGCTGCCGGTTTCCACCACTTTCACGTAGACGGTCATTGCCTGAAACAGGTCCATTATCAAGCCCGGCTTTTAAATGATTGAAGTAAAGCGGCGTTTATCCAGCCTTGGTGGCTAACCATACTGGAAAAAACCACCCGATGGAGCTTGATGTCATGACCGCCGCCTGCCTGATGACCACCTACCAACCGTTGGCACTCAACTTCACCCATGGTTTGGGGACGCGCCTGTGGGACCAGGACGGGCGCGAATACCTCGATGCGGTGGCCGGCGTAGCGGTGACCAATATCGGCCATTCGCACCCGCGGCTGGTGGCGGCCATCAGCGAGCAGGCCGGCCTGCTGTTGCACACCTCCAACCTGTACAGCATCGACTGGCAGCAACGGCTGGCGGCCAAGCTCACGCAGCTTTCAGGGCTGGAGCGGGTGTTTTTCAATAACTCGGGGGCCGAGGCCAACGAAACCGCGTTGAAGCTGGCGCGCCTCTACGGCTGGCACAAAGGCATCGAGCAGCCGTTGGTGGTGGTCATGGAGAATGCCTTCCATGGGCGCACCTTGGGCACGATGTCGGCCAGTGATGGCCCGTCGGTGCGGCTGGGCTACAACCGGTTGCCGGGGGATTTCATCAAGGTGCCGTTCGGCGACCTGGCCGCTTTGGAACAGATCCAGCAGGCCCATGCAGAGCGCATCGTCGCGGTCCTGGTGGAGCCGATCCAGGGCGAAAGCGGCGTGCAGCTCGCGCCACCGGGTTACCTCAAGGCCCTGCGGCAGCTGTGCAGCCGGCGCGCCTGGCTGCTAATGCTCGACGAGATCCAGACCGGCATCGGCCGTACCGGCCAGTGGTTTGCGTTCCAGCACGAGGGCATCGTGCCCGACGTCATGACCCTCGCCAAAGGCCTGGGCAACGGCGTGCCCATTGGCGCTTGCCTGGCGCGGGGCAAGGCGGCCGAGCTGTTTACGCCAGGCAGCCACGGCAGTACCTTCGGCGGCAATCCACTGGCCTGTCGGGTCGGTTGCACGGTGCTGGAGATCATCGAGGAGCAAGCGCTGGTGGCCAACGCCCGGCGGCAGGGCGAACAGTTGCTGAGTCGGCTAAGGGCCGAACTGGCGGACAACCCGAACGTTCTGGCGATCCGCGGCCAGGGGTTGATGATCGGCATCGAGCTCAAGCAACCGGTCCGCGACCTGACGCTTTGCGCGGCCCGGGACCACGGTCTGCTGATCAATGTCACCCGGGGCCAGACCATCCGCCTGCTGCCACCGCTGACACTCGACGGGCGGGAAGTGGAGATGATTGTCAGGGGCGTGAGCCGGTGCCTGGCCCAGGCCTGAAATAGGTTCGAGCGAAGCGCAGCGTGACGGAATTTTTGTCGATTGCCGCGTTCCAACGCGAGCCAGAGAAGCTAGCCTATACCCTGGCATTTCATACTGAAAAACCAGGAGCATTTCCATGTTCACCTCGCGTCGCTTGATTGTTGTCGCCACCGCCGTCGCCCTGTTGTCCGGTTGCGCCTCGCCCAACCCTTACGACAATCAGGGCCAGGCTTCCACTGACTCCTCCGGCATGAGCAAGACCGCCAAGTATGGCGGTCTTGGTGCTTTGGCCGGCGCCTTGGCCGGTGCTGCGATCAGCCACGACAACCGTGGCAAGGGCGCGTTGATCGGTGCTGCGGTCGTGGGGGCTTCCGCAGCCGGTTATGGCTACTACGCCGACCAGCAGGAAAAGAAATTGCGCGCGAGCATGGCCAATACCGGCGTCGAAGTGCAGCGCCAGGGTGACCAGATCAAGCTGATCATGCCGGGCAACATCACCTTCGCTACCGATTCGGCGAACATCGCCTCCAGCTTCTACCAGCCGCTGAACAACCTGGCCAACTCCCTCAAGGAGTTCAACCAGAACCAGATCGAGATCGTCGGCTACACCGACAGCACCGGCAGCCGCCAGCACAACATGGACCTGTCCCAGCGTCGCGCCCAGAGCGTGGCGACCTACCTGACGTCCCAAGGCGTGAGCGGTGCCAACCTGTCGGCCCGTGGCGCCGGCCCGGACAATCCGGTGGCAAGCAATGCCGACGTCAACGGCCGTGCACAAAACCGTCGCGTCGAGGTCAACCTCAAGGCCATTCCCGGCCAGCAATACCAGGCGCCGGCGCAGCAGGGGCAGAGTTACCAGCAGTATCCATAACGGCCAACGCCGCCCCCCCTGTGGCGAGGGAGCTTGCTCCCGCTGGGTCGCGAAGCGGCCCCTCTTTTGCGATTGCTGCGCAATCGAGCGGGAGCAAGCTCCCTCGCCACAATGGATCAAACATTGAAGTGAGTGGACTTTGAGTCAATAAAAAGCCCGCCCGATCTGTGATCGGGCGGGCTTTTGGGTGCCGCTTGGACTTACTTCTTCAAACCGTAGTGCTCATCGAGCATGCCGGGAGAATTCGGGGCCTTGGGGGCGTAGTCCCGGGGCGGTTCCTGGTCCCTTGGCGGGGTCAGGCGTTCCCGGGTGGCCTGCGCCGAGTCGGCTTGCAGTGCGGCCAACAGGCGTTGGCGAGTCTGCTCGTCCAGGGCCAGGCGGTTGGCGCCCTCGGACAAATGTTCCTGAACGTCCTGGTAGCTCTGGGTGAGTTTCTTCACCAGGGCTGCGGTGCTGTTGAAGTGGGTGACCACTTCATTCTGATAGCTGTCGAAACGTTCCTGAATGTCGTCCAGCTGACGTTGCGTGCTGTTAGGCACTGCGTTGGGCAGCAGTCGGGCAATCAGGAAACCAATGGCGACACCGGCAACCAGGGCAAGGGTCGGCAACAACCAAACTAAGAGCGAGTGTTCCACGAGTCCTTCCTCTATAAACGGCTTTGCTTTACGTTAACGGCTCGGACCTGCGCTGTATACCGCGAAGAACATCGCAATCATGCCAGGCACAGACTTTTAGCTAGACGAGTCGACCCTATTCGGGGTCACGGAGTTCTTTCCCTTGCTTATGCGCGAAACCCCTGTAGTCATCGACGGCCCGGTGGGCCAACTGCAAGCCTTGTACCTGGACAGCGAGGCCCCCCGTGGCCTGGCACTGATCTGCCACCCCAACCCGGTGCAGGGTGGGACCATGCTCAACAAAGTGGTCTCGACCCTTCAGCGCACCGCCCGTGATGCCGGGCTGGTTACGTTGCGTTTCAATTATCGTGGTGTCGGCACCAGTGCCGGCAGCCATGACATGGGCACCGGCGAAGTGGACGATGCCCAGGCCGCGGCCGCATGGCTGCGTGAAAAGTACCCGCAATTGCCCCTGACCCTCTTTGGTTTTTCCTTCGGCGGATTCGTGGCCGCGACCCTGGGTGGTCGGCTGGAGGCCCAGGGGCAGTCGCTCAAGCACCTGTTCATGGTGGCCCCGGCGGTGATGCGCCTGGACGAACAAGCGCCCTTGCCGACGGGGGGCGAATTGACCGTGATCCAGCCGGAAACCGACGAAGTGATCGACCCGCAACTGGTTTACCAATGGTCCGACACGCTCCAGCGCCCCCATGAGCTGCTGAAAGTGGCAGAATGCGGACACTTTTTCCATGGCAAGCTCACCGATCTCAAGGATCTGATCCTGCCGCGCCTCTCGAATTGACAGCAGTCTGACAAGCGATAACCCATGACGACTCGTACCCGCATCCTGACCGGCATCACCACCACCGGCACTCCGCACCTGGGCAACTATGCCGGCGCCATCCGCCCGGCGATCCTCGCCAGCCGCGACAGCAACGCCGACTCGTTCTATTTCCTGGCCGACTACCATGCCCTGATCAAGTGCGATGACCCGCTGCGCATCCAGCGTTCGCGCCTGGAAATTGCCGCGACCTGGCTGGCCGGTGGCCTGGATGTGGATCGCGTGACCTTTTATCGCCAGTCCGACATCCCCGAGATCCCGGAACTGACCTGGCTGTTGACCTGCGTCGCCGCCAAGGGCCTGCTCAACCGTGCCCACGCCTACAAGGCCTCGGTGGACAAGAACGTCGAGACCGGCGAAGACCCGGACGCCGGCATCACCATGGGCCTGTACAGCTACCCGGTGCTGATGGCCGCCGACATCCTGATGTTCAACGCCCACAAGGTGCCGGTCGGTCGCGACCAGATCCAGCACGTGGAAATGGCCCGCGACATCGGCCAGCGCTTCAACCACCTGTTCGGCCAGGGCAAGGAGTTCTTCACCATGCCCGAGGCGCTGATCGAGGAAAGCGTCGCCACCTTGCCGGGCCTCGATGGCCGCAAGATGTCCAAGAGCTACGACAACACCATCCCGTTGTTCAGCAGCGCCAAGGACATGAAGGACGCGATTTCGCGGATCGTCACCGACTCCCGCGCACCGGGCGAAGCCAAGGACCCGGACAACTCGCACCTGTTCACCCTGTTCCAGGCCTTCGCCACTGCTGAACAGTCCGCCGAGTTCCGCAGCGAACTGCTGCAAGGCCTGGGCTGGGGCGAAGCCAAGAGCCGTCTGTTCCAGTTGCTCGACAACCAATTGGGCGAGTCCCGCGAGCGTTATCACCAGTTGATCGAACGCCCGGCCGACCTGGAAGACATCCTGCAACACGGCGCGAAAAAGGCCCGTGCGGTGGCGACGCCGTTCCTCAACGAACTGCGCGAAGCGGTGGGCTTGCGCTCCTTCGTGGCCCAGACGCAAGTGGCCGCGACCACCAAGAAGAAAGCGGCGAAGACCGCGCGTTTTGTCAGCTTCCGCGAAGACGATGGCAGCTTCCGCTTCCGGCTGTTGTCGGCTGACGGTGAGCAACTGTTGCTGTCTCGTCACTTTGCCGATGGCAAGGCGGCCGGCCAGGTCACCAAGCAACTGCAATCCGGCCAGCCATTGGATGTGCGCAGCAACGAGTCGGGTTTCAGTGTCTGGTTGGGCGACGAATGCGTGGCGGACAGCCCTGCATTCGCCAACGGCGACGCCAGGGAGGCTGCCATCGACGCATTGCGTGTTGCCCTCACGCCTGCCCAGGACTGATCCAACCTGTATTTCCAATCATCGGCCCGAATAAAGGCCGATTGCCATTCCCCAGGGCCGTCGCTACAGTGACGGCCCGTTTTTGTTGCCTTGCTAACGAATATGACGCCCCTAGAACGATATCAAGCTGATCTGAAACGCCCGGAATTCTTCCACGACGCAGCCCAGGAAACGGCGGTGCGACATTTGCAGCGCCTGTACGACGACCTGATTGCCGCGTCGAACAACAAGCCGGGCCTGTTGGGCAAACTGTTCGGCAAAAAAGACCAGGGGCCCGTCAAAGGCCTGTATTTCTGGGGTGGCGTAGGCCGTGGCAAGACCTACCTGGTGGACACGTTCTTCGAAGCGTTGCCCTTCAAGGAAAAGACGCGGACGCACTTCCACCGCTTCATGAAGCGCGTGCACGAGGAAATGAAGACCCTGGGCGGCGAGAAGAACCCGCTGACCATCATCGCCAAGCGTTTTGCCAGCGAAACGCGGGTAATCTGCTTCGATGAATTCTTCGTCTCCGACATCACCGACGCTATGATCCTCGGCACGTTGATGGAAGAGCTGTTCAAGAACGGCGTGACCCTGGTCGCCACCTCGAACATCGTGCCGGACGGCTTGTACAAGGACGGCTTGCAACGGGCGCGCTTCCTGCCGGCCATTGCGCTGATCAAGGAGCACACCGAGATCGTCAACGTCGACAGCGGCGTCGACTATCGTCTGCGCCATCTCGAACAAGCGGAACTGTTCCACTTTCCCCTGGATGCCGCCGCCGAAGAAAGCCTGCGCAAGAGCTTCCGCGCCCTGACACCGGAATGCACCCAGGCCGTCGATAACGATGTGCTGATCATCGAAAACCGCGAGATCCGCGCCATCCGTACCTGTGACGACGTGGCCTGGTTCGACTTCCGCGACCTGTGCGACGGCCCGCGCAGCCAGAACGACTACATCGAACTGGGTAAGATTTTCCACGCCGTGTTGCTCAGCAACGTGGAGCAGATGAGCGTCGCCACCGACGACATCGCCCGCCGCTTCATCAACATGGTCGACGAGTTCTACGACCGCAACGTGAAGCTGATCATCTCGGCCGAAGTCGAACTCAAGGACCTCTACACCGGCGGTCGCCTGACGTTCGAATTCCAGCGGACCTTGAGTCGTCTGCTGGAAATGCAATCCCACGAATTCCTGGCGCGGGCGCATAAGCCCTAGGGTGATTTGGCAAAACGAAAAAGGCCTGCGATTGCAGGCCTTTTTTGTATCAGGCTGATCGATGGCGCTTAATCATCCTATGCTAGTACTGAAACCAGACGTCCTCTTTAAGATGACGAGCCAAATCACCCTGGCGCTGGCATCCAATGAGCAGCCACAAGAGAATTCTGGCTTTGCGTGGGCAGGTGAAGCCAGCCATCGACGCACCTCGGTGAATCAAATCCATCTCGCCACCCATGAAGCCATAGGTTGAATTTGCCGTAGAACCGGAGTCGCAACGCGTTGCAATGATTACCGGAATCTTTTGGGCAATTGCATCAATCGCCTCAGCCCAGGTGGCACAAAGGTGTCCTGCACCGAAGGCTGAGATGACCAGCCCGTCGTAGCCCAGCGTGAGAATGTTGTCCAGCAGCAGCGTATCGGCAGACAGTGACGCTTGCAGCAGGGCTACGGTCTGTGTCGTTTGCTGCGGTATGGGCAGAACGTTACGTGGCTGTGGGGGGCGTCGATAGTGAACGCTACCCTCCACCAGCAAACCGACCGGACCCACGATTGGCGAAGTAAACGCCTGCAATGCCATCGAGTCGGTCTTGCGAACAGCGTGCGCTGGATGAATCTGGCCGTTCATCACGACTTGAACGCCACGTCGACGGCTGTTCTTGGCCAAGCCGACCCGGCAAGCGTCCAACAGGTTCGCCGGTCCGTCGGCCCCGGCTTGGGTTGCTGAACGCATCGCGCCGGTCAGCACCAACGGTTCGTCGTGGTTCCACAGAAGGTCAAGAAACGTGGCGGTTTCCTCCAATGTGTCTGTGCCTTGAGTGATCACTACGCCGACGGCACCTTGATCGATTTGTCGATTCGCCCACCACAGAACGCTCAATAGAAACTCGAAGGTCAGTGAGGCGCTGGGCAGCATCCCGAGGGTTTCAGCGGTGACATGGGCCAGCGTCTTCAATTCGGGTACTGAAGCCAGCAGGCAGTCACCACTGATGGTCGGGACTATTCCTTCTCCTCTGACCTGAGACTGCATGCTCACGGTGCCGCCGAGGGACGCGATGGCCAGTTTGGGCAAGTGCATGGGATACCTCTTTTATAGGTGTGCAAGCGGCTGTACCCGCCCAAGGGCGCGGTACAGCCGTCAGGAGATGTGATCAGTCGGCGATCAGAAGTCCAATGGATGGAATGATGAGCAAGGTGCTGATGGCCATGGACAGCACATTCGCGATGAAAGCATGCATGTCCTTCGGTAAGCGCCTGGCAATGGCGCAGGCCAGCGGTGGCGCTATCAATGCGCCCAGCAGGGCGCTTGACGTGATTACTTGCCAGCTGCCGCCATACGTCAAAACCGCCGCCGGGACCACGGACACCAACGGAATGTAGGTGGGATACCATCCGTGCAGCATCCACTGCCGACGCCAGATCATCACACCCAGCGCCGAGGTCAACGCTTGTGCGCCGATCAGTTGGGGCAATAGGCCTGAGCCGTACGCCGGGCTCAGCGGGTTCAAGGCATAAGCCAGCAAGGCGCCTGCTATCAGGCCGAGACTGGCCCATTCATTGCCGAAGAATGGTGCCTCCGAAAAGTCCGCCAAGACCCGCCGCATGCTCCAGACGACGCCATAGTCGGGGGCCTTGGCGGCGGGTGTCGGTGGCGGTTCGGATGGTTTCGCATCGGCTTGGGACTTCATGAGGTACGGCAGATGGCGACAGAGCAGAAACGCTATGACGCTGGCCAACGCCATTCCCGAAACGTTGCCTATCACGACTGGCAATCCAAGTGGATTGCAGACGTAGTTGACGAACAATAAACACATCGGGGTAACGAGCAGGGCGCCCATGATCGCGCCATTGATCGTGACCTTCCATCCCCCACCAAACATCAGCACCATCGCCGCCGGCAATGAAACAAAGGCTGCAAATGTGGGCTGCCAGGACGTGGCTGTCACTGTCCACCCCCACATCAGGTTGCTCAGCAGGAGCCCTAGCAACGAACTGGTGATGAGCCATGGCCATAGACCACTGCCGTAGCAGATGGAGAAGCCTTGCCACGCTTTTCCCGTCCGGTTGGCCCGGTAGGCCAGATAAGCGCCGGCTAACAGTCCAAGGGAGGCGAACTCATGCTTGTAGAATGCAACCTCGCTGATGTCTCCCAGTACCCAGCGCAGCCAGGCACTGGGTTCTGGCAGGTTCGCCATCATGTGGCTGTAGTCCGGCCAGTGGGCAGGCCAGGAAGAGCGGTTAATGAATGAAAGCCAGGTCACCAGCAATATCGCGCCGAGCATCAGCACAATGATGGCGATGTCCAGCGGCGATCTGGCGGTATGCAGGCGTTGTTGGCGCTTCTCGCTTGTGGTTTCCATTGGATAGCTCCCTTATCAACGTGGCAGACAAGGGTGCTGGGTGTAACCGAGCATCTGATCGTAAAGATCGGTTCGGCGATCGCGGTGCAGGTCGTTCAGGTTGTTCCAGATGACAGCGCTACGGGAACTGGTCAGGTCTATATCGGCAAAAAGAACTTCTTGTCGATCTGCGGATGCCACGGTGCCGATCGGCCAGCCGTTGGTGTCCGCGATCAATGAGCAACCCAGGTAGCGGGCGCCACGCTCTTCTCCAATCCGGCTTGCCGCAGCGATGAATACGTTGTTTACATGCGCCGCCGTCATCGTCAGGTAGGACGCCATGCATTTGCCTGCGTCATCGAACAGCGGCGCCGGCGTCCAAACCCAATTGTTCAGGCTGCAGATAATGTCCGCGCCTTGTTGGCTGAGAATCCGCGGCACCTCCGGAAACCAGATGTCCCAGCAGATCAACAGACCTATGCGGCCTATCGGGGTTTCAAACACCGGAAACCCCAGGTCCCCCGGGGTAAACCAGAGTTTTTCCAGGTTCCACAGATGGGCTTTTCGGTACTTACCGATAAAACCATCGGGCCCCACCAGGACGCCTGTGTTGAAAAGCCGTACACCCTCACGCTCGGTCAAGCCGGCCACCAGGTACACCTTGTGCTGGCGGGCAAAGTCCATCCAGGCCTGCACACTTTGCCCGTCGGGGATTGACTCCGAGTGCTCGAATGCATCTTGGCGGTTGCTGAAGAAGTAGCCGGTATTGGATAGCTCGGGCAAAACGATGAGGTTCGCCCCACCGCTCACCGCCTCAAAGGCCAGCGCGAGGCTGTGCTGCAAATTTTTCTCACGATTTTTTGTACCGACCTGAGGGTCGAATTGCACCACTGCGACACGAACAGGGCTGACTGGCTCGCTCATTTTTGAAACCTCTTTTTTATTGTTATTCACGCTGTTTAATGGCGTGTTCATAAGAGGCGAAGCGAGGGTGGGGCGTAAGTCAGCTGTTTCCGTTTAGGTTGTAGGCAGTCTCCCAAGATGGACGGATGAAGCGCTTGGCTCCAGGAGCATGAGGGCGGAGCCGATGCACTCAGTGCATCGCTCCCGGGACAGAAGAACGTCAGGTTCTGCTTTTGTAATGCGGATAGTCGTCCATGGAGAAACCACCATTGAAGGTCGCCGCGGTCCTGTGACAGATATGGATGGCCGCATCGATGGCGCCTCGAAAACAAGGCTCCGTCCAGCCAGCGTCCACTGAAAATGACTCCCCCGAAAAGTACAGGCCTGAGTGGTGTCCGAAGTCTCGGTTGTACTTCATCAAACCCAGGGAAGCGTCATGATGACTGAATCAAAGTCCTCAAAGCGTTGCTGGGTTTGCTCGGGTTGGCTGTGTTTCCAGCTGTAGTGGACACGAATCTTCTGGTTGGCCAGTTTCGTGAGTTTTGTTACGGATGAATCCATGAGCAAGCCATCGTTTCTTTCGCGGCAATGTTCGTAGAAAGACTTGTCGGTTTCATTGGTTTTCATGAATAGCAGGCACTCGCTCAATGCAGCGAGACCGATGTAGCGAGGACTGTCGAAAGTCAGCCCCGTCGAGTCAAAAACTGCTTCGCCACGCAGGTGCGGTGAAGCGAGTGGATCCCCATTGGCGTTTACCCGACCATGAATCAGTTGCAGGTGGCTACTGAAACCAAAGATGGCAGTACGCAGGGGGTAGAGGGAGCATACGTCGTAAAAAGCGCCCCAACTGCCGTCGCCTATGCCAATTGCATAGAAGATTGCAGACTCCTCCTGGGACATTCCCATTCCACCAAAGTCTCCTGGTGAGCGTTCATTCCAGGTGGGTAGCACGGGCATGCTCACCAGATCTCGGAATGAAACGCTCTCGTACTTTGCAACAATCGCGGCCCACATGGTTTCCCATTCCTGGGTGGCGTAAACCGCTGCGATGTGCCGAGTCATACGGTCAGCAAAGGCTTTCCATTTGGCGTAGACATTTTGCAGTTCTTTGCCTGGGGGTGGCGTTTGGCCGTCGTCATTTTTCCAGATCAGCATCTGCGGATTCGATCCGCCCCCAATGCTACCTTCGCGTAGGTAGATACCTGTCGAGTGCACCCACTGGCTACCTGGATTGGCAAAATCCGAAGTTGATAGGTCAAACGCATGGGCGTAATAAGCCATCAGTGAGCGTCCGTCTGTCGGTGACTCGCCCGTCCGATTGAAGAAGGGCATACGCATGGCGCCCATCTCAAAAGGTGTATGGCTTGCAGTAGAGTGCTTGCTTCCGGGCGCGGTCAGATGCCTGCCGCCTATACGCTTGGATTGTTCTATCAAAGTGATATGGGCGAATCCGCATCGATAAAGTTCTCTGGCGGCCGTTAGCCCGGTGATGCCGGCACCAATGATGCAAATTCTATGTTGTGGGGTCGTGGCCTTGGCGAGGCCGTTCTCCTGCTCGACCAACGCGCGGTAGTCAAAGCACAGATCGGGTGGGTTGGGAAAACGAGCGGCCCACCTGTTTTTCACTGAGCGCTTGCTTCGATCAACCTCCTTGGAAGCGGAGGCGGGGTAGTTATAGCTTGATCCGATGGTCATCGTTGCTCTTCCCTGATGGCGTTTTTTTTCAGGGAGTGATGTTGCGTTGCCCATTCGTGAGTGTCTGTGAGCGAAATCCAGCGCTCAGGCACTCTTCATTCCGCTTTATGTGTAGGAATGTGCAGAGGGGGCTTCTCTGCACATGCACATGGACTGCATTCAACTCTGACTCACGCCGCCTGCTGAAACTGCTGCCGATACTGGTTCGGCGACAGTTCGGTGTGTTGCCGGAACAGGCGAGCGAAAAAGCTCGCGTCGTCGTAGCCGACTTCGTAGCTGATGGTCTTGATGCTCTTGCGGCTGCCGGAGAGCAGGCCCTTGGCGGTTTCTATCCGCAGGCGTTGCAGGTAATGCAGCGGTTTGTCGCCGGTGGCGGTCTGGAAACGGCGCATGAAGTTGCGGATGCTCATGCCGTGTTCGCGGGCGACGTCTTCGAAGCGGAATTTGTCGGCGAAGTGTTCTTCGAGCCAGTGCTGGATCTGCAGGATGATCACATCCTGATGCAGTTTCTGCCCGCCGAAACCGATTCTGCCCGGTGAATAGTTGCGCTGGACTTCATACAGGATGTCCCGCGCCACGCCCTGGGCGACGTTGGCGCCGCAGAAGCGTTCGATCACATAGATGTAGAGGTCGCAGACCGAAGTGGTGCCGCCGGCGCAGAAGAGGTTATCGGCGTCGGTCAGGTGTTTGTCCTGGTTCAGGTGCACTTGGGGGAAGCGCTCCTTGAAGGCGTTGAAGAAACGCCAGTAGGTGGTGGCCTCCTTGCCGTCCAGCAGGCCGGCTTCGGCGAGCCAGAACACCCCGGTGGCTTCGCCGCAGAGCACCGCGCCGCGGGCGTGTTGTGCCCGCAGCCAGGGCAGGATCTGGGGGTAGCGCTGGCAGAGCGTGGCGAAATCATCCCAGAACGCCGGCAGGATGATCACATCGGTGTCTTCCAGGCCACCGTCCACAGGCATGATCACATCGCTGAAGCTGTTCACCGGTTTGCCATCGGGGCTGACGAGCCGGGTTTCAAATGCCGGGGTCAGGCCGTGGCCCAGTTGCTTGCCATAGCGCAGGCTGGCCAGGTGGAAGAAGTCCTTGGCTTGCATGAGGGTAAAAGCGAACACCCGGTCGATTGCCAGGATGCTGACGCGCCGCAAGGGCGTGGAGACGTGCTTGGACATAATTCATCTTTATTTTTATAGGGGAAAGTGGTCATCAGGCGGCTGGATCGTCTTATTTTTTGTCGGATGTGTCCAGTGTCCTGTCGTGCATCGCAGGCTTAGGCTCTGTGGGGTGACCACACTCAACCCTGACCAAAGGTGCGCCATGATCCCAAGAACCCTGTTCAGTCCCGAGCACGAGTTGTTCCGTGACAGCGTGCGAGCCTTCCTCGAAAAGGAAGCCGTGCCGTACCACAGCCAGTGGGAAAAACAGGGGCACGTCGATCGTCAGCTCTGGCGCAAAGCAGGGGAGGCGGGGATGTTGTGCTCGCACCTGCCCGAGGCTTACGGCGGACTCTCGGCGGATTTCCTCTACAGCACGGTGGTGATCGAGGAGATCGGCCGCCTGGGATTGACGGGCATTGGCTTCTCGCTGCACTCGGACATCGTCGCGCCGTACATCCTGCATTACGGCAGCGAGGCGCTGAAGCACAAATACCTGCCCAGACTGGTGTCAGGGGAAATGGTCACTGCCATCGCGATGACCGAGCCGGGCGCCGGTTCCGACCTGCAAGGGGTGAAGACCACGGCGGTGCTGGACGGCGAGGACTATGTCATCAATGGCTCGAAGACCTTCATCACCAATGGCTATCTCGCCGACCTGGTGATCGTGGTCGCCAAGACCGATCCGAAGGCCGGCGCCAAGGGCACCAGCCTGTTCCTGGTGGAGGCGGGCACGCCTGGCTTCGAAAAAGGCAAGCGCCTGGAAAAGGTCGGCATGAAGGCTCAGGACACGTCTGAGCTGTTCTTCCAGGATGTCCGCGTACCGAAGGAAAACCTGCTCGGGCAGGCGGGGATGGGCTTCGCCTATTTGATGCAGGAGTTGCCGCAGGAGCGCCTGACCGTCGCGATCGGCGGCCTCGCCTCGGCCGAAGCGGCGCTGCATTGGACCTTGAACTACACGCGCGATCGCAAGGCGTTCGGCAAGTCCATCGCCGACTTCCAGAACACCCGGTTCAAACTGGCGGAAATGGCCACTGAGATCCAGATCGGTCGGGTGTTCGTCGACCGCTGCCTGGAACTTCACCTGCAAGGCAAGCTCGACGTGCCGACGGCGGCGATGGCCAAGTACTGGGGCACTGACCTGCAATGCAAGGTGCTCGATGAGTGTGTGCAGTTGCACGGTGGCTACGGCTTCATGTGGGAATACCCGATCGCCCGGGCGTGGGCCGATGCGCGAGTGCAGCGCATCTATGCTGGGACCAATGAGATCATGAAGGAGATCATTGCGCGGTCGCTTTGATGCCGTGGCGGTTTGTTAGACCGCTATCGCGAGCAGGCTCGCTCCCACAGGGATATGTGAACGCCACAAATCCAGTGTGGGAGCGAGCCTGCTCGCGATTGGGTCAGTCAAGGCGCCGGGTTCGGATGATCCTTGTGGATCGCCTCGATCCCCGCCAGCACCTCATCCGACAATTTGAGGTCGAGGCTGGCGATGTTGCTGTCCAGTTGCTCCAGGGTGGTGGCGCCGATGATGTTGCTGGTCACGAACGGCTGCTGGGTGACGAACGCCAGGGCCATCTGCGCCGGGTCCAGGCCATGTTCGCGGGCCAGTGCGACATAACGGCTGCACGCGGCTTCCGATTGCGGGTTGAAGTAGCGCATGAAGCGGCTGTACAGCGTCAAGCGGCCCTTGGCCGGCCGCGCACCGCCTTCGTATTTACCCGACAGGAAGCCGAACGCCAGGGGAGAGTAGGCCAGCAGGCCGCATTGTTCGCGAATGGCGATCTCCGACAGGCCGATTTCAAAGCTGCGGTTGAGCAGGTTGTACGGGTTCTGGATCGACACCGCCCGCGGCCAGCCACGGGCTTCGGCCAGGGCCAGGAACTTCATGGTGCCCCACGGTGTTTCGTTGGAGAGGCCGATGTGGCGGATCTTGCCGGCCCGGACCTGTTCGTCGAGAGCTTCGAGGGTTTCCTCCAGCGGGGTGAACGTTTCGTCGGCCTTGTGCTGGTAGCCCAGTTGGCCAAAGAAGTTGGTGCTGCGCTCCGGCCAATGCAGTTGGTAGAGGTCGATCCAGTCGGTCTGCAGGCGCTTGAGGCTGGCGTCCAGGGCTTCGACGATGTGGCGGCGGTTGTGCTTGAGGTGCTTGTCGCGGATGTAGTCGATGGTATTGCCGGGGCCGGCGATCTTGCTCGCCAGGATCCAGTCGGCACGGTCGCCGCGACTCTTGAAGTAGTTGCCGATGTAGCGCTCGGTGGTGGCGTAGGTCTGGGCTTTCGGCGGCACCGGGTACATCTCGGCGGTGTCGAGGAAATTGATGCCGGCACCCTTGGCGCGCTCGATCTGGGCAAAGGCCTCGGCCTCGCTGTTCTGCTCACCCCAGGTCATGGTTCCGAGACACAGGGCGCTCACGTTGAGATCGGTACGGCCTAGCGGGCGATAGTCCATTGGGAGGCTCCTTGGCAAAACAATCATAGAAGCAGGTTGAATTATTTTTCGCAATCTGCATAATTGCGCACCTCTTTCTGCAGTGGAAGTGATGCGCCGCCGCCGAAGAATCTTGCCGTTGAACGGACGCGCCGACCCGAGCCCCCGAAAGCGTCTGTATCCGGCTGCCTTTGACTTGTCAAAGTACGCACTATTCAGTAAGATCCGCCGTCTAATTTACAGGGCGGCCCCTGAGGCTATAAAGAATGAAAACTTTTACTGCTAAACCGGAAACAGTAAAGCGCGACTGGTTCGTCGTCGACGCTGCTGGTCAGACCCTGGGTCGTCTGGCCACCGAAATCGCGAGCCGTCTGCGTGGCAAGCACAAGCCTGAGTACACGCCTCACGTTGACACCGGTGACTACATCGTCGTCATCAACGCTGAGCAAGTACGTGTTACTGGCGCTAAAACCACTGACAAAATGTACTACTCCCACTCCGGTTTTCCTGGCGGCATCAAGTCGATCAACTTTGAAAAGCTGATCGCCAAAGCCCCTGAGCGCGTGATCGAGACCGCGGTTAAAGGCATGCTGCCTAAGAACCCGCTGGGTCGCGACATGTATCGTAAGCTGAAGGTTTATGCGGGCGCTGCTCACCCTCATACTGCTCAGCAGCCCCAAGAACTGAAGTTTTAACGGAATAGTTCATTATGTCGGCGACTCAAAATTACGGCACTGGCCGTCGCAAGACTGCAACCGCACGCGTTTTCCTGCGTCCGGGCACTGGCAACATCTCCATCAACAACCGTTCCCTGGATAACTTCTTCGGTCGCGAAACTGCCCGCATGGTAGTTCGTCAGCCGCTGGAGCTGACCGAGACCGTTGAAAAGTTCGACATCTACGTCACCGTTATCGGTGGTGGTGTAAGTGGTCAGGCTGGCGCAATCCGCCACGGCATCACTCGTGCCCTGATGGACTACGACGAGACCCTGCGTAGCGCCCTGCGCAAAGCTGGCTACGTCACTCGCGATGCTCGTGAAGTTGAACGTAAGAAAGTCGGTCTGCGTAAAGCGCGTAAGCGTCCGCAGTACTCGAAGCGTTAATTCGCTTCCGCTTTCAAAAAACGCCCAGTTCCTTACGGAGCCGGGCGTTTTTTTATGGGTGAAATAAATGCTCTGTGACAACTTGCCACATCGATAGAGGCCCTATACTACAAGGCTTGGCGGTTTGGCCGCTTGGTAATTACCTTGTCAGAATTGGGGCTTTTCATTACCATTCGGCAAAATTTTTATAAGTTCAGATTTTTACTTAGTAGACGCCTGATCTAACAGGCCACAAAGCTGATGGGAGAGGACTGAATGAGCAATGACGGCGTGAATGCAGGCCGGCGTCGCTTCCTGGTAGCAGCCACATCCGTGGTGGGTGCTGCAGGAGCGGTGGGGGCTGCGGTCCCGTTCGTGGGGTCATGGTTTCCCAGTGCCAAGGCGAAAGCTGCTGGTGCTCCGGTGAAAGTGAATGTCAGCAAGATCGAGCCAGGTCAGCAGATGATTGCTGAGTGGCGCGGCCAGCCGGTGTTCATCGTCCGCCGTACCGAGGAAATCCTGGGGAATCTGAAGAAGATCGAGGGTCAGCTGTCCGACCCTTCCTCCAAGAACTCGGTCCAACCGGAATACGTCAATCCTGAAACGCGTTCGATCAAGCCGGAAGTCCTGCTGTTGATCGGGATCTGTACGCACCTGGGTTGCTCGCCAACGTTCCGTCCTGAAGTGGCGCCTGCCGACTTGGGCAAGGACTGGGTCGGTGGTTATTTCTGCCCTTGCCACGGCTCCCACTACGACCTGGCGGGTCGCGTCTACAAGTCGCAACCTGCGCCTCTGAACCTGCCAGTTCCCCCGCATTCCTATGAGACCGACGACATCATTGTCATCGGCGTCGATACGGAGAAAGCGTGATGAGCAAATTCATGGATTGGGTTGATGCGCGCTTTCCCGCGACCAAAATGTGGGAAGACCATCTCAGTAAGTATTACGCTCCGAAGAACTTCAACTTCTTCTACTTCTTTGGCTCCCTGGCGCTGCTCGTTCTGGTCAACCAGATCGTTACCGGTGTCTGGCTGACCATGAGCTACACCCCGTCGGCGGAAGAAGCGTTTGCTTCCGTCGAATACATCATGCGCGACGTCGAGTACGGCTCGATCCTGCGCCTGCTGCACTCCACCGGCGCTTCGGCGTTCTTCATCGTGGTCTACCTGCACATGTTCCGTGGCCTGCTCTACGGTTCGTACCAGAAGCCACGTGAGCTGGTATGGGTCTTCGGCATGCTGATCTACCTGGCGCTGATGGCCGAGGCCTTCATGGGCTACCTGCTGCCTTGGGGCCAGATGTCCTACTGGGGTGCCCAGGTGATCATCTCGCTGTTCGGTGCGATCCCGGTCATCGGTAACGACCTGACCCAGTGGATCCGTGGTGACTACCTGATCTCGGGCATTACCCTGAACCGCTTCTTCGCCCTGCACGTGGTGGCCCTGCCGATCGTCATTCTCGGCCTGGTGGTGCTGCACATCCTGGCGCTGCACGAAGTCGGCTCGAACAACCCCGATGGCGTGGACATCAAGAAGCACAAGGACGAGAACGGCATACCGCTGGATGGCATCGCCTTCCACCCGTACTACACCGTGAAAGACATCGTCGGCGTGGTGGTCTTCCTGTTCATCTTCTGCTCGATCGTGTTCTTCTTCCCTGAAATGGGCGGCTACTTCCTCGAGAAGCCGAACTTCGAGCCGGCGAACGCCTTCAAGACACCTGCGCACATTGCGCCAGTCTGGTACTTCACACCGTTCTACGCGATCCTGCGGGCGGTTCCGGACAAGCTGCTGGGTGTCGTCGCCATGGGCGCCGCCATCGCCGTGCTGTTCGTGCTGCCGTGGCTGGACCGCAGTCCGGTCAAGTCGATGCGCTACAAAGGCTGGCTGAGCAAGATCTGGCTCGTGGTGTTCTGCATCGCGTTCATGATCCTGGGCGTGCTGGGTGTATTGGCACCAACACCGGAGCGTACGCTGCTGTCGCAAGTGTGCACCTTCCTGTATTTCGCTTACTTCATTCTGATGCCGTTCTACACCAGGCTCGAGAAGACCAAACCGGTTCCGGAAAGGGTGACTGGCTGATGAAAAAGTTATTTGCAGTTTTGATTCTGGCTGTGCTTCCTGCTGTGTCTTTTGCCAACACGCTCGAGCCTGAGCTTGAAAAGGTTGAAATTGACGTTGCTGACAAGGCCGCGATGCAAGATGGTGCGCGGACGTTTGCTAACTACTGCATGGGCTGCCATAGCGCGAAGTATCAACGCTATGAGCGTGTAGCCAACGATTTGGGTATCCCGCCGGATCTCATGCAGAGTCATTTGATATTCACCGGTGCAAAAATCGGCGACCACATGAATTCCGGCATGCAGCCGGCAGACGCCAAGACCTGGTTCGGCGCTGCGCCGCCCGACCTGACCCTGGTGGCGCGTGTGCGCGGTACCGACTGGCTCTACGGCTACCTGCGTTCGTTCTATGAAGACCCTGCGCGTCCATGGGGCGTGAACAACAAGGTCTTCCCGAACGTCGGCATGCCGAACGTCCTGGTCGGCCTGCAGGGGCGTCAGGTGGTAGGTTGCAAACAGATTCAAGTCGTCGAGCACGGCAAGAAGCAATACGACCCGCTGACCGGCACCGCCTTGACGCATGAGGCTTGCGATCAGCTGACCGTGTTGCCGAATTCCGGCAGCCTGACGCCAGAGCAGTTCGACGAGAAGGTCAAGAACCTGGTGACCTTCCTGGCCTACTCGGCCAACCCGGTGAAGCTGGAACACCAGCGCATCGGCACCTATGTATTGCTGTACCTGGCGTTCTTCTTCGTATTCGCTTATCTGCTCAAGCGTGAATACTGGAAAGACGTGCATTGATAAAGCTGTAAGCCGTTGCTGTTAATCGCGCGCGCCCAAGGGCGTCTCTGAAAGTGTAACGAGCCTGGTCGCCAGGTGTTACGGGAGACGCCCTCTGGGCGCGCTCGTTTTTCCGTTTTTCGATAATTTCAACAAGCGAGGAGGATCGCCATGGGCGTGACCAATCGGTTGGCCTGTTACTCCGACCCCGCCGACCACTATTCCCACCGGGTACGCATCGTACTGGCAGAGAAGGGTGTCAGCGCCGAGATCATTTATGTCGAAGCGGGGCGTCAGCCGCCGAAGCTGATCGAGGTAAACCCTTACGGCAGCCTGCCCACGCTGGTCGATCGTGACCTGGCATTGTGGGAGTCGACCGTGGTGATGGAATACCTGGATGAGCGTTACCCGCATCCGCCTTTGCTGCCGGTGTATCCTGTCGCACGCGCCAACAGTCGTCTGTTGATCCATCGCATCCAGCGTGACTGGTGCGGGTTGGTGGACCTGATCCTGGATCCTAAGACTAAGGAACCGGCCCGGGTCGTGGCGCGTAAAGAGCTGCGTGAGAGCCTGACGGGCGTATCGCCGCTGTTCATCGACAAGCCGTTCTTTCTCAGTGAGGAACAAAGTCTGGTGGATTGCTGCCTATTGCCCATACTCTGGCGTTTGCCGATCCTGGGTATCGAACTGCCACGGCCTGCCAAGCCGTTGCTTGATTATATGGAGCGCCAATTTGCGCGTGAGGCTTTCCAGGCGAGTCTGTCTGGTGTCGAACGCGACATGCGCTAAGGCTTAAGGAGCCGCTATGAACTCCAGTCGACCTTATCTGGTCCGCGCGCTCTACGAGTGGATTGTGGACAACGATTGCACCCCGCACATGCTGGTCAATGCCGAGTATCCATCGGTACAGGTGCCGCAGGGGTTTGCCAATGACGGACAGATTGTCCTGAACGTATCGCCGGTTGCCGTGCGTCATTTGCACATGGACAACGATGCGGTCAGTTTCGAAGGGCGCTTTGGTGGCGTGCCGCATACGTTGTATGTGCCTATTGCAGCGATCCTGGGGATTTATGCCCGGGAGAACGGCCAGGGCATGGTGTTCGAGCTTGAGACGCCGCTGGACGGTGAGGATGAGTTCGAGGCGGAGGATGAGTTGCCGCCTGATGACGAGCCGCCGCGTCCTAGTGGGCGGCCGAGTTTGAAAGTGGTGAAGTAAGGCGCTGCAGATCGGATGGAAACCAGGCAGTGTGCTGGCTGGTTAGAGGAAATGCCCGTGTCGTGAGATGCGGGCATTTTTTTTTGATGCTTGGGTGTGTATATCCGTTTCTTCGGTCACGGCGGCTGGCGGTTCCGCTCTTACAGCGGGTCACTTTTGGAAGAGCCGGGAGCCGGACCAGCCAAAAGTAACCAAAAACGCTTTGCGGGGTATGACTCACCCACATAGGTAACAAAAGAGTTCAAGCACATAGGTAACAGTTTTTAACTGGCATGGTCGATTTCATGAGGATCGGACCATGCCCTGGAAAGAGCTGAAACCTATGGACCTCAAAGTGATGTTCATCGCTGATTATCTGTCTGGAAAGCACAGCTTTAGCCGGCTGTGCCAGGACTATCAGATCAGCCGAAAGACGGGCTACAAATGGGTCGATCGCTATGAGTCGGAGGGCCCTAGTGGACTCGACGAGCCTGCTCGCGAAGGCATCATTCCAACCCCCCAAAAAACTAAATCTAAAACCGGCCCCCTGTGGCGAGGGAGCTTGCTCCCGCTGGCCTGCGAAGCAGGCCCCTGCATT
>NZ_JBMDJD010000025.1:0-89580 GCF_057809015.1 Pseudomonas sp. FG6
CCCCCCCCCCCCCCCCCCCCCCCCCCCCCCCGACCAGGGTGTGGGCTTCGTCGATGAACAGGATGATCGGTTTCGGCGAAGCCTGGACGTCTTCGATGACCTGGCGCAGGCGCTGTTCGAATTCGCCTTTCATGCTCGCGCCAGCCTGCAACAGGCCGACGTCGAGGCTGCGCAGTTCCACGTCCTTGAGCGATGGCGGCACGTCACCGGCGACGATGCGCAGGGCAAAGCCCTCGACCACCGCAGTCTTGCCCACGCCGGCTTCACCGGTGAGGATCGGGTTGTTCTGCCGGCGGCGCATGAGGATGTCCACCAGTTGGCGGATCTCTTCGTCGCGGCCCACGATCGGGTCGAGCTTGCCGCTGCGGGCCTGTTCGGTGAGGTCGACGGTGAAGCGCTTGAGTGCTTCCAGCTTGCCCATGGCGCTGGGGGCCATGGCGCCGCTGGCTTCGCCAGGCACGCTACCGGCGTTGAAGCCGTCGCTGGCGGTCAGGGCATTTTCCGGCGAGTCGCCGACGTATTCGTCAAAACGTTCGCTCAGGGCTTCGACCTTGACCTTGTCGAACTCCGACGACAGCCCCAGCAGGGCGTGGCGCAGGCTCGGGGTCTTGAGAATACCCAGCACCAGGTAACCGGTGCGCACCTGGCTTTCGCCGAACATCAGGCTGCCGTAGACCCAGCCACGCTCCACCGCTTCTTCCACGTGGGACGACAGGTCGGTGATCGACGTCGAACCCCGTGGCAGGCGGTCCAGGGCTTCGGTCAGGTCGCGGGCCAGGCGTGCCGGCTCGATGTTGAACTGGCGGATGATGCGGTGCAGGTCCGAGTCCTGCAATTGCAGCAACTGGTGAAACCAGTGGGCCAGTTCCACATAAGGGTTACCGCGCAACTTGCAGAACACGGTGGCGGCTTCGATGGCTTTGTAGGCCACGCTGTTGAGTTTGCCGAACAACGCGGCGCGACTGATTTCACCCATGCTCATGGCTCCTTGAGGTCTGTGAGGTGGTGGCCTGTTCGGCGTAATGCCGGGCCAGGATTAAATCGTTGGCATCTGTCTCGGGTTTCCCCAGCCAGGTGTTGAACCCCAGGCGGAAGCGACCGTTGAGTTGCAGCGCCGGGACTTCGGGTTTTTCCAGGACCAGGTTCAGGTCCCAGTCCAATTCATGGCCCAGGTATTCGGCGACCCAGGCCACCAGTTCGTTGAACGGTTGGCTGCCGGGCAGCATGCCCATGTAGTCGACGAGCTTGAGTGGCCCCAGGCGAATGCGGAATTTGTGCTGGCGATCCCACACGTAGCGGCCCAGGCAGAAGTCCACGCCCAACTGATGGGCGCTGACGCCGACGCGGCTGCGCTCGGGCAACTCCAGCCATTGGCCGACGTATTCCTCGATCTCCACCGGCAAGCCGAAGTATTCGCTGAGGATCGCCTTCAAGCCGTCCGGATAGCGGGTCTGTGCCGACAAATGGCCGCTGTAGTGCAGCTTCGCCGTGTCGGGGATCAGGCCTTGGTCGAGCAGACTCGGCATGCCCCGGCCACTGAATGCTGCCAGGCGCGCCGACCAGTAGTCGTCGTCCGGGCGGTCATGGCTGACGGTCGGCCGTGCTTCGGCCCAGGCCCGGTAGAACAGGCTGAGCAGGCGATGGTGGAACACGTCGAGGAAGCGCTTGCTGGTGCTGTCGGCGTTGTTGCGCTGGCGTTCGCGCACGTACTCGGTGATGTGCAGCGGCATCGGGCCGTTGGGACCGCCGAGGCCGAAGAAAAACTGCTCCAGGCGCGCCGGCGCACCGTCGACCCCCGGTTGCACCGAGGCCAGGGTCGCTGGGGCGAAGGTGCACTCGGCCTGCTGTCCCAGGCGCAGCGGGTCATCGGCCAGGCGCAGGGAATGGCCCAGGCGCGGCAGCTCGGGGGTTTCGCACTCGATACGCCGCAACGCCTGGAAGAAGTCGTATTCCCAGGGTTCCTGGTGCATCGCCTCCAGGGTACTCACAGGGTCGGACGACGTCCGGGCTTGGCTTTCCATCGCATGATCTCGCCACGTTCGGTGGTGCGCACCACCGTCTCGGTAAAACTGTTGATCGACACGTAGCGTGCCAGGAAGCGCTCGAACACGGCGCCGAGCAGGAACACCCCGGTGCCGCGAAACGCGTTCTCATCGAATTCCAGGGTGATCTCCAGGCCACGACCGAACACGATCGGGCCGGGCATCGGCAGGCGTCGGGTACACGCTTTGCTGCTGACCTCGCGCAGGCCTTCGATCTGCAATTGCAGCGCCGCGTCGTTGCTGTCGCCATACAGGCGCAACAGCTCGCGCAGGGCGGCCGCGCCTTGTCCCTGTTCGCTGAGGGACAGGTAGTTCAGCGACAGCTGGCTGATCAGCCGCCAGGCCTTGGCATCGTGGGCATGGCTGGCCCGCGGGCGGCTTGGCCCGGCCACGCAACGCACGGCCGAGACCGGCGCGCTGTCGGCCAGGGTGAAATCGGTCTTGCCGCTGCCCACGTTCATGAACAGCGGCAGGTCGCGGTTGGTGCACAACGCCGTCACGCCCAGTTGGCGCAAGTCGTGGCGATAGGGCGCCTGCCGGCTGTCCACCAGGCTGACGAAGGTTTCGCTGCCCACATAGGTCGAGCGCGGCCCGTTGCGGCGCTGGTCACTGGACAACACGCGCGGCTCGCGACGCACCGTGTAGTAGGCCTGGTCGCGGCCATAGCGCGACGGATCGCGTACGGCATAGAACGGCAGGAAGGGTTGTTCCGGTCCTGTGCCGTGGCCGCTGAGGCCGGTCAGCGAATGCACCTCGAAATCCATCGGCCGGGTACGGTCGGCGATGACGTGGTGTTCGTTGACCCGGTCCGACAAGTGGATGCGGTCCAGGCGCTTGGGAAACAGGTTGATGGCCGGGGTGCAGAACGGCAGGAACTGCGCGGTACCGACGCTGCCTTCCAGGCTCGGGTCATGGCGGTTGAACAGCACGATCAGCTCCAACTCCTGGCCGTCGCAGCGCTGGACTGCACGGCTGAGCTGGGTGAAGTCGACAAACAGGAAGCGCTGGGGCAGGGCGAAATATTCCTGCAGCAGGCGATAGCCCTGGAAGGCTCGCGACACCACCGGCAGCGCGGCGTCGGCGTCGTCGAAACCCCGCGAACGCAAGGCATCCTGGGGCAGGCGCTCGACCCAGTTGCCGCCGGGCTGGCGGGCAAACACCGCGCAGGCGTTACCCAGCAGTTGTTCGTAGAGGCGGAACGGCTGTTCGTCGGCGCCGCTGAGGTACAGCGGCAGGTTGTCCAGCGCCAGGCTGTTGAACGGCAGTTCAGCGCCGGTGCGCAGGGTCAGGCGCAAGCCGGCCTTGGCCTTCGGCTCGCTGGCGGCCAGGCGCCCGAGCACCGTGGACGGGTTGCCGAAATACTCGGCATGGCTGACCTGCAGCGGCCACAACGTCACCGGGTGCGCGGTGCGGTACTCGCAACAAGTCTGGGTTTCCCGCCCCAGCGCGGCGCGCAGGGCGGTGTCGCGCGGGAGCGCAAAGCCACTGCTCAACGAGCCTTCGTCGGGGTCGGCCTGCAACTGCACCACGGTCATCGACGGTGTCGGCGCCAGGTAATGGGGGTAGGCGATTTCCAGCAGGTTATGGGTGAAGGTCGGGTACTCGGCATCGAGCTTGAGTTGCACCCGCGCCGTCAGGTAGGCGAAGCCTTCGAGCAGGCGCTCGACATACGGGTCGGCGCAGTCCATGCCGGACAACGTCAGCCGACTGGCGATCTTGGGGTATTCCTTGGCGAACTCCGCCGCGCTTTCGCGCACGTGGTGCAGTTCCTGGTTGTACAGCTCCAGCAGGCGCGGGTTCATGGGCGCCTCCGCTGGTCGGCATTGACGACTCGCACGTGTCCGGTTTCCAGGTCCAGGTCGGTTTGCAGCATCAGGCGCAGCGGTACGGGCTGGGCCCACAGGTCGCCTTCGATCTCGAAGCTCAGGGCGTTGTGGTTCATTTCCGCCGTCGAGCGGGCGCGCACCCGCAGGGTATGACGCAGGATGCGCGGTTCGAACGTGGCGATGGCCTGGTGGATCAACGCCTCCAGTGCCGGGACGTCGACGTTCGACGCGCTGTTGCCGGCTAGCGCCGGCAGCCCGAAATTCACCACCGACGTGCCCGCCGCTGTGTGCAGTGTGGCATCGGCGTCGAGCAGTGAGGTGGTGTTGAGCAGCCACGCCAGGTCGCGCAGCACCGAGGCTTTGAGCTGGGTGAGCGACAGCACGCGCTTGTCGGCGCTTTCCTTGGGGTTGGTCGGATCGTCATCGGTCAACCGGTCCAGCAGGGACGGTTGCAGGCGATCGCGGGTGGCGATTTCGGTTACCACGTAAAGGGTGCTACGTACATTTTCTGGTCTCCGCCGGAGCCGCAGGACGCATATCGGCTGGCCGGTCCTGCCTCAAAACCTGCTGGCATCTGACGAATAGCCTGCATTTTGCTCAGGCAATCGCGGCTGGGGGCCGGCATGTGTTCGCTGCGCCAGACCGCAAATATGGGGATATTGTTGAACATTTCTACGCGCAGTTTTTGCTGTTTATCCAGGCTGAAGCCGCAAGGCCATTCCATGTCCAGCTTCAGGCGGCTCTGGTCGGGTTTGACCAGCGTGCATTGGCCCTGGTCGTCCACCAAGCTGAGTGGTTGGCCTAGGAAAACGGCCTGGGTGGTTGGCGTCGCGGCATGCTCGGCGCAGGCGGTCAGGCTCGATAACAGGCCGCCAATCAAAATCGCGCAGTGAACCTTGCTCATAAGAGCTCCCAGAACCAGATCGCTCGTGAACGATAGCCGGGGTCGTCATAGCCAAGGGTCAGGCCACGATTCCAAAGGTCGATGTGATCGCCGGTACGATTGTCTGAAGACTCGCCCACTTGCTGGAAGCAATCCTTGAAGAAGATCAGCCCCTTCTTGTCCATCAACTTGCGGCGCTCTGCTGCACTGCCGCCGAGAATCAATGGCTGCCCCAGGTGATGTTTCCACAGCCAGTTCGCCAGCGATTCGGCGCCCCGGGCGTGTTCGTGCGCGCACTTGGGTTCGGTGTAGGTGGACTTGTTGACCTTGATGGTCAGTTCGGTATTGAGCGTGATGCTCATGCGGATAGCGCACTGGTTCGCCCACGGCCCGTCGCAGGGTTTTGCGTCGGGATAGGTCGCCAGCAGATCGGAATACGCTTTCCACAAATTGATAAACGCAGGCTTGGCCATGACTCAGATACCACGCTGGTAAGAATTGGATTCGAGCAAGCACCAAACACCCCCGGCGCGTGGCGCCGGGGGCGTGTTCGATTACACCTTAACGTTCTGACGGATGTTCCAGCCGAACTTGACCGGACCGCCTTCCTTGGTGCCGTCGGCTTTCTGCGGCTGGTAGTCCACCAGCACCTTGGCGAAGTTCAGGGTGACGTTTTCGGTCAGGCGATCATCGCTGCCCGAGCCGCCAGTGCTCAGGGAGGTGATCAGCACTTCTTCCAGGTTGATGATCATGTACTCGACCTGGCTTTCGCCGCCGGCCTTGCGCACGGTCAGCTTGACCTTGTCGATGTGCTTGCCGCTGGCGCAGTGCATCATCAGGTTCGGGGATGCCTTGTCGACGTACTTGGTCAGCGACAGGTCCTGGACGTTGACCTTGCCGGCACCGCCGCCGCTGCCCACGTGCATGTTGCCGGATTGGGACATGCCCCAGCTCCAGTTCAGGACGTCGATCTCGTCCTTGTGGGCCTTGTCCATGGACTCGCCCTTGATGTCGCCGATCTTGATGAAAATATCAACAGCCATGTTTTCTCCCTGTGTGGTCTCTACCACGTTGTTTGGTTGACGCCGACCTTGCGAAATTCGTGTACAGCAGTGTTCTTCAACTCACTGGGTATCCCCTTGGAATACCCCTGTGGCGAGGGCGCTTGCTCCCGCTTGGGTGCGTAGCGCCCACAAGAAGGGGTCGCTGCGCCCGAGGCGTCGGACCGTCCCAGCGGGAGCAAGCGCCCTCGCCACAAGGGGCGTCACAGGGAAGCCCCATTTCAACCTCTGCTTACGCGCCCTTGGCCGAAGGCAGTTTCGATACCAGGCGCAGCGACACGGTCAGCCCTTCGAGCTGATAGTGTGGGCGCAGGAAGAACTTGGAGTTGTAATACCCCGGGTTGCCTTCGACTTCCTCGACGATCACCTCGGCCGCTGCCAGTGGGTGCTGGGCCTTGGTGGTCTCGGTGGAGTGCGCCGGGTCGCCGTCGACGTAGTTGAGGATCCAGTCCTGCAACCAGCGCTGCATCTCGTCCTTCTCTTTGAAGGAGCCGATCTTGTCGCGCACGATGCACTTCAGGTAATGGGCGAAACGGCAGGTGGCGAACAGGTACGGCAGGCGCGCAGCCAGGTTGGCGTTGGCGGTGGCGTCCGGGTCGTCGTATTCGGCCGGTTTCTGCAATGACTGGGCGCCGATGAACGCGGCGAAGTCGGTGTTCTTCTTGTGCAGCAGCGGCATGAAACCGTTCTTCGCCAGTTCCGCTTCACGGCGGTCCGAAATGGCGATCTCGGTCGGGCACTTCATGTCCACGCCACCGTCGTCGGTCGGGAACGTGTGGGCCGGCAGGTTTTCCACTTCGCCGCCCGATTCAACGCCGCGAATGCGCGAGCACCAGCCGAAGTGCTTGAACGAACGGTTGATGTTCACGGCCATCGCGTAGGCTGCGTTGGCCCAGGTGTACTTGGAGCTGTCGGCACCGTCGGTGTTTTCTTCGAAGGCGAAGGCTTCCACCGGGTCGGTCTTGGCGCCGTACGGCAGGCGCGCCAGGAAGCGCGGCATGGTCAGGCCGATGTAGCGCGAGTCTTCCGATTCACGCAGCGAACGCCAGCCGGCGTATTCCGGCGTGGTGAAGATCTTGGTCAGGTCGCGCGGGTTGGACAGTTCCTGCCACGAGCCCATGCCCATCACTGTCGGCGAAGCGGCAGAGATGAACGGCGCGTGCATGGCCGCGCAGACTTTCGACAGCTCGCCCAGCAGCTCCACGTCCGGAGGCGACTGGTCGAAGTAGTAGTCGCCCACCAGGCAGCCGTAAGGCTCGCCGCCGAACTGGCCGTATTCTTCTTCGTACATCTTCTTGAAGATCGGGCTCTGGTCCCACGCGGTGCCCTTGAATTTCTTCAGGGTCTTGTGCAGGTCGGGCTTGGAGATGTTGAGCACGCGGATCTTGAGCTGCTCATCGGTCTCGGTGTTGTTGACCAGGTAGTGCAGGCCACGCCAAGCGCTTTCCAACTGCTGGAAGTCCGGGTGGTGGATGACCTGGTTGACCTGGGCGGTGAGCTTGGCGTCGATGGCGGCGATGATCGACTCGATCGACTTGATGGCGTCGTTGGACACCAGGTCGGTCTGCGACAGGGCCTGCTCGGCCAGGGTACGCACGGCGGTCTCGACGGCTTCGCGGGCGCGTTCGGTCTTGGGCTTGAACTCTTGCAGCAGCAGGGAAGCGAACTCGCTGGTTTCTTCGGTCGCGCCCAGGTTCTGCAAGCCTTCGCGGGCTGTATTGTCAGTCATGATCATTGGTCCTGTGCTGGCTTCGGCGCGCTCGCCAGGGCCTGCAACAGCGCTGGGTCCTTGATCGCCTTCATGATGATTTCTTCGGCACCGGTCTTGCCGTCCATGTAGGTCAGCAGGTTGGCCAACTGGGTACGTGCCTCGAGCAGTTTGTTCAGCGAGTCGACTTTGCGAGCCACGGCGGCCGGGCTGAAGTCGTCCATGCTTTCAAAGGTCAGGTCCAGGCTCAGGTTGCCTTCGCCGGTCAGTTCGTTCGGCACATTGAACGCTACGCGCGGCTTCATGGCCTTGAGGCGCGAGTCGAAATTGTCGACGTCGATCTCGAGGAACTTACGATCGGCCACGGGTGCCAGAGGCTCGGCGGGCTTGCCGGCGAGGTCGGCCATTACCCCCATGACGAAGGGCAACTGGACCTTTTTCTCGGCGCCGTAGAGCTCGACGTCGTACTCGATCTGCACTCGAGGCGCGCGGTTGCGCGCGATGAATTTCTGAGAACTTTGCTTCGCCACGTTGCTGCTCCTGGTCGCTTGAGCGACGGTGTTGGCGTCATCGGCGAAACCGATGACGTGACTGCGTGATCCGCTCGCTTTTTATTCGCTGTCTGGGCCGCGCAGGTTTTCAAATTGACTCATACCGTCGGGAATCAGGTTGCGCACGATGGCTGCAAAATCGGCGTTGACCAGATTCTTGGCCCGGTTCAACAGCACCGGCAGGGGGCTGGAGGGCTCGTGACGGGTGTAGTAAGCGAGAATCCGGTCCAGGCTGCGCAGCACGTCGTCGCGGCTGCTGATCTCGCCGCTGCTGGTGTTCTGGGCGGCGCGCGGCGCACTTGGCGCGGCGGTGTGCTCAAACGCGGCGGCGCCATCGTCATTGACGGGCTCAGGCTCTGTGCTGTCGCCACTCTGCGGGGCGAACTGGCCGAGAATCTGCAGGGCCATCTTCAGCGGTTGCTTGAGCGGGCCAAGGTCTACGCCCTGGGCGGAACCGACCTGGTCGCTGACCTCTTGCTCGATGGCTTCGGCGGCGCTGCGGGCTTCCAGCAGGGCGGCGCGAATGATGGCCAACTGTTCGGGATCGCTGTCGAGCAGGGCTCCGGTGAGCTGTTCGGCGCCGAGGCTTTCGTCGGCGAAATTCTGCAGGCCGCTGGCGTTGGCGGCGGCGCGCAGGCTGACTGGGCCGAAGGTTCGCGAGCGCACCAGGATGCTTTCGCGCAGCAGGCGAATGGTGACATCCGAGGTCAGACCGGTCAGGGCATTGATGCGCACGGTGGGATCGTTGTCGTCATCGGCGTCCAGGCGCGGGTGTAGGTCGGCCCAGTATTGCTTGAGCAATTCGCTGATCAGCGTGAGCACACGGGCGAGGCCGGGAATGCCTTCCAGGGCCAGGGAGCTTTGCAGCAGGAAATGGGTGATGCGCAGGTCTTTGCTGCGTTGCAGCAGATCCAGGCTTTGCTGCTGGATGCTGCGCCATTCAGGCGGTTCGGCAGGCAGGATCGAATCGCCCATGCTGCGCTCGGGTTGACCCCGGGAGTCGCGCTCCAGGCGCAAGAAGTCCGCGTCATATTCCAGGTCTTCACCGCATGGTGAGGTCGCGGAAACGGCGGCGAGCAGCAAAGGCACATCCACTTGGATCGATCTCCCTATCACCCGCTGAAGAAGTCGGGCAGTTCACACGCAAGTTCCGGATGAAACTTCACATGTTTCCTTGACGATAATGGCATCGTTAGATGCGCAATGATCTTAAAGTGCCATCATCTATATTCAAGAAGTTGTGCATTTTTGGTGTAGTACTTATGGCTTGTCAAGGTAAGCTATTTCACCAGTGTAGCCCCCATGTAACAGTTGTGATGGGCTTAACAGCCTGCCCGACTCGTCGGTCGAAGCAGCCACTGACGTGGGGTTTTTGTCATGCAAGCCGGTTATGATCAGCCCTCATGCTGGCAAAAAGCCGTTTAGCACGGCGGTTAGCAAGGTTGTCGGTGGGTGGCCAGGGACTTGAGTCCTCAAATGTGCACGCCCGCGCGCGCGAAGTATTAAGCAAGGAGGCGAGATGCCGCTGTGTTTGACTATCACTAGTTATCACAAGATTACCCCAGGCCAATGTTCTGAGAAGTCCATGGACCAGGGAGTGATGGCAATTGGCCGTAATTCCGATAATGACTGGGTATTGCCGGATCCCGAGCGCCTGGTGTCGGGCAAACATTGCGTTATTCAATACAAAGATGGGCGCTATTACTTAACCGATAACAGCACTAACGGTGTGGAATTGGTCAAGGCCGGTGTTCGTTTGCGCAAAGGCAACAGCGAGCCGCTGCAAGACGGCGAAGTGATCCGTATCGGCGATTACGAGATCCAGGCGCGCGTCGATTTCAGCCTGCCGGTTGCCGGCAGCAATCCCTTTGCCGAATCCCCCAGCAGTTTCGAAGCCTTGATGGGGCGCCAGAGCGCCAGTGCGCCAGCGCCGGTGTCGATCGCGGCGGCGCCACCCGCGCACTTCCAGGGCGGCTCGGCCATGGACACCCTGCCGGACTTGTTCGACTTTCTGACGCCCAGCAGCATTCCGCCGGCCACCCAGCCTGACCACGTTCCGGCCCAGCAACATGATTTCCGTCCGCCGACGCCCATCCCGCGTCCGGCGCCGATTCCAAGCCCTGTGTCGGTGGCCGAGCCGCTGGCGATGCCTTCTGCCTCGGTGATACCGGAAGACTGGGATCTGTTCAGCGACAAGCCCGCGCCCGTGGCGGTGACGCCCCTGCCCGTCGCGCCAGCGCCTGTCATCGAGCCGGTCGCGACGGCGCTGCCACCCATTCCCGATGTCGAACCGGCGCCGCTCGAATCCGCTCCCTTTGAAGCCGCTCCCTTCGAAGCGACTCCATTCCCCTTCGAAGCGGCTCCGCTGCGCGAGGCGCCGGTGACCCGCGTCGAAGCCCCGGTTGCGCCTCCGGCTGTCACCCCGGTTATCACGCCAGTGGCAGCCCCGGCGCCACCTCCGGTCACCGCCCCCAATCCGGTGGACGCTTCCCAGCCCGACCTGCTGCAGGCCTTCCTGCGCGGCGCCGGGCTTGACCAGTTGCGCCTGGACAAGGCCCAGGCCGAGGCGCAGATGGAGAGCATCGGGCGCAGTTATCGGCTGATGGTCGAAGGCCTGATCGATGTGCTGCGTGCCCGCAGCAGCCTCAAGGGCGAATTCCGCATCCAGCAGACGATGATCCAGCCGGTGGAAAACAACCCGCTGAAGTTCGCCCCCAACGTCGACGAAGCCCTGTTGCTGCTGTTGCGCCATGGCAACCAGGCGTTCATGGCCCCGGACGCGGCGGTGCGCGACAGCTTCGACGACCTGCGCGCTCATCAACTGGCGGTGATGGCTGGCGTGGAGGCCGCGATCAAGCATTTGCTGGCGCGCTTCGAGCCGTCGCAACTGGAAGAGCGCATGGCCAAGCCTGGTGGGTTGTCGGGTATTTTCGGCGGCTCGCGACAGGCCCAGTACTGGCAGCAGTTCACCGAGCTCTACAGCAACATTTCCCGCGAAGCCCAGGAGGATTTCCAGGACCTGTTCGGACGTGAATTCAGCCGTGCCTACGAAGAACACAGCACGCGACAGCGACGCCGCTGATCGGCTTCGTTCTAACCTTTCGATAGCAAACAACGGATAGCTCAAAACGTCATTGAGGACGCAGGATGATTCACAGGTTTTTACTCGCAGTCGCCACCGCGCTTCTGCTGACGGCGTGTGCCAAGGACACGGCCCAACCCCAGCCCGAAGAGGCTGAGGCCGATACCGCCGCCGTCGAGCTGCATTTCCATGCCATTGCCGGTCTCAACCTCGGCGCCACTGGCCAGCCGGCACCGGTCCGGGTGCGTATTTTCGAATTGAAGAACGCCGCCACCTTTGGCCGCGCCGACTATTTCGCCTTGGCCGAACGGGCCCAGGCGACCCTCGGCGCCGACCTGCTGGACCAGGACGAAGTGCTGGTCCAGCCCGGCCAGCAGTTGAGCTTGCAACGCGACCTCGACCCGGCCACTCGTCATATCGGAATACTGGTGGGTTATCGCGAGCTGGATCGGTCGCTGTGGCGCACGGTGATGAATGTCCCGGCGCGTCAATACACCGAATACCAGATCAGCCTCGACGTGCGCGCCGTGCGCAGCGACGTCGTCGTTCTCCCAACCAGCCCAGCCCAATAAGCAATCGGAGCCCCCATGTCCTGGAACAATCGCGTGGTCTGGTCGGAAGGCATGTTCATTGGAACGCAGCACTTCCAACAGCATGACCGTTACCTGGAAAACCTCATCGATGCCCGCAGCCGTCCGCTGTCGGCCGGTGCCTGGGGGTTCTGCGAACTGCTGATCGACCAGGGCCTGCTGGCCCAGGGCAAGCTGGCGATCATCTCGGCGCGCGGCCTGTTGCCCGACGGCACGCCTTTCAACATTCCCCAGGATGACGTCGCGCCAACGCCACTGAACGTCGACGACAACCTGCGCGACGGCCTGGTGTACCTGGCCCTGCCGCTCAAGCGCGCCGGCGCACGGGACACCGTCGACGAAGGCGAAGAGCTGGGCGCTGCACGCTACGTGAGTCAGGTGAGCGAGGTCCGCGACGACAACGCACCGTTCGAAAACCGCGCACCGGTGGCCCTGGGCGCCCGGGCGCTGCGCTTGTTGACCGAACAGGACGGCATCGGCGACTACGCTGCCGTCGGTGTGGTGCGCATCAAGGAAAAGCGCGCCGACCGCGCCCTGGTGCTCGATGATGCGTACATCCCACCGCTGCTGGACGTGGCCGCTTCCAAGCCGCTGGCGGCGTTTCGCAGCGAACTGCTGGGCCTGCTCCATCAGCGCGGTGAAGCCTTGGCCGGGCGGGTGGTGGCGTCCGGTGCCGGTGGCGCCTCGGAGATCGCCGATTTCATGCTGCTGCAACTGGTCAACCGTGCCCAGCCGCTGATCCAGCACCTGAGCCAGTTGAGCCCGTTGCACCCCGAACGTTTCTACAGCGAGCTGGTGAGCCTGGCCGGGGAGTTCTCCACATTCACCGCCTCCGGACGACGACCGCAACCTTATCCGCAATATCAGCACGATGACCTGGCGCTGAGCTACGCGCCGGTGATGCAGGCCTTGCGTGAAGCCCTGTCGATGCTGATCGACAGCAAGGCCACGCCGATTCCGATTGTCGAGAAAGCCTACGGTATCCACGTGGCGATGCTGGCCGACAAGACCTTGCTCGACAGCGCCAGTTTCATTTTGGTGGTGCGCGCCGATGTCCCCGCCGAGACCCTGCGCGGCCGCTTCGGCCAGCAGAGCAAGGTCGGCTCGGTGGAGCACATTCGCGACCTGGTCAACCTGCAACTGCCGGGCATCGGCCTGCTGCCGTTGCCGGTGGCGCCGCGGCAACTGCCGTACCACGCCGGTTCCACTTACTACGAACTCGACCGGGGCAGCGATCACTGGCAGCAGTTGAGCAACTCCGGCGGTTTTGCGTTCCACATCGCCGGCCAGTTCCCTGGGCTGAACCTGGCCTTCTGGGCGATTCGAGGATAAACCGCGATGAGCAACGACGATCGTACCCAGTTCATGCCGACGCCCGGTGGCCGTGGCGCGGACCCTTTGCGCCAGGACCCGTTCCGTCCGGATCCGGGACGTCCCCAGCAGCCGGCGCCGGCATCGGCGCCGCTGTCGATGCCGGCGGCGCCGGTCCTGACCGGCAAGGCCCAGGGCCTCAACCCGCTGGAAAGCGCTGCCGGCCCGCTGTTGGCCCTGCTCACACGCCTGCGCAGCACCATCGCCCATCCGGCACCGGCCAGCCTGCGCGCGCAACTGTTGGCCTACCTGCGTCAGTTCGAAGAGCGTGCCGAGGCCGCCGGCGTGGTGCGCAACGATGTGCTGCTGGCGCGCTATGCCTTGTGCACCGCCCTGGACGAAGCCGTGCTGAGCACCCCGTGGGGCGGCACCAGTGATTGGGGCAAGCAGAGCCTGTTGATCACCGTGCACAACGAAGCCTGGGGTGGCGAGAAAGTGTTCCAGCTGCTGGAACACTGCCTGCAAAGCCCTCGCGAGCGCCTGTACCTGCTGGAGCTTTTGTACCTGTGCATGTGCCTGGGTTTCGAAGGGCGCTACCGGGTGATGAACGACGGTCGCAGCCAGTTGGAAGCGTTGCGCGAGCGCACCAGCGCGGTGATCCGCAGCGCCCGTGGCGAGTATGAGCGTGAACTGTCGCCACACTGGCGTGGGGTCACCGTGGCCCGTGATCGCCTCGCCCAATTCATGCCGCCGTGGATCGCCGTGGCCATCGGTGCCGCGCTGCTGTTGGCGTTGCTGTTCGGCCTGCGGATGAAACTGGCGTCCGATGCCGAGCCGGTGTTCAAGAACATTCACTTTTTGGGCGAGATCCCGGTGCAAACCATCGACCGCCCGGTGGTCCAGCCCAAAGTCGTCGAGCGTCCCCGCCTGGCCGGCTTTTTGGCCGATGAGATCAAGGCCGGTCGGGTGGCGGTGGAAGACGCCGTGGATCGCTCGGTGGTGACCATCCGTGGCGACGAACTGTTCTCCTCCGGCAGCGCCAGCATCAAGGACGATTTCGAGCCGCTGATGCTGCGCATCGCCGACGCCGTTCGCCGGGTCAAGGGCCAGGTGCTGGTGACCGGTCACAGCGACAATCGGCCGATCGCCACCCTCAGATTCCCGTCCAACTGGGCGTTGTCCGAGGCGCGGGCGCAGTCGGTGCTGCAAATCCTCTCGGCCAAGACCGGCCAGCCCGAGCGCTTCAGCGCCGAAGGCCGCAGCGACACCGAGCCGCTGGCTTCCAACGCCACGACAGAAGGACGTGCGCGCAACCGTCGGGTTGAAATCACAGTATTGGCGGAGGGAGTCGAGTGAAGGCTTTTTTCAGTTTTATGATCCGCTGGGTCATCCCGGTGCTGGGGCTGATCGCCCTCAGCCTGATCATCTGGTTCGTCGGCCCGCTGCTGGAATGGCTGGTGCCCGAAGGTCGCCGCTGGGCGCTGATCATCCTGGTGTTCGCGGTGTGGATCGCCTACCGGGTGTTGCGCATCATCCAGGCCCGCCGCCAGGCCGCCGAAGTGATGCGCAGCCTGGCCGCGCAAACTCCGCCCGACCCGAGCAGCATCGCCACGGCCGAAGAACTCGAAACCCTGCGCCAACGCATGGACGAAGCCCTGGCCCTGCTCAAGAAAGCCAAGCTGGGCGGCGACGAGCGTCGTAACCTCTACGAACTTCCGTGGTACGTGATCATCGGCCCGCCGGGTTCGGGCAAGACCACCGCGCTGGTCAATTCCGGGCTGCATTTCCCGCTGGCCGCGCAACTGGGCGCCGGCGCGGTGCGTGGCGTGGGCGGTACGCGCAATTGCGATTGGTGGTTCACCGACGAGGCGGTCCTGCTCGACACCGCTGGCCGCTACACCACCCAGGACAGCGACGCGACCGTGGACAAGGCGGCGTGGCTAGGCTTCCTGGGCCTGTTGAAAAAACAACGGGCTCGCCGTCCGATCGACGGTGCGTTCATCGCCATCAGCCTGTCCGACCTGCTGCTGGGCAGCGATGCCGAGCGTGCCGCCCATGCCGCGGCGATCCGCTTGCGCATCCAGGAGTTGTACACCCAATTGGGCGTGCGCTTCCCGGTCTACCTGATGCTGACCAAGCTCGACCTGGTGCCCGGGTTCATGGAGTACTTCGACACCCTGAGCAAGGAAGAACGCGCCCAGGTCTGGGGCATGACGTTTGCCCTGGACGACGGCAAGAGCACTGACAGCCCGCTGGCGCACCTGCAAAGCGAGTTCGCCGGCCTTGAGCAGCGCCTCAACGACCGTTTGGTGGAACGCTTGCAGCAAGAGCGCGACCCGGCGCGGCGTGACCTGATCTACGGCTTCCCGCAGCAGTTCGGCGCCCTGAAGGATTGCCTGCAAAGCTTCCTCGAAGGCGTGTTCAAGCCCAACGCCTTCGAAGAGCGCGTGTTGCTGCGCGGTGTGTATTTCACCAGCGGCACCCAGGAAGGCAGCCCGATCGACCGCCTGATCGGCGCCATGGCCCAAAGCATGAACCTGGACCGCCAGCACCTGGCACGCCAGACCGGCACCGGGCGCAGCTACTTCATCGAAAAACTGTTCAGCGCGGTGGCTTTCGCCGAGCGCGGCCTGGTGGGCGTCGACCCGAAGGTCGAGCGTCGGCGCAAGTGGATCGCCCGGGGTGTGCTGGCCTCCACCGTTCTGTTGGTGCTGGTGGTCAGCACGTTGTGGTGGGTCAGCTATCGCGCCAACCAGGCGTACATCGCCCAGGTCGACCAGAAGGTCGCGCCATTGGGCCAGACCGTGCAGAACCTCAGCCCGGCGCAACGCGACGTGCTCGCCGTGCTGCCGCTGCTCAACGCGGTCAAGCACTTGGCCGGTGATGCGCCGAGCTGGGCCGAAGGCCTGGGCCTGTACCAGGGCGACATGCTCGAAGCCGAGTCCGCCAGCGTCTATCGCAAGTTGCTGATCGCCGTGTTCGCGCCACGCTTGCTCACGCGCATCGAAGAGCAACTGCACAGCGGCGGCAACTCGGACTTCCTCTACGAAGGCTTGAAGGCTTACCTGATGCTCGCCGACAACGAGCACTACGACCCCGACTTCATCAAGGCCTGGATTGCCCTGGATTGGGATCGCACCTTGCCGCGCGACCTGCCGGCCGAGCAGCGCATGGCCTTGAACGAGCACTTGCAGGCGTTGTTCGAACGGCGTCCACCAACCGCGCGCCTCGATCCGCGCCTGGTCGAAGACCTGCGCCGCCAGCTGCAACAACTGCCGGTGGCCCAGCGGGTCTATGACCGCATCAAGCGCCAGAAGCTGCCCGAAGGCATCCCGGATTTCCGCATCAACGAAGCCGCCGGGCGTGACGCCGCACTGGTGTTCAGCCGCAAGAGTGGCAAGCCATTGGGCGAGCCGCTGAGCGGCTTCTTCACCGTCAAGGGCTACCGTCAGGGCTTCTTGCTCACCAGCCTGAGCCAGACCGGCACCCTGGCCGAAGAGCAATGGGTGCTGGGCCACGAACAGGCCGATCAACAGAACGTCGCCAGCCTAGCCGCCGACGTGCGCCGCCTGTATTTCCAGGACTACCAGCGCCAATGGGACGCCCTGCTGGCCGACATCGACTTCGTGCCGATCACCAGCGTGGCCCAGGCCGCCGACGTGCTGCGGGTGCTTTCCGGACCGACCTCGCCGTTGAAAAAACTGCTGGTGGCCGTGGCCAAGGAAACCGACCTGCAACAGGACGAACGCCTGCTGGCCGCTCAAGGCGCGCCAGTGGAAGGCGGTGTGGATAAGCTCAAGGAACGCCTGGGCAGCCTGCTCGGCCAGGAACAGGCAACACCGAACGCCCCGGCGGCCAGCGATGACCCGATCACCGCGCACTTCGCCGAGCTCAACAGCATCGTCAATAAAAACGAAGGCGAACCGGCGGCCATCGACGGCCTGCTGTCGGACATGAACGCCTTGTACGTGCAGGTCAGCGCCATGGTCGGCGCCAGCGGCGATGCCTTGCTGGGCGAAGCCAAGAACCAGGCGAGCGCCGCCGCTACCCGTGTCAGCCTCAACGCCGAACGCCAGCCGCCGCTGGTGCAGGGCCTGGTCAAGTCGGTGGTCAATTCCACCACCAATACCATGATGGGCGGGGTGCGCAACCAACTGAACGCCGCCTGGACCAGCGAAGTGGTGAACATCTATCGCCAGTCCCTGGCCGGGCGCTACCCGATGTCGCCGGGCAGTGCGCGGGACGCGACCCTGGATGACTTCGGTCAGTTCTTCGGCGTCGGCGGGGTGATGGACAACTACTTCCGCAAGTACCTGCAGCCTTACGTCGATACCTCGACTCCGACCTGGCGTTGGCAGCCGGGCGCGGCGCAGAAACTCGGCATCGCCCCGGGCGTGTTGCAGACCTTCCAGCGCGCGGCCTCCATCCGCGATGCGTTCTTCCGTTCCGGTGGCACCCAGCCGATGGTGCGTTTCGAACTCAAGCCGGTAGCGATGGACTCGACTATCACCCAGTTTCTGCTCGACCTCGACGGCCAGCAACTGAGCTACGACCACGGCCCGAGCCGGCCGACCGCCATGCAATGGCCGAACCCCGGCAGCATCGGCGTGGTGCGGATCTCGATCATGCCGCCGTCGTCCAGCGGCCGTTCCGGAATCACCCTCGACGGCCCGTGGGCCTGGTTCCGGCTGCTGGAACAATCGGACCTGACCGCCGGCAATTCGCCGGACCGCTTCAACCTGCGGTTGCGGGTCGACAACGCCAGTGCCTCTTACGAGCTGCGGGCCAACAGCGCCTTCAACCCGTTCAAGAGCCGGGTGCTCAGCGGCTTCAGCTTGCCGGAGCGGCTATGAGTACAGCGGGTTTCTATGGAAAGTTGGCCAGTCGCGGGGACTTCGTCAGCCGTGGCTTGCCCCAGAGCTTTATCGGTCCTTGGGATTCCTGGCTGGCGGCGGGTTTGCTCGCCAGCCAGGCCAGTCTCGGCGAGCGTTGGCTGGATGCCTACCTGGTCAGCCCGTTGTGGCGCTTTTTGGTGGCGCCGGGCGTGTGCGGGCCGGACGCTGCCGTGGGCGTGGTAATGCCGAGCATCGACCGGGTCGGGCGCTATTTTCCGTTGACCGTGGCGGTGTTGCTGGAGCCCGACGCGGACCCGGCCTCGGTGGTCGGCGGCGCGGATGATTGGTTCGAGCGGGTGGAAAACCTGCTGTTGAGCACCTTGAATGTGGAGGCCAGTTTCGAGGCCTTCGGTGCAGAGCTGGAAAGCCTCGGCAGCCCGACGGCCGTGCCGCGCACCCCGAGCGGCCGGTTCGCCAGCCTGCACCGCTTCGATGCCACTGACCCGCAGCAGCGCATGAGCGCTTTGGCCGAGTCGGCCTGCGAAGGCATGAGCCTGTGGTGGGGCCAGGGTTCGGAGCGGATCGCTCCTGGTTTGATGCGCTGCCAGGGGTTGCCGGCGGCGGCGGATTTTGCGCAATTTTTGCTCGGCCAAGAAGGTGTGGTGTAGATGCGTCCAAGCGCTGGGAAAGCATTCAAGTCGGCAAGCAAGAGCCACGTCGGCATGGTCCGCCAGGTCAACGAAGACGCTTGCCTGGATCTGCCGGAAAACGGTTTGTGGGTCGTCGCCGATGGCATGGGCGGGCACGCGGCGGGCGACTACGTCAGCAGCTTGATCGTCGACAGCCTGCGCAGCATTGCCCTGGGGCGCTCGCTTGACGAATACGTCGCGGCGCTGCAAAGCGACCTGCTGCGGGTCAACGCCGCCGTGCGCGAGGAAACCGCCAACCGTGGCGTGACCATGATGGGCAGCACCGTGGTGGTCCTGGCCACGCGCGACTTGCGTGGCATGTGCCTGTGGGCCGGTGACAGCCGCTTGTACCGCCTGCGCGACGGCGTGCTCGAAGGCATCTCCCGTGACCACAGCTACGTCCAGGACTTGCAGGACAGCGGCCTGCTCAGCGAAGCCGAGGCGCGGGTGCACCCACGGGCGAATATCGTCACCCGCGCCATCGGTGTCGAGGCGCAATTGAACCTGTCGACGGTGGAGCTGCTGCTGGTGCCGGGCGACAGCTATTTGCTGTGCAGCGACGGGCTGACCAAGACCGTCGAGGATGACGAAATCCGCGAAGTGCTGAACCACGACGAACCCGGCGAAATCGCCAGCAGCCTGGTGTCCCTGGGCCTGATGCGCGGCGCGCCGGACAACATCACCGTGGTGGTCGTGAAGGTGCCGTCATGAGCCTCACCCTGAACATCCAGATTCCCGGCTACGACATCGAAGGGGCCATCGGCGAAGGCGCGATGGCCAGTGTCTACCTGGCGACCCAGCGTTCGCTGGAGCGTAAGGTGGCGTTGAAGGTCATGGCGGCGGCGCTGGCGGCCGACCCGACGTTCTGCGAGCGCTTCCTGCGTGAAGGCAAGACCCTGGCGCGCCTGTCGCACCCGCACACCGTCACCATCCACGACATCGGCAACGTCGGTGAGCTGTATTACATGGCGATGGAGTACCTGCCCAACGGCACGCTCAAGGAGCGCATCGCCGAGGGCCTGACGCCGGAGCAAGGCCTGATCTACATCCGCCAGATCGCCTCGGCCCTGGGTTATGCCCACGGCCTGGGCCTGGTGCACCGCGACGTGAAACCGGCCAACATCCTGTTCCGCGCCGATGGCACGGCGGTGCTGTCGGACTTTGGCATCGCCAAGTCTTTGGACGACCGCACCCAGTTCACCCAGGCCGGCTTCGCCGTCGGTACGCCCAGCTACATGAGTCCGGAACAAGCCCGCGGACAGGACATCGACGGGCGCGCCGACCTGTATGCCCTGGGCGTGGTGCTCTATGAAATCCTCGTCGGCAAGCTGCCGTACACCGGCAGCGACGCGCTGTCCACGGCCCTGGCGCACCTGACCGAACCGCTGCCGGAACTGCCGGTGCACCACGGCCGTTATCAGGAAGTGCTGCGCAAGCTGCTGGCCAAGGATCCGGCGGAGCGCTTCCCCGACGCAGCGGCGTTGCTGCGGGCGCTGGATAACTTGCCGCAGGAATCGGCCGAAGCGACGCTGATCCGCCCATTGCCGTTGCCGGTCTCGACGAAACCGGCAGGCGCGGACCTGGCGGGTTTGACGCCGGTGTCCATCGACATCCCGAGCGGTCCTGCGCAACCGCAAGCCCGGCCCCAGCCGACACCGCCACCCGTGAGCCCGCCGCCACGGCCTGTCGCGACACCGCCGCGCAAGACCCCGGTGTTCGCGTTGGCGGGCGTCGCCGTGGCCGTTGCGCTGGCCTTGGGCGGCGCCGGTTATTGGTGGATGTCCGGTGATGCCAGGAAACCCGAGAAGCCGCCCGTGGCCAACACGACAACGGTGAAGCCTCCCGAGGCGACGCCGACCAAGACGCCTGAAGCACCGCCGGTCAAGCCGCCTGCGGCGCCACCGGTACAACCACCCGTGGCAAGCGAGGCCGACGGTGGCCAGCGTCCGCTGCTGATGGCCGGCAAGAAAACCTTGTTCCAGCGCGTGCTCAGCAAACCGGGAGCGAAACTGGCCGATGCGCCGGGCGCGGCCCCGGACAAGGCACTGCCGGCGTTTTCTGTGCTCTATGTCTATCAGCGCAAAGACGTCGATGGCAGCCCATGGGTGCGGGTCGGCGCGGCCACCGACGGCCGCAGCGACGGCTGGTTGCCGGCCGCCCAGGTCAGCGACTGGAAACAAAGCCTGGTGCTCAAGTTCACCGAGCGTTCCGGTCGTGCGCCGGTCATGTTCCTGCGTCAGCCCGGCGATGTGGAAAAACTGCTGGCGAACCCTTCGAGCGCCAAGAACGTGCTGCTCAAGGCCCAGCAGAGCCCACAGGACAACCAGCAAGTGCTGGCCCTGGAGCCGGCGGCCAGCGCCGTACCGCAGAGCCAGTTCTACCTGTTGCCGATCTTCGATGCCCGCGAGAGCCTCGACGACAACGGCCAGCCGGTGCAATTGCTGAACGTGGCCTCCATCGACCCGGGCGACACGCCCAAGGCCACCACCAACGCCCCCATCCTGACGGCCAACGCCGACGCCTTCCGCACGGCGGTGGTGCTGGT
The DNA here is from genome assembly GCF_057809015.1 of Pseudomonas sp. FG6. NCBI lineage: Bacteria > Pseudomonadati > Pseudomonadota > Gammaproteobacteria > Pseudomonadales > Pseudomonadaceae > Pseudomonas > Pseudomonas sp. FG6. The sequence continues at coordinate 21,124 of NZ_JBMDJD010000025.1, forward strand.
GGTGGACACCACGGTGTCCATGCAGCCCTACATCGACCAGGTGCGCGATGTGGTCCACGAGCTGCAAAGCCGCATCGCCGAGCGCGGCGAGTTGGACAGTGTCAGCTTCGGGCTGGTGGGTTTTCGCAACAGCACCAAGAAGACCCCGGGCCTGGAGTACGTCGCCAAGACCCTCGTCACCCTGGAGCAGGGTCGCGACCCGCAACGCTTCATGGAACTGGCGCGGCAGGTCAAGGCGTCCACGGTGTCGAGCCATTCGTTCAACGAAGACGCGTTTGCCGGCGTGATGGAAGCCGTCGAAGGCATGGACTGGTCCGGCTACGGCGGACGCCTGATCCTGCTGGTCACCGACGCCGGCGCCCTGCGCAAGAACGACCCGCTGGCCGCCACGCAGATGAACGAGGCCGAAGTGCGCCAGGCCGCGCTGGGCAAGCAGATCAAGATCTACGCCCTGCACCTGCTCAGCGACGCCGGCAAGAAAACCCATGCCGGTGCCCAGAGCCAGTACCGCACCCTGACCGCCGACGCCAACCCGCAGATCGGCGACCTGTACATCCCGGTGCCGGGCGCCGACGTGCGCAAGTTTGGCGAGCGCGTCGACGAGATCGGTTCGGTGTTCGCCGACCTGGTCCACCAGGTGCGTAGCAACAAGGCGCAAAGCGTGCCGATGCTGGGCGCGGCGCCGAGCGTGGCCGACAAATCGGCAGCGGTCGGCTACGCGATGCACATGGACTTCCTGGGTCGCAAGACCGCCAGCCAGGCACCACAACTGGTCAGCGCCTGGACCGCCGACCGCGACCTGACCAACCCGGCGCTGCCGGCGTTCCAGGTCTGTGTGATGCTGACCAAGCTGCAACTCAACGACCTGCAACAGTCGCTGAAACTGATCGTCGACGCGGCCCGCAAGACCCAGAGTTCGCCCAAGGATTTCTTCCAGGAAATCGCCAGCGCCAGTGCCTACATGAGCCGCGACCCGTCGGCCTTGCGCAAGGGCGGCAACCTGGCCGACGGCGGGATTCTGGGTGAGTACCTCGAAGGGCTGCCGTACCGCAGCAAGTCGCTGAACATGACCCAGGACTTGTGGTTGTCGTTGAGCGTGGCCGAGCAGGAAGACTTCATCGACGAGTTGGATTCGAAAATCCGCCTCTACGAAACCTTCCACAATGACCTGGCGAACTGGGTGCGCTTCGGCGACGCCGAGCCGGGTGACGCCCTGTACCGCGTTCCGTTGTCGACGCTGCCGTGATGCTGAACCTGAACGCCGTGCACAAGAGCCGGGGCACCGGCAGCCAACGCTACAGCCTGGTGATTCCACGGCTGCAATTGCGTGGCGGTGAACAACTGGCGGTGGTCGGCCCCAGCGGCTGCGGCAAGAGCACCTTGCTCGACCTGCTGGCGCTGGTGTTGGCGCCGGACCAGGCCGGGCAGTTCGACTTTGCGCCCGCCCACACGCCGGTCGACATCGCCAAATTGTGGCGCGCGTCGCAACAGGACACCTTGGCCGAGCTGCGCAGTCGTCACCTGGGTTATGTTCTGCAAACCGGCGGCTTGCTGGGATTTCTGGATGTGCGCGGCAACATCGAGTTGTCGCGCAAACTGCTTGGCTTGAAGGATGACGGCAGCGTGATGCGCCTGGCGGGACAGTTGGACATTGCCGATCAACTGGCAAAAAAACCGGCAGACTTGTCCGTCGGCCAGCGCCAGCGCGTCAGTTGCGCCCGGGCCCTGGCCCATGGACCGCGCCTGCTGCTGGCCGATGAGCCGACCGCCGCCCTCGACCCGTTGAACGCCGAGCGCGTCATGCAGTTGCTGGTGGCCCAGGCCCGTGAACAGCGCGTGTGCTGCGTCGTCGCCACCCACGACGAAGCACTGGCCCGTGCCAGCGGCTTGCAGGTGCGGCGCATCAGTTGCCGGCGTGACGCCGATGGCGGCGTCACCGCCACCCTCGGGGAGGCCAACTGATGCGCAGCGCACTGGTGGCCTCCCTGGCTTGGCAGGATTACCGCAACGACGCCTGGTTGTCGGCCTGCTCGGTATTGGCGCTGGTGGCCGTGGTTGCGCCGTTGCTGGTGCTGTTTGGCCTGAAATTCGGCCTCGTCACCAGTCTCACCGAACGCTTGCAGAACGACCCCGCCACTCGGGAAATCATTCCCTTGGGCGGCGGTCGTTTCAGTGCTGAGTTCGTCGAACAACTGAGCCAGCGCAACGACGTCGCCTTTGCCTTGCCGCGCACCCGGCAGATCGCGGCCACGGCGGACCTGAGTGGCGAGGCTTCGGTCGTCACGGTCGAGATGATTCCCACCGCCGCCGGCGATCCCTTGCTAGACCGTTTGCCGGTGCCGCAAGGGTTGGAGCAAGTGGTGCTCAGCCAGACCGCCGCCGAAAAGCTCGGGGCCAAGGCCGGCGATTGGTTGCAGGCCAGTTTCGGCCGTCAGGTGGCCGGTCGCAGTGAGGCGCAGCGCACGCGGGTCCAGGTGCTGCAGGTACTGCCACTGGAGGCCTTTGCCCGGGACGGTTTGTTCGCGCCGCTGGCCTTGCTGGAAGCGGCCGAGGACTACCGCGACGGTCGCGCCGTGCCCGCGTTCGGCTGGCCCGGCGATGCGGTGAGCGTGGCCGGACAACGGGTCTATCCGGCCTTTCGCCTGTACGCCCGCAGCCTCGGCGACGTGGAGCTGCTGCGCCAGTATTTCGCGGCGCACAACCTGTTGGTGTCGACCCAGGCCCAGACCATCGCACAAGTGCAATCGTTGAGCCGCAACCTGTCGATCGTGTTCTGGATCATCGCCGGGTTGGCCTTGGCCGGCGCGTTCGCGGCGATTTCTGCCGGGGCCCTGGCGGCGGTCGAGCGCAAGCGCCGGGAGCTGTCGGTGTTGCGCCTGCTGGGGGTGTCGACCGCTGCGCTGTTGTGGTTCGTGGTGTTGCAGGCGCTCTACAGCGCCACGTTTGCGGCCCTGCTGAGTGCCGGCCTGTATGGCCTGGCGCAGTCGGGCCTGAATTATTTATTTGCGCAGATGCCCGGCGAATACGCCAGCCATCTGCTGGTGCGTCATTACCTGTTGGCCCTGGTGGCTGTGCTTGGCGTCAGCGCCGTGGCAGCGGCCTGTGGTGGCTGGCGTGTGGCGCGCATCCAGGCGTGTGAAGGAATCCGTGATGTATAAGTTATTGGGCGCCGCCGTGGCGCTGAGCCTGGCCAGTCTTGTCTGGGCGGATGAAGGCAGCGACAAGCTGGACAACCCCAAGCCGTTGCCCGACGACGTCAGCCTGCCGCTGCCGTGTGACGGGCAGATGGTTTTCCGTTACGTCTACATCCTCGCCCAGGGCACCCTGGACGACCGCGAGATCAGCCTCGGCTACCCGTTCAGCGAAGGTGAGGCGGGCTATCAGCAGTCGTTCATTTCTGGCTACCGGCGTGACTTCATCAACGGCCAGTTCACCCTCAAGGACCTGCCCAAGGACTGGAACAAGACCATCACGCCGTTGATGCCCAAGACCGACGCCAAGACGCCGCTCAAACCAATGCTGTATTTCATCGGCAAGTACGAAGTCACGGCCCGGCAATACGCCCAGGTCATGGCCCAGGCGCAATCGCTGGCCAGCGGCGAACCGGCACCGGCCTGCGAGGCCTTGCAAGCCGACCTGCCCCAAGGCGTGGCCGGGCGTTTGCCGAAGGTGAAACTGTCGAAATTCGAGGCCGAGCGCTTCGCGGCGGTGTACAGCGCCTGGCTGATGAAATACCACAAGGACCTGCTGCCGGTGAGTGGTCGCGGCACTGCGGCTGAAGACGGCGGCCTGGGCTTCGTGCGCCTGCCCACGGAAGTGGAATGGGAATTCGCCGCCCGTGGCGGCCAGGCGGTTAGCCGCCAGGACCTGGAAGGACGCCTGTTTCCCCGACGCCTGGAGGGCAGTGAAAGTGACGGGCCGCTGGCCGATTGGGCGGTGTTCAACCAGGTCGCCGGCGGCACCGGCCAGGCCGCGCGGCTGATGCCCATTGGCACCAAGCTGCCGAACCCTATCGGTCTGTTCGACGTGGTCGGCAACGCTGCCGAGATGGTCCAGGAATCTTTCCAACTGGTACACGCCGGTCGCCGCCAGGGTGCTTACGGTGGCTTCGTGGTCAAGGGCGGCAACTACCTCGAAGGCGAGGGCACGCTGTTCACTGGCATGCGCCGCGAATACCCGTTGTTCGCCGCCGACGGCACCGAGCAGAGCAACGAAACCACCGGTTTGCGCGTGGCGGTCGGTGCCTTGTCGGCGCCGCGTTCGCGCTACAAGGAACTGTTCGCCCAGTGGCAGAAAGAAGGTCGCCTCGCGTCCCTCACCGACGCCATCGACGAGGCCGACGACCCGACCAAGCGCCTGGACAGCATCATCGCCGCCAACACCGATCCGCGCCTGCAAGCCGAGTTGGGCCTGGTCAACGAAGAGCTCAAGCGCAACGTCTCGCTCATCGCCCAGCAGCGCGAGGAGGCGGCCGGCAACCTGATCCAGTCTTCGGCCCTGGTGGCCGAAACCGTCAACAACTACAACATCCGCCTGACCAACCTGCAAAACAGTCGACAGGCGGCCCTGGACGCCAAGGACGAGGCCAGCGCCACGCTGTTCGCCACGGCCATCGACAACGGTCGCAGTGCCCTGGAGGGCGCGGTGGCGATCTACATCGACAACCTGGCCACCGGCACGCGCTACACCGATGCCGTGATCCAGGCGCAGTTTCAACGCATCAAGGAAGAGTTGGAGCGCAAGCCGGTATTGGGCAAGAGCCTGGTGGCGCGGGCTACGCTGTTCGTTCGTCATGTCGGGGACTATCGTCAGCAAAAACGAGCCGACCCGGCAACGATATTGAAGGAATTGCTCGCATCGAATGCCCAGCGGTCTTGAGCATTCGTTGTCAGCGAGCTTGGAAGGGACTCAGGTGGCAATGGGGCTGCGCTGAGCTGGTCAAAACTTAAAACGAGAACACAACTATGCTTTTCTCCCGTAAACCTTTTGCTTCGGTTTCCAAGCGTCACTTGCTGATGGTCGCAGTTGGCTTCAGCACCGTACTGACCGGCTGCGCCACGTCGCCGACCTCCAAGGTCGCGTCGAGCACCAAGGTCGAGTACTACCCTAACTGCTACGAGCCGGTGCAGCACTTGCGCTCCACCGAAGGCAACATGACCAAGTCTGTGGTCACTGGCGCTGCCGTCGGCGCGGTGGGCGGTGCACTGCTGGGCGCCCTGACCGACTCCGAAAACCGTGGCCGCAACGCCGCCATCGGTGCCGCAGGCGGCGCCCTGGCCGGTGGTGCCGTCGGTTACTACAACGAGCGTCAGAAGCAGATCGCCGATGACAACCAGCGCATCGCGTCCTACGCCGCCGACGTCAACAAAAGCGTCTCCGACATCGACCGCAGCACCGCCTACGCCAAGACGTCGCAGCAGTGCTACCAGAACGCGTTCAGCAAACTGGTTGCCGACCGCAAGGCCAAGACCGTCAACGACACCGAAGGCCGCAAGCGCCTGGCTGAAATCGTCGCGGGCCTGAAAGAGTCCAACGACCTGATCGTCGCGGTCAACGGCAAAGCCTCCGAAGACCTGAACAACTACACCCAGGCCTACGAGAAAGACCTGCAACAAGTGGGCGTGCAGCGTACTGACGTGGTCACCGTCGCTGCCGCTGACACCACACCGGTTGTCGCGCCGACCACCAAAACCAAGAAAGCAGTGAAGCCGGCCAAGAAGCCAGTGCTGCCAACTGTGCCGAAAGAAGCGGTGACCACCGAGAAAACCCTGCAGACCGCCAAGGCCAAGCAGGATGAAAGCAAGCAGGTCGCCAGCGCTGGTACCACTCAGGTCAACAGCATGTGCAAAAACCCGGACCTGGGCGACTGGGCACCGGTGCCTTGCCCGAATGTTTGATTGAGTGACTGTTGCTGATCATTCCCGCTGGGGAGTGATCAGCACACAAAACCTGTGGGGGCGAGCTTGCTCGCGATGGCGGCCTTGTGGCTGGCTTGGTTTTTTTTGATTGGGTACATATCCGTTGCTGCGGTAACGGCGGCTTATGGTTCCGCCCTTACGGCGGCTTACTTTCTTTCAAACGCCAAAGAAAGTAAGCAAAGAACGCTTCGCCCCACCACTCGGCACCTCGCCTAGGCTCGGTGTTCCCTCACTCCGGCATTGCTCCGTGGGCCCGCCGCGAAGGGCCATCCATGGCCCAGCGCGGCTAACCCGGCATCCATGCCGGGATGCCCACTCCACAATGCCTGCGTTCGGCCATCGTGGTTAACGGGGCCTTCAGATCAAAAGCAAAAGCGAGGCGGCCTAGTAGCCGACCTGGCTCTCCCGGTCGTACACCTATCTGATCTGTGGGAGCAAAGCTTGCTCGCGAAGGCGTAGGCTCAGCTTGCATCAATGCAAGGCCCTACACCTTGGCGCTACTCGCCGCCATCCCCTTCGTTTCCAAATGATCCAACGCCCGCTCGACCAATAACTGAACCCCATCGGCCATGCGACTGATCGCCAAGGCTACGCAGCGGCGTGAGTCATCCACATCGTCGGCCAGGTCGGCGGCGATGGTGCTGATGGAGAGCAGGTCTTCGGAGGCGTTGGCGAGGAGGGTTTCGGTGTCGATGTGGGGGGCGACGATGAACAGCTGCGTGCTGTCGGGTTCTGGAGGGGTGGGCTTGGGGTTGAGATAGTAGTCGAGGGCGCGGGTGGCGGCGTCTTCGAGCTTTTTTTCTTCCTGCGCTTCGACGCGGGATTTATGGCCGTTTTGCGGCGGATTTGGGGTGACCTTGAACATATTATTTTTCCGGGTATATGGGGTCGACATCCTCTCGCTTGCATTCGAAAAGGGTGGCAACTGTGCGTAAGTGTGCAAGACCGGCCCGGAGTATCCGGCAGACCCGAAGGTCTCCCACGCACAATTGCCATAACGGGGCGCGAGCATAAAAAAATGCTCGTTCAATAGCTATAACCAATTGTGCTCCAGGTCGGACTTGCACGTCCGTATCACCGTTTTTTGCGATGACGAACAAAGGTTAGCGGCGCTCGAAACTACTGCCTAGTTCATGAACCGCCCGGCGTGTTGAAGGAAATGTCCGAGGGTTAGGCGGGGAAAACCCCAAAAAAGATCGCAGCCTTCGGCAGTTCCTACAGAAATCGATGTAGGAGCTGCCGAAGGCTGCGATCTTTTGACTTTTAGTTTCGTGACTTGGCAGTCATTTTTCGCGAAAAATGGCTTATCTTCCGCTAAATCTATTCGATGATGGTGTTTCGTCAAGGAATCGCTAAACTGCGCCAGCCATTCATTTTTCTCACGAGGCTGTGCCCATGAAATTTCGTTTTCTGCTGTGGATGCTGGGGTGGTTGATGGGCAAGGCCAGTCGGACCAATCCCGCGTTCCAGGAGCAATTGGGCGATAAGGACGTGGTGTTTCAACTGCAAACCCTGGACGGTAAGGTCGCTCGGCATTTCACCGTGAAAAACCAGCGCATCACCAGCAAGGGTGGCGTTCACCCGGCGCCGGCCTTCGCCATTGGCTTCAAGGACGCCGCCTACGGCTTTGCCACGATGCAGGCTAAGAACAAGCAATTGGCGTTCATGACAGGGATCCAGGACAAGTCGATCCAGATCAAGGGCAACCCGGCGCTGGTGATCTGGTTTCAGGGGCTGATGAAGTATTTGAAGCCGAAGAAGAAGGCATAAGCGGCAATGACTTTATTTGGGCACAGGGCTCTGTGGGAGCAAGGCTTGCCCGCGATGAGGACGATGCGGTCGCCCAGGAATCGAGTCGCCTGTATCGCGAGCAAGCTTTGCTCCCACAGCTTTATTTCTCACCATAGCGTTCTCAGCCATCAATGGCTGAACTGCGAAGCCAACTCCCGCAGCAACACTTCCGCCTCAAGCACCTTGCTGACCACGTCGTTGGCCTTTTCCCGGGTCAGGCCCACGCGTTCGAGCAGGGCGTCGGGGATCTCTTCGTCGGGGCCCGAGCCGATGCTGCGGGCGCGCAGCAGGCGTACTGCCAGGCACACCAGGTTCGGGTAGGCGGCGTATTCGCCGTCATAGTAGGGGTCGTGCTGGAAGCGCAGGGCGCTGGCCAGTTCCTCGGGCATGTCCCAGTAGCGCATCAGCCAGGCGCCGATCTGTTCGCGGCTGATGCCCAGCAGGTGCTGTTCCACGTAGCTGTGGCACAGGTGCGGGTTGACCTCCAGGTGCCGGCAGATCAACGAGAAGTGCGGCGGGAACACGTGGGCCAGCAGCAGGTAGCCAAAGTTGTGCAGCAGGCCGGACAGGTAGGTCAGGCCGCCTTCGGGGCGCTGGGCGCGGGGCATGGCGCGGGTCAGGCCTTCGATGACAGCGGCGGTGTAGATCGACTGCTGCCAGTACGGCGTGGTGTGTTGCGGGTGGTCCTTGGGCAGGCTCAGGGTCTTGCCCAGGGCCAGGCCCAGCGCGAGGTTGATCACCAGGTCGAAGCCCAGCACCCGCACGATGGCGTCTTCCACCGAGCGGATCTTGCCCGGTGAGGCGTAGTACGGCGAGGCTGCCCAGCTCACCACTTGCGCGGCCAGGGCAGGGTCGGTTTCCACGACGCCGGTGATGTCATCGATGGTGGCGTCCGGGTCGACCCGCAACTTGATGATTTTTTGCGCGGTCTCGGCCAGCGGCGGGATCTCGATGGTTTCTTCCAGCCGTTGCTGGATACGCCGGGCGGTGAACGCCTGTACCGCCTGGGTGATTTCCGCACGGTCGTCGTGCGGGCGGTCCAGGTTGGGGGAAATGTTGCTCAGGTCCTCGCCGAACGTCGCGGCGCTGGCCTTGGTGAGCATGCTCTTGAAGGCTTCGCTGGTCACTTCCAGCAGCAGCCCCGGTTCGCCGGAGTTGATCAGCAACTTCGGTTCGCGCAGCAGGCTTTCTTCATACAGGCACGGCGAACTGGTCAGCGCCGGCAGGCCAGGCAGCAAGCTCAGGCTGTGCTTGCCGAGCATGCGTTCCAGGCGTTCGGTGGGCACCGCTGTCAGCTTGCGACCGGTGAGTTCGGCCAGGCGGTTGAGGTCCAGCAGCTGGTTTTGCGGAAACAGCACCATGAGCGCGCCAACGGCATCATGCAGCAGCACGGCTTGCACTTTGCGGGCAGGGTTCAGGCCCGGTCGCTCAAGGACTTCGTCAAAGCCGATGCCCAATTTCTCAAGCAACTGGCGAATAACAGACGGAGCGTGCGGTGGTTCGGGGGCGAGGGCAGCTTCTGTCATGGTCTGTATCCGTTTTCTTACAAGTGGGTCAGTATAACCAGCTTGTCCGGCACGCGCGTCCTCAAACTGAGAGCGTGCTCACACTTGGCCATATTGCTGCCCGTGCCGCAGCCAGCGGTCCAGCAACGGGCTGACGTGCTGCGGCCAGCGCTCCAGCAAGGCTTGGGCGGCGTCGCGCACAGCGGGGAGCAGGTCGGCGTCGCGCATCAGGTCGGCCACCTTGAATTGAAGCAGGCCGGTCTGACGGGTGCCGAGCATTTCACCGGGGCCGCGCAGTTCGAGGTCTTTTTCGGCGATGACAAAACCGTCGTTGGTTTCGCGCATGATGCCCAGGCGTTGACGGCCAATTTGCGACAAGGGCGGGTGATACAGCAGCACACAATGGCTCGCGGCGCTGCCCCGACCGACCCGGCCGCGCAGCTGATGCAGCTGCGCCAGGCCCAGGCGCTCGGGGTTCTCGATGATCATCAAGCTGGCGTTGGGCACGTCGACGCCCACCTCGATCACCGTGGTCGCGACCAGCAATTGCAGGGCCCCGGCCTTGAATTCAGCCATGACGGCGGCTTTCTCGGCGGGTTTCATGCGCCCGTGGATCAGCCCGACCTTCAGCTCGCCCAGTGCGGCGGTGAGGTCTTGATAAGTGGTTTCGGCGGCCTGGCAGGTCAGTTCTTCCGACTCTTCGATCAACGTGCAGACCCAATAGGCTTGCCGGCCCTCGGCGCAGGCACTGCGTACGCGTTCGATCACTTCCACCCGCCGGGTGTCGGTGACCAGCACGGTGTTGACCGGCGTACGGCCGGGGGGCAGTTCGTCGAGGATCGAGGTGTCGAGGTCGGCGTAGGCGCTCATCGCCAGGGTCCGCGGGATGGGCGTCGCGGTCATGATCAGTTGGTGCGGGCACATCCGTCCGCCCACGCCTTTCTGGCGCAAGGCCAGGCGCTGTTGCACGCCGAAGCGGTGCTGTTCGTCGATGATCACCAGGGCCAGGTTCTTGAACTGCACTTCATCCTGGAACAACGCATGGGTGCCGACCACCATCGGCGCGCCCTCGGCGATTTGCGCCAGGGCGGCGGCGCGGTTCTTGCCCTTGAGCTTGCCGGCCAGCCAGGCGACTTCGATGCCCAGTGGTTCGAGCCAGCGCTGGAAGGTGATGAAGTGCTGCTCGGCGAGAATTTCCGTTGGCGCCATCAAGGCCACCTGGTACCCGGCCTCCAGGGCCTGGAGCGCGGCGAGGGCGGCGACTACGGTCTTGCCGGCGCCAACATCACCCTGGATCAGCCGCAGCATTGGCTCGGGCTGGCTCAGGTCGTAGGCGATCTCATTGCCGACCCGTTGCTGGGCGCCCGTCGGCGTGAAGCCGAGGTTGGCCAGGTAGCGGGCCGGCAGGTCCGTGGCCTTGGGCATGGCTGGGGCGCGCAGCGAGCGCAGGCTTTCGCGCAGGCGCTGTTGGGACAGTTGATGGGTCAGCAGTTCTTCGAACGCCAGGCGGTGCTGGGCCCAGTGATGCCCGAGGGCCAGTTCCTCGACATCCGCATCGGCCGGCGGATGGTGCAGGTAGCGGATCGCATCGGCCAGCGGCGCCAGTTGGTAGTCGCGCGCCAGTTCGGTGGGCAGCCAGTCCGGCAGGCTGCTGGGGCCCAGCAGCGTCAGGGTCTGCTGGCAGAGCTGGCGCAGGCGCTGTTGGGTCAGGCCTTCGGTGAGGGGGTAGACCGGGGTCAGGGTTTCAGCCACCGGCGGCGGTTCGTCACCGGTGATGGCGCGGTATTCCGGATGATAGATCTCCAGCCCCGACGCACCGGGTCGCGCCTCGCCATAGCAGCGTACGCGGGTGCCGCGCTTGAGGCCTTCCTTCTGGGCATTGCTGAAGTGGTAGAAGCGCAGGCTCAGGCCGCCCGTGCCGTCCTGCAGGCGCACCACCAGGCTGCGACGGCGGCCCATGACCACGTCGGCGCCGCTGACGGTGCCTTCGATCACGGCGTCCTGCCCTGGGCGCAGATGGCCGATGGGCACCACCCGGGTGCGGTCCTGGTAGCGCAACGGCAGGTGGAACAGCACGTCCTGGAGGTTTTCCAGCCCGACCTTGGCCAGTTTTTCGGCCATGGCTTCACCGACGCCCTTGAGCGTCGTGACCGGTACCTGCGACAGCTCAGTCATGGCGGCGGCTTACTGGGCTGCGGGCGGCTTGGCCACGGAGCACAGACGAATCGAATCGGCGAGGATCTCGATGGCCTTGGGCCGCGGGAAGCTGGCGCGCCAGGCAATGGCCACGGTGCGGAACGGCGCGGGCGGCGTCAGTGGGCGAACTTCGATCACGCCGGGGGCATAGTGGTGGCTGTCCACCGCCGACAGCGGCAGGATCGACACGCCCAGGCCCGAGGCGACCATGTGGCGAATGGTTTCCAGGGAGCTGGACTCCACCGTGGTGTGCTTGGCGCCTTCGCTGCCCTTGGTCAGGGTCGGGCAGGCTTCGAGCACCTGGTCGCGGAAGCAGTGGCCTTCGCCGAGCAGCAACAGGCTCTTGTCGTTGAGCAGGGCGGCGTCGATGGTTTTCTTCTGGGTCCAGGGGTGCTGGGCCGGCATCAGGACGTAGAACGGTTCGTCATAGAGCGGCAGGGTCAGGACGTCGGCCTCGTTGAACGGCAGGGCGATGATGATCGCGTCCAGCTCGCCGTTGCGCAGCTTGTCGCGCAGCACGTGGGTGAAGTTTTCTTCGATGTACAACGGCATCTGCGGAGCGACCCGGTGCAGTTGTGGAATCAGGTGGGGGAACAGGTACGGGCCGACGGTGTAGATCGCGCCGACCTTCAGTGGCGCGGTCAGCTGGTTCTTGCCGGCCTGGGCCAGTTCACGGATGCCCTGGGCCTGCTCCAGCACTTTCTGCGCCTGGGCCACGATGCCTTCGCCCACCGGGGTCAGGCGCACGGCGCTCTTGCTGCGCTCGAAAATCAGCACGCCGAGCTCGTCTTCAAGCTTCTTCACGCCCACCGACAGCGTCGGCTGGCTGACATGGCAACGCTCGGCCGCATGGCCAAAATGCTGCTCTTGGGCGAGGGTAACGATGTAGCGCAGTTCTGTGAGAGTCATAGCGGGCGTCCGTGAAGTTGCGAGCCAAGCATACCGGCTGCAATCGATAGACGCACGTTATCAGACTGTGGGCGCGGTGCGACATGGTCCAATGTCTGTTGGGTCGTTGCCGGATATGAAAAAGGCACCTTTAGATGCCTTTCTATCGGTTGGACCTCTGTGGCGAGGGAGCTTGCTCCCGCTGGCCTGCGTAGCAGGCCCTGGTCCGGTGGATGCGATCTGCCTGATGCAGCGCATTTACCGGTTTTGGGGACGCTTCGCGGCCCAGCGGGAGCAAGCTCCCTCGCCACAGGATGCGTCGTGCCACCGGATTACTCGGGTTGGATCAGCGCTTGCGCTTGTCGATCGAGTAAACGAACGGTGCCGTCAGTTCGACGCTGCCGTTGGTCAGCAACTCGGGCGGTGGCTTGGGCAGCGGCTGGGCGCGGCGGATCATTTCCAGGGTGGCCTTGTCCAGCAAGTCCGTACCGGAGCTGTCGACCAGTTCGAATGACAACACATTGCCTTCGGCATCCACCACAAAGCGCAGGCGGTTCATGCCTTCCTTGTTCATCTGCTGGGCCCTGGGCGGGTACTTCTTGTACTTGGCCAGGTGCGCCAGCAACGTGCCTTGCCAGTTGGCCTTCGCTGCCGATTGGGCCGGCGAAGGGCCGGGGGCCGGCTGGGCGGATTTCTCGGCGGGCGACGGGGTTGGCGGCGTGTCGCTGGGCTTTTGCTCCGACGGCTGTTCCTTTGGCGGCTCCGGCTTCTTCTCTTCCACAGGCTTGGGTTTGGGCGGTTGAGGCTTTGGCTTGGGCTTGACCGGCTTGGGCACGGAAATCTCGGGTTTCGGTGCTTCGGCCAGTTTGGGCAGCGGCAGTTCTTCGACCGGTTCCGGAGGTCGCGGCGGCGTCACCACTTTCGGCGGTGCCGGTGGTGGCGGGGCAGGCACAGGGGCCAGCTCGACCAGCATCGCCTGGGGTGGCAATTGAATGGGCGGGCGTGACGTCCAGTTCAGCGTCAGCGCGATGGCGAGCGCATGCACGCCCAGCACCACGGCCAGGCTACCGCTGTAACGCGTCAGCTTTTGGCGCGTCGTGATCATTTTTTGGGCGCCGTCTCGAGTCCGACCAGGCCGACCTTCAGATAGCCGGCGCCGCGCAGTGCATCCATCACGCTCATCAGGTCACCGTAATCCACGCCTTTATCGGCCTGGAAGAAGATCGTCGTGTCCTTTTTGCCCTGGGTCTTGGCATCCAGGACGGCACCGAGGCTTTCGGTCTTGATCTCCTCTTCGCCCAGGAACAGGCGCTGGTCGGCCTTGACGCTCAGGAACACCGGTTTCTCGGGGCGTGGCGATGGCTTGGCCGTCGAGGCCGGAAGGTCAACCTTGATGTCGACGGTGGCGAGCGGGGCCGCCACCATGAAGATGATCAACAGCACCAGCATCACGTCGATGAAAGGGGTGACGTTGATTTCGTGGTTCTCGGCCAGATCGTCGTCTGCGCCTTCTTTCAAATGCAGGCCCATGGCCGATTACCCCACTTTCACCATATGCGGTTGCGAAGCGCGCTCAGGCGGCAGGTGGTCCAGGTCGCGACTGACCAGCAGCAGGACTTCGGCCGAGGCGTCGGACACCTGCGCCTTGTAGCCGGCGATGGAGCGGGCGAAGACGTTGTAGATGACCACCGCCGGAATGGCCGCGACCAGGCCCAGTGCGGTCGCCAGCAGGGCTTCGGCGATACCGGGAGCGACGACGGCGAGGTTGGTGGTCTGGGTCTTGGCGATGCCGATGAAGCTGTTCATGATGCCCCACACGGTGCCAAACAGGCCGACGAACGGTGCGGTGGAGCCGATGGTGGCAAGCACGCCGGTACCGCTGCTCATGTTGCGACCGCAGGCGGCGACCAAGCGTTCGAGGCGAAAGCTCACACGCTCCTTGATGCCTTCTTTTTCGCGGCTGTTGGCCGACAGGCGCATCTCTTCGAGTGCGTCATGCACCAACAGGTTGGCGAGGGTGCCTTGCTTGGCGGCGCTGGCGCTGGCCTCCTTGAGGGTCGTGGCTTGTTTCAGGGCCGCGATCTCGCCGCGCAGGCGTCGCTTGGCGCCCAACAGCTCGAAGCCTTTGGCGATCCAGATGGTCCAGGTGATGATCGAGGCGATGGCCAGGCCGATCATGACGATCTTCACCACGATGTCGGCGTTCTTGTACATGCCCCATGGCGACAGGTCGTGGGCCATGCCCAGGGAGTTGTCGGCATTTTGCTGGTCTTGTTCCATCAGCTTCGCCGTCTCGCTGAGCTCGGACAATGCCTTTTGGACTTCTGGAGGAAGTGACGAGGTGTCCACGCTACCGTCAGGGTTGCGAGGTACTTCCGGCGTGGTGCTTGCAGCGGGTTCGTTAGTGGCTGCGGGAGCGGACGCTTGATCAGCGAATGCGGCGGCAGGTGCCAGCAGCAGGCTGAACAGCAGGGCGGCTACCGCGCTCCAGGCGCGAGGTCGATTGGTTGGCGAAGCGGAGGATGGAGAACGTTTCATGCTGGCCGGACCTGAGGAGGAAAAGAAGTTGATGTTCTTCCAGGCCTCGTGAGGCCGAGAACAAAAGCGGGGTGCATTATTGCAAGTAATTCTTGTTAACAAAAGCAATACAGTTGCTAATTTTGTCGCATGGCTAGCCGCTCGTCCCTCTCGGAGGCTAGTCTGCGGCTTTGCCAGAGGAGTTTTTTGATGTCCGCGCCTTCTGTTTTAATCGCCGGCTGCGGCGATATTGGCGGCCGCCTGGCCAGTCGTCTGGTGGCTGAGCATTGGCAGGTCCATGGCTTGCGACGATCGGTCGCACAGCTGCCGGCGGGGGTCGTCGGGGTCGCGGGTGATTTGTTCAGCGAACAATGCCCGGCCGATTGGCCCACCGGACCGCTGGATTACCTGGTGTACAGCGCTGCCGCCACCGACCATGACGAGGCGGGCTATCGCGCCGCCTATATCGATGGGTTGCGGCATGTGTTGGGTTGGGTCAAGCGGCATGGCCAGCGGCCCAGGCGCCTGCTTTTCGTGTCCAGCAGCAGTGTCTATGGGCAACAGAACGGCGAATGGGTCGATGAAACCTCGCCCACCGAGGCCGGTGGCTACTCCGGGCGCCTGATGCTCGAAGCCGAGCAACTGGCGCTCGACAGCGGCATTCCCGCCAGCCGTGTGCGCTTGACCGGCATTTATGGCCCGGGCCGTGAATGGTTGCTCAGCCAGGTGCGCCAGGGCTATCGCGTAGTGATCGACCCGCCGCTGTATGCCAATCGAATCCATGCCGACGATGCCGCCGGCCTGCTGGCCTTTCTGCTCGAAGCCGATCGCCAGGGCAAGGCGTTGGACGATTGCTACATTGGTGTCGACGACGCGCCTGCGCCGTTGGCCGACGTGGTGGGCTGGTTGCGAGAGTTCATGGGCGTTACCCAATGGGCAGAAGACGCCAGCGTGCGCCGCGCCGGCAGCAAGCGTTGCAGCAACGCCCGGGCAAAGGCCCTGGGCTGGACGCCGCGCTATCCGAGTTTTCGTGAGGGCTATGCGGCGATTCTGGAAGGGCGTTGCTGATTCATCGCCGCCTTAAAAACACTTGAGGAGGCGAGCCGGTGGGAGCAAAGCTTGCTCGCGATGAGGTCAGCACATCCAACATTTCTGGTGGCTGTAACACCGCTATCGCGAGCAAGCTTTGCTCCCACAGGCTTTGATCTTGTAGGCCACTCCCATAAAAAAGAGCGGCGTTACTGCTTCTCGAGCACCCACTGCCGGTTACCCGGTATGAACGACGGCATCTCGTCTGCCAGCGCGGTGTTGACGGTCTGGAAGATCTCCAGCTTCTTGCCATCGCGCGTGAAGATCCAGGTGTTGCCCTGGCCATTCTTTTGCAGCCAGATGTTGTCGTTGCCGCCGCTCATGGAGGCGCAATCGCCGGCCAGGCACAAGGCGTAGCGATCGGCGCCCGGCAGGCCGCTGATCTGGCCGTCGGGTTGGAACTGCACGGTGGCGCCCTGGCCGGGGCCGCTGGCGATGTTCCAGGTGCCGCCGAGGTAGGCGGCATACAGCGCACGCTCGAAACTGGCGCCGACGGGTGCGCCTTCCGGCACCTGGATCGTGGCGCGGTCGAACAATTGCTGCGGTTCGTTTTCAGTGGCGGACTGGCTCAACTGGTTGCCGTCACGCTTGAGTTCGCTGGCAGAGCTGCCGTAGAAGTCGACTTTCCACGCGCCGTCGTCTTCGCCCAGCAACTTGCCTTCGACGTTTTCAAAACCGTTGGTGTAGCGCGCCTGGCCTGCCTGGGTGTTGACGTCCCATTCCAGGTTCGGGCCGTAGCCCTGCAGCGCCTCGCGAAGTGGGCCGCCCTTGGCGGCAGCGTCGATGGCGGCCTGGTTGATCCAGGTGCCGCTGATGTCACGGTTGGCAGGGTCGCTGGCGCAACCGCCCAGGAGCAGGGCGAGCAGCGAGAGAGCAAGCGCTTGGCGCATGGTGGAATCCTTTCAAAACGAAAACGGCGCAGCGGGGAATGCTGCGCCGGCCTTGTTACTCGATGACCAGGATGGCGTCCATCTCAACCTGTGCACCCTTTGGCAGGGCGGCCACGCCGATGGCGGCGCGGGCAGGGTAAGGTTGTTCGAAGTACTTGCCCATGACCTCGTTGACTTTGGCAAAGTGGCTCAGGTCGGTGAGGAAGATGTTCAGCTTGACGATGTCCTTGAACGAACCGCCAGCCGCTTCGGCCACGGCCTTGAGGTTCTCGAACACCTGTACGGTCTGGGCTTCGAAGCCTTCCACCAGCTCCATGGTTTTCGGGTCCAGGGGGATCTGGCCCGACATGTACACGGTGTTGCCAGCCTTGATCGCCTGGGAGTAAGTGCCGATGGCGGCCGGGGCCTTGTCGCTGGTGATGACGGTTTTGGTCATGTATGACTCCTTGTAATGGGTGGCTACGCACGCATGCGGGTGATGCGGATCACGCCGGCCAGGGCGCGCAGTTTCTTGATCACACGGGCCAGGTGCACGCGGTCGTGCACGCTGACCACCAGTTGAACGACGCTGATGCGGCCATCGCGTTCGTCCATGCTGATTTTCTCGATGTTGCCGTCGGCCGCGTTGACGCTGCTGGCCAACAAGGCGATCAGGCCGCGCTGGTGCTCCAGCTCGACCCGCAGTTCGACATTGAATTCGCCGGTGACATCCTTGGCCCAGGAGAGCTGGATGCATTTCTCCGGGTTATGGCGGATTTCGCTGATGTTGCGGCAGTTGTCCAGGTGCACCACCATCCCCTTGCCGGCGGACAAATGGCCAACGATCGGGTCGCCCGGGATCGGCGTGCAGCACTTGGCATAGCTGAGCACCAGGCCTTCGGTGCCGCGAATCGCCAGCGGGCCCTCCGGGCTGGGCAGTTGTTCGCCTTCGCCGAGCAGGCGGCGGGCGACGACGTAGGCCATGCGATTGCCCAGGCCGATGTCTTCGAGCAGGTCTTCGATCAGTTCCAGGCGGTATTCGTGGAGCATCACCTGCACGCGCTCGACCGGAATCTTGTCCAGGGCGCTGTCGAAACCGTTCAGGACCTTGTTCAGCAAACGCTCGCCGAGGCTGATGGATTCGGAGCGGCGCTGCAGTTTCAGGGCGTGGCGAATATGGGTGCGGGCCTTGCCGGTGACCACGAAGTTGAGCCATGCCGGGTTCGGTCGTGCGCCGGGGGCGCTGACGATTTCCACCGTGGAGCCGCTTTGCAGCGGTTCGGACAGCGGCGCCAAGCGTCGGTTGATCCGGCAGGCGATGCAGCTGTTGCCCACGTCGGTGTGCACGGCATAGGCGAAGTCCACGGCCGTGGAGCCTTTGGGCAGCTCCATGATCCGGCCCTTGGGCGTGAAGACGTAGACCTCGTCCGGGAACAGGTCGATCTTCACGCTTTCGATGAACTCCAGGGAGTTGCCGGCGCGCTGCTGCATTTCCAGCACACCCTTGACCCATTGCCGGGCCCGGGCGTGGGTGCCCTTGGGTTGCTCGTCGCCGCTGGATTTGTACAGCCAGTGGGCGGCGATGCCATTGTTGGCCATTTCTTCCATTTCGCGAGTGCGAATCTGGATCTCGATGGGCACACCGTGCATGCCGAACAACGTGGTGTGCAGCGACTGATAGCCGTTGGCCTTGGGGATCGCGATGTAGTCCTTGAAGCGTCCGGGCAACGGTTTGTACAAATTATGTACAGCGCCCAATACGCGGTAGCAGGTGTCGACCTTGTCGACGATGATCCGGAACGCATAGACGTCCATGATCTCGTTGAAGGCCCGACGCTTGCCGCGCATTTTCTTGTAGATGCCGTAGAGGTGTTTCTGGCGGCCGCTGACTTCGCCTTCGATGCCGTCGATGGCCAGGCAATGACTCAGGGATTCTTCGATCTTGTTGACGATTTCCTTGCGATTGCCCCGGGCGCGCTTGACCGCCTGCTTGATCCGCGCGGAGCGCATCGGGTGCATCGCCTTGAAACCCAGGTCTTCGAACTCGATGCGAATCGCGTGCATGCCCAGGCGATTGGCGATCGGCGCGTAGATCTCCAGGGTTTCCTTGGCAATTCGCCGACGTTTTTCCCCGGAAAGCACTTCCAGGGTGCGCATGTTGTGCAGGCGGTCGGCGAGCTTGACCAGGATCACGCGGATGTCGCGAGCCATGGCCATGGCCATTTTCTGGAAGTTTTCGGCCTGGGCCTCGGCCTTGGTCTCGAAGTTCATCTGGGTCAGCTTGCTGACCCCGTCGACCAGTTCGGCCACGGTTTCGCCGAACTGCGCTTGCAGCGCTTCCTTGGCAATGCCGGTGTCTTCGATCACGTCATGCAGCATCGCGGCCATCAGGCTCTGATGGTCCATGTGCATGTCGGCAAGAATATTGGCCACTGCAAGAGGATGCGTGACGTACGCCTCGCCGCTGCGGCGGCGTTGGCCGTCGTGGGCTTGTTCGGCGTAGAAATAGGCTCGGCGGACCAGGTTGACCTGATCCGTGCCGAGGTAGGCCGATAAGCGATCGGCGAGGGCGTCTATGCTCGGCATGGTACTGACTCCTGCCGTTTGCTGTGACCCCGCGCCGTGCTACGTCGACCAGGCATAGGATTAGACCGCCTCGTTGGACTCGTCCTCGAACGCTGCGAACAGCGGTTCGTCTTCAACGATTTCTGCGTTGGCGATGAACTCGTAGCTCATCAGGCCTTCAGCGATTTCAC
Organism: Pseudomonas sp. FG6; assembly: GCF_057809015.1. Taxonomy (NCBI): domain Bacteria; kingdom Pseudomonadati; phylum Pseudomonadota; class Gammaproteobacteria; order Pseudomonadales; family Pseudomonadaceae; genus Pseudomonas; species Pseudomonas sp. FG6. The sequence continues at coordinate 40,653 of NZ_JBMDJD010000025.1, forward strand.
GCAGCGCTACAACGGTAGGCTTGTCGTTTTCCCACTGGACCAACGGCTCTTTGCCACCGGTGGCCAGTTGACGGGCCCGCTTGGTAGAGAGCATGACCAGCTCAAAGCGGTTTTCCACGTGTTCTAGGCAGTCTTCAACGGTTACGCGGGCCATGGTATTCCTCGGAGCGAATGCAAATATGCGCGCTGCCCGGTTGGGCGAGCGGACTCGACAGTTTAAAAAAACACCAGCGTTTAGGGAAGCGCTGATTTGTTCACCAAACCCTGAGTGGCCTGTGTGGCTAATTCGTGCAGGCCACAGGCGCGCTGCGAGTACCAATGTAAAGCCGTCGCAGCGGTTTTGGGAAGAGCTGTTCAGCCCAGCAGTTCAGCCAATAATTTACCGAAACGTTGCTGCTGGCGTTTTTGCTGCAGCTGGCTGGCACGGAAAATCGCCTTCAGGTCGTCCAGTGCGTGGGCAAAATCGTCGTTGATGATCAGGTAATCGTAGTCGACGTAGTGGCTCATTTCGCTGACCGCTTCGCGCATCCGGCCCTCGATGATCTCGTCGCTGTCCTGGCCGCGGTTGGTCAGGCGCTGGCGCAGCGCTTGCTGGCTGGGCGGCAGGATGAAGATCGAGCGGGCCTGGGGCATCAGCTTGCGCACTTGCTCGGCGCCTTGCCAGTCGATTTCCAGGATCAGGTCGTGGCCTTCGTCCAGGGTCTGCTGCAAGTAGCTTTGCGATGTGCCATAGAGGTTGCCGAAGACTTCGGCGCGTTCGAGGAAGTCGCCGTGCTCGGCCATCTTCACGAACTCCTCGCGGTCGACGAAGTGATAGTTCACCCCGTTCACTTCGCCCGGGCGCATGGCGCGGGTGGTGTGCGAGACCGAAACGCGAATCTGCGGCTCGGCGTCGATCAGGGCCTTGACCAGGCTGGTCTTGCCAGCGCCCGAAGGCGCGGAAATGATGTAGAGAGTGCCGGTGCTGTGGGTCATGTCGGGTTAGCCTTACTCAATGTTCTGCACTTGTTCGCGCATTTGCTCGATCAACACCTTGAGGTTGACCGCAGCTTGGGTGCTGCGCGGGTCGAAGGCCTTGGAGCCCAGTGTGTTGGCTTCGCGGTTGAGTTCCTGCATCAGGAAGTCGAGGCGGCGACCGGCCGCACCGCCGGACTTGAGCACCCGGCGAACTTCGATGATGTGGGTGCTCAGGCGATCCAGTTCTTCGGCCACGTCGCTCTTTTGCGCGAGCATGACCATTTCCTGTTCGAGGCGTTGCGGATCCAGCTCGGCCTTCATGTCGGCAAAACGGTCGAGGATTTTCTGGCGCTGGGTGGCGAGCATCTGCGGGACCAGTTCGCGCAGGGTGCTGACGTCTTCCTCGATGGAGCTCAGGCGCTCGTTGATCAGTCGGGCCAATTCCGCGCCTTCGCGCTCGCGACCGGCCTTGAGCTCTTTCAAGCCTTGGTTGAACAGCGCCAGCGCCTCGGCGTTCAAGGCTTGCGGGTCGCTCGCGTCGCCCACCAGCACGCCGGGCCAGGCCAGCACTTCCAGTGGGTTCAGGGCGGCGGGGTTGCTGATCAGGCTGGCAACGGTTTCGGCCGCCGCGACCAATTGCGCGGCACGCTCGCGATCGACTTGCAGGGTCTTGCCGGTGTTCTCTTCGGTAAACCGCAGGGTGCATTCCAGCTTGCCCCGGGACAGGCCCTGGCGCAGCGCTTCGCGCACGCCACCTTCCAGGTCGCGGAAAGATTCGGGCAGGCGCAGGTGAGGCTCCAGGTAGCGGCTGTTGACCGAGCGCAACTCCCAGCTCAGTGTGCCTTGGGCCCCGGCTTTTTCGACGCGGGCGAAGGCGGTCATGCTGTGCACCATGGAGGTTCCTCGCAATGCAGGCCGGCACAACCGTGGTCGTGGTGCCTGGAATCTGTGGATAACAGCCCAAGGGCTGCGAAGGCGCAGGATTGTAGCGCAGTGAGCCCCATGCCCCAAACCGCGCATGTGACAAAGCACTGCGGCCCGTCGGACGGGCGTTCGAGAGGCGGCGCCCGCAGCGGTTTTTTAGAACCGGGCTGCGTTAAACTGCCCTCTGACCGCCCACGGCTCTATAATGCCCGGCAGTTTTCCGTCCTCTGTACAGGTATTCCCTATGAAACGTCCAAGTGGTCGCGCTGCCGATCAGCTTCGCTCGATCCGCATCACCCGCAACTACACCAAACACGCCGAGGGATCCGTACTGGTTGAATTCGGTGATACCAAGGTCATCTGCACGGTCAGCGTCGAAAATGGCGTGCCGCGCTTCCTCAAGGGCCAGGGCCAGGGTTGGTTGACCGCCGAATACGGCATGCTGCCGCGCGCCACCGGCGAGCGGAACCAGCGCGAGGCCAGTCGTGGCAAGCAGGGCGGCCGGACGCTGGAGATCCAGCGCTTGATCGGTCGTTCGCTGCGCGCTGCGCTGGACATGTCCAAGCTGGGCGACGTGACCCTGTATGTCGACTGCGACGTGATCCAGGCCGACGGCGGCACCCGTACCGCGTCCATCACCGGCGCGATGGTTGCGCTGGTCGATGCCTTGAAAGTGATCAAGAAGCGTGGCGGCCTCAAGGGCGGCGATCCGCTCAAGCAGATGATCGGCGCTGTGTCCGTGGGCATGTACCAGGGCGAGCCGGTGCTGGACCTCGATTACCTGGAGGACTCCGCCGCCGAGACCGACCTGAACGTGGTCATGACCAGCTCCGGTGGTTTTATCGAAGTCCAGGGCACCGCCGAAGGTGCGCCGTTCCAGCCTGAAGAATTGAGCGCTATGCTGGAGTTGGCGAAGAAAGGCATGAACGAGATTTTCGAACTGCAAAAGGCCGCATTGGCTGACTGATCGATTCCTGCTTCAGACAAGGAGAGCGTCATGAGTGATGAGCAAATCCTGCTGCCCCAGCCGAGCAAAGAGGCACGTCAATGGGCAATGTTCTGTCACCTGTCGGCCTTGCTGGGCATCTGGATTCCGTTCGGTACGTTGATCGGGCCGTTGGTGCTCTGGCAGCTCAAGCGCGACTCCGACCCCTTCGTCGACGCCCAGGGCAAGGAAGCGCTGAACTTCCAGATCACCGTGGCGATCGCGTCGGCCATCAGCCTGCTGCTGATGGTCGTGGTGATTGGTTTCTTCCTGTTCTGCCTGGTGGCCATCGGCGCGTTGGTGCTGACCATCATCGGCGGGGTGAAGGCCAACGAAGGTCAGGCGTACCGGTATCCGTTCACCTGGCGGCTGGTCAAATAATGATCAGTGGCCGCTGCTGCTTCGGCGCGAGCCTGTCCGGTCGGCCCTGATGATCGGCCCCTGGCGTGACCCACAAAAAAGCCCCAGGTCTTGCGACCTGGGGCTTTTGTTTTTGGATGACGATGACACAGGCGAGCTGGATTTGAGCTTGAGGTCTGCGGGTTGGAACAGATTGACGATGTCTTTTGGGGTGCCTTCGACGGGCATGGGCCATGCTTCCATGTCCGGGGCACGCGCAGTTGCGATTCGCGAGCGATCAGCGTTTCTTCTTTTGGCTGCTCAGGCGCTTTTCCAACCGCTCAAGCTCCGCCAGCTCTTGAGCATCGGCAGCTAGGGCTTCAGCCTGTCGACGGTATTGGTCGAACTGCTCGTAACGCTCATTTGCCACCTGTTTCATCTGCTCGTGGCTGATGCTGCCAGCGGTACGTAGCAGCGGTTGCTCGTTGAAAGCCAGAAAGCTGTCGATGTATTGCCTCCAGTCGGCGAGGACCAAGTGCTTACGCTGCTCGGCGCGTAGCTCGGCGAAGTCGAGGAACATACCAACCAGGCGATTGAGCTGGTCTAGCTCCTCGGCATTCAGGTAGTTCTTGGCCACCACAACGTCAGCCTTGCGCACCCGATCGCCCTTGAAACTAAGCAGGCTCATATTGGGTGCGCTGGCATCGGCCCGCTGTACGATCAGCTCGGCGGCAGTGTGGCCGGTAACGGCGAAAAATAGCTTGTTCTGCACTTCAGCAAACAAGCGGGCAGTGTCCTGCTCGTTGGCACGGTAATCCTCGGCCAGGGTGAAGAGGTCCCGCACCTTCTGGTAGAAGCGCTTCTCCGAGGCCCGTATGTCACGGATGCGCTTGAGCAGCTCATCGAAGTAGTCCCAGCGTGGCTCCCTCAGTCGGGCATCGTCCATCACGAAGCCCTTCTGCAGGTACTCACCCAGGGTGCGGGTGGCCCACTGACGGAACTGGGTGCCGCGCGTTGAGCGCACCCGATAGCCCACGGCGATGATCATCGGCAGGGCGTAAAGGTGAGTCAGGTAATCTTTGCCGTCTGCGGCAGTAGTAAACTTCTGGTTTACAACTGCCCCTTCAGCCAGCTCCCCATCAGCGATGATGGCCTGGATATGCTTGCCGATGTTCTGCTTGCTGGTCTGGTACAGCTCGGCCATTTCCAATTGCGTCAGCCAGACCTGACTATCCATTTCGCGTAGGGTGAACTGCGCTAGACCATCGTCCGTGCTGTAGAGAATTAGCTCGCTATTTGTCATCAGGCGACCTCCAGTTCATCTCCCTTGACGGCGCTTGCCGGTGAGCAGCGGTTGCATAACTGCGCTCTTTTCCTGCCGATTTTAAAAGCGAGAGATAATCAGAAACGACAGAGCCCGCACGGAGCGGGCTCTGTCGAGCGTTTCGTAGACATCTAAAGACAACTAGAAACAATGATCTGGCGCACCAGGCGGGATTCGAACCCACGACCCCTGCCTTCGGAGGGCAGTACTCTATCCAGCTGAGCTACTGGTGCAATGCGGGCGCCATGATACTCATATGCAATGCGGGCGTCCATGCTGCTGATTTGCCGGTGTTTTCGTGAGCATAGACGGGCATCGGCTACGCTGATCAGAAAAAATGGGCAAAAACGGCTTTTTTGTTCTTTTTTTCGAACAGCCTATTGTCCTTGCCCCCCATCGGCCCTAGGATTCGTTTGAGATTTCAAACGCTCTTGTCTGGGTGCTGAACCGCACGGTCATGCTTCTGTGCGTTATTTCTGTGCTTCGGCCCGGTGAATGATTTCCCTGACGGCAGCCCCTAAGGCGCCTTTCTATAAATCTAATTCGCTCCGCGCGTGCGCGGTGCTGTTAAGGAAAGCCGACATGCAGCTTAAAGACACCCAGTTGTTCCGCCAGCAAGCCTTTATCGATGGCGCTTGGGTCGATGCCGACAATGGTCAGACGATCAAGGTCACCAACCCGGCCACGGGTGAATTGCTGGGTACCGTGCCGAAAATGGGCGCTGCCGAAACCCGCCGGGCGATTGAAGCCGCCGACAAGGCACTGCCGGCCTGGCGTGCACTGACCGCCAAGGAGCGCGCCAACAAGCTGCGCCGCTGGTACGAATTGCTGATCGAAAACCAGGATGACCTCGGTCGCCTGATGACCCTGGAACAGGGTAAGCCGCTGGCCGAAGCCAAGGGCGAAATCGCCTACGCAGCCTCGTTCATCGAATGGTTCGCCGAAGAAGCCAAGCGCATCTACGGTGACGTGATTCCTGGCCACCAGCCAGACAAGCGCCTGATCGTGATCAAGCAGCCGATCGGCGTGACCGCGGCCATTACCCCGTGGAACTTCCCGGCGGCGATGATCACCCGCAAGGCCGGTCCGGCCCTGGCGGCCGGTTGCACAATGGTTATCAAACCCGCTTCGCAAACCCCGTTCTCGGCCTTGGCCCTGGTGGAACTGGCGCACCGTGCCGGTATCCCGCAAGGCGTGCTGAGCGTGGTCACCGGCAGCGCCGGCGACATCGGTGGCGAGCTGACCAGCAACCCGATCGTGCGCAAGCTGTCGTTCACCGGCTCGACCGAGATTGGTCGTCAGTTGATGGCCGAGTGCGCCAAGGACATCAAGAAAGTCTCCCTGGAACTGGGCGGCAATGCGCCGTTCATCGTGTTCGACGACGCCGATCTGGATAAGGCCGTCGAAGGCGCGATCATTTCCAAGTACCGCAACAACGGCCAGACCTGTGTCTGCGCTAACCGTCTGTACATCCAGGATTCGGTGTACGACGCGTTCGCCGAGAAACTCAAGGCCGCGGTGGCCAAGCTCAAGATCGGTAACGGCCTGGACGACGGCACCACCACAGGTCCCTTGATCGACGGCAAGGCCGTCGCCAAGGTGCAAGAGCACATTGCCGATGCGGTCAGCAAAGGCGCGACCGTGCTGTCGGGCGGCAAGCCGATGGAAGGCAACTTCTTCGAGCCGACCATCCTGACCAACGTGCCGTCGACGGCTGCCGTGGCGAAGGAAGAAACCTTCGGCCCGCTGGCACCGCTGTTCCGCTTCAAGGACGAAGCCGAAGTGATCGCGATGTCCAACGACACCGAGTTCGGCCTGGCCTCGTACTTCTATGCCCGCGACCTGGGCCGTGTGTTCCGCGTGGCCGAGGCCCTGGAATATGGCATGGTCGGCGTCAACACCGGTCTGATCTCCAACGAAGTCGCGCCGTTCGGCGGTATCAAGGCCTCGGGCCTGGGTCGCGAAGGCTCCAAGTACGGCATCGAGGATTACCTGGAAATCAAGTACCTCTGCCTGGGCATCTGATCTGTTTCAAGCGCAAAGGGCACGAGAGCGCTGTCCTTTGCGCGGTTTCAAATGTGGCATTTTTCTGCGGCCGGGAACGCCGTGGCAGTCGATCATCGCATGCTGCCGCCGTTGACTTCCCGCTGCGTAATCCTTGAACCACGCCGACCGATGAGCGGCGAAGAGGACTGTAATGAGCAAGACTAACGCTGATCTGATGGCCCGTCGTACCGCCGCTGTTCCACGTGGTGTCGGCCAGATCCACCCGATTTTCGCCGAGTCGGCGAAGAACTCCACCGTGACCGACGTCGAAGGCCGTGAATTCATCGACTTCGCCGGCGGTATCGCCGTGCTGAACACCGGCCACGTGCATCCAAAAGTTATCGCGGCTGTGACCGAACAGCTGAACAAGCTGACCCACACCTGCTTCCAGGTCCTGGCCTACGAGCCGTACGTGGAACTGTGCGAAAAAATCAACGCCAAGGTCCCCGGTGACTTCGCCAAGAAAACCCTGCTGGTGACCACCGGTTCGGAAGCGGTGGAAAACGCCGTGAAAATCGCCCGCGCCGCCACGGGCCGTGCCGGTGTGATTGCCTTCACCGGCGCTTACCACGGTCGCACCATGATGACCCTGGGCCTGACCGGTAAAGTCGTGCCGTACTCGGCCGGCATGGGCCTGATGCCTGGCGGTATCTTCCGCGCGCTGTACCCGAACGAACTGCACGGTGTGAGCATCGACGACTCCATCGCCAGCATCGAGCGCATTTTCAAGAACGACGCCGAACCGCGTGACATCGCGGCCATCATCATCGAGCCAGTGCAGGGCGAGGGTGGTTTCTATGTGGCGCCCAAGGAATTCATGAAGCGCCTGCGTGCCCTGTGCGACCAGCACGGCATCCTGCTGATCGCTGACGAAGTCCAGACCGGTGCCGGTCGCACGGGCACCTTCTTTGCCATGGAGCAGATGGGTGTTGCCGCCGACCTGACCACGTTTGCCAAGTCCATCGCGGGCGGTTTCCCGCTGGCTGGCGTGTGTGGCAAGGCTGAATACATGGACGCCATCGCTCCGGGTGGCCTGGGTGGCACCTACGCCGGCAGCCCGATTGCCTGTGCGGCGGCGCTGGCGGTGATGGAAGTGTTCGAAGAAGAGCACTTGCTGGAGCGTTGCAAGGCGGTGGGCGAGCGTCTGGTGACGGGCCTCAAGGCGATCCAGAAGAAGTACCCGGTCATCGGTGAAGTGCGTGCCCTGGGTGCAATGATCGCCGTGGAACTGTTCGAAAACGGCGACTCCCACAAGCCGAACGCCGCAGCCGTGGCACAGGTGGTGGCCAAGGCGCGCGACAAGGGCCTGATCCTGCTGTCGTGCGGCACTTACGGCAACGTCCTGCGGGTGCTGGTGCCGCTGACCGCGCCGGATGCGCAACTGGACAAAGGCCTGGCGATCCTCGAAGAGTGCTTCTCCGAGCTCTGATCGACCTGTCCTGCGCTGTGCGCTGATCCACAAAAAACCCGCTTCGGCGGGTTTTTTCATGGCTGGGAACCTGTCCCTGGGATTTTGTGCTGTCTGGAACGGGCTTCATTGGCTAAGGTGCAGGTATTGCAAGGGAGCGATGCTGCATGACTGCTGTGGATTTGCCCGCGGTACCGCGGGTTTTGATTGCCGAGGCCGATTCAGTGTCTCGGGAGCTGCTTGAGCAAGCATTGTCGAGCGTACGCTGTGATGCCCGGGTGGATTCGTGCAACGAGGGCAGGCAGGCCCTGGAGCTGCTGGCGCAGCATCCCTACGATCTGGTGATCGCCGATTGGGAGTTGCCGGGTGTCGATGGTCTGAGCCTCTTGCGTGGGCTTCGCCAGCAGCATCGGACCCCCGCGCTGCCCTTCATTCTGGTCAGCCAGCGCAACGACAGCGCCAGCGTGCGCGAGGTCTTGCCGTTGGCACCGACGGCCTATCTGACCAAGCCGTTGAACCGGGAAAACCTGATCCAGCGTTTGCAAGGGTTGCTGTTGAGCAGCGATGAAACCTCCAGCCACGACGCGCCGATGCCGGGGGTAACGCAAACCCTGAGCGCCTTTCTGGAGCGTCGGCGTGACCAGTCCGAAGGCGCGCCGTTGATGTCCGACGTGCAACTGGCGGTCAAGCGCAGCCTCAATCCCGATGGCCTGGATCTTAAAGCCTTCGAAGAAGAGATCCGCACCGACCCGCAAATCACTGCCGTGTTGATTGCGGCGGCCAACAGCGCAGCGCAGCATCAGGGCGGTGGCGCGGTGCAGACTGTGGCCCAGGCGCTGCATCAGCTGGGTACCGGGCAGAGCATGAACCTGATCCTCGGCCTGACCCTCAAGCGTTGTGCCCGGCTCAGTGTTCCGTGCCTGGCAGACTATGCCGAACGTCATTGGGAGCTGTCGCTGCACACGGCCGAATACGCCCGGACGATGGCGCGGTTGCTGGACCTGGAGCAGGAGCGCTGTTATTGCGCCGGGCTGCTGCACCGCCTGGGCGACCTGGCATTGCTGCGTTGCCTGGAGGAATGGAAGCAGGCCGGTGGGGAGCTGGATGAACCGGAGGAGGTGGGGGATTCGCTGGAGCGCTACAGCGCCGGTTTCGGCTCGGCGTTGCGTACCCGCTGGCGCCTGCCGCTGGAGCTGCGGGAGCTGATTGCCGCGGTCTACGGCCTGGGCGGCGGGGTTTATTCCCGAGAAGCCCTGGTGATGAACATGGCCGCGCAGTTGGCACATCTGCCCGCACACGAAGGGCTGGAAGAACTGGCCCGTGGTCGTACGGCGCGTTTGCTGAAGATCGGATTGCCGGAGTTGACGCGGTTGCGCCGCAAGTAGCACCACCGCAAGGCTCGCTCCTACAGGACTGCTTCAAGCCGCGATGATGCGGTTCTTGCCTTGGCGCTTGGCTTCGTACATGGCGGCGTCGGCACGGGCGAACAGGCTGTCGAGGTTCTGGTCGTCGGCGGTAATGCCGGTCAGGCCCTGGCTGACAGTGATACCGTAACTTTGCTCGCCATAGCGGAACGTCAGGCGCTGGATCTCGCGTTGCAGTCGCTCGGCCACTTGCATCGCCATGTCCGGCGCACAACCGGGGAATACGGCGGCAAACTCTTCGCCCCCGATTCGTCCGAACAGATCGCCGCGCCGGAGCACGGCACGTCCGCTTTCGGCGATTTTCTGCAGCACGGTATCGCCTTCCTGGTGGCCGTAGGTGTCGTTGATCACCTTGAAGTCATCGATGTCCAGCAACAGGAACGCCATGGGCATCTCTTGTAGCCGTGCCTGTTCGAATTCGCGGTGGGCGCATTCGAAGAAATGGCGGCGGTTGCTGCTTTGAGTCAGGACATCGGTGGTCGCCAGTCGCTGCAGTTCGCTTTCCAGCAGCTTCTTTTCGGTGATGTCTTCGGCAATGCCCACGACGATCACCGGTTGCCCCGGTTCCGCCTTGCGGTTGATGAAGCATTTGTCGCTCAACCAGCGGATTTGCCCGTCGCCGGCGATGATGCGGTATTCACGGTCTTCGACGGCGCCCTTGACCAGCACCTCGGCCAGGCTGCGCTCGGCATATTCCAGGTCGTCGGGATAGATCGCGTCGCGCCATTCGTTGTAGTCGGCCAGGACCAGGCCGGCGGGCCGGCCGAATATCCGCTCGTAGGCGGGGCTGACATACAGCACTTGCCGTGTTTCCCAGTTGAATGCCCACAGCACGGCGTTGACGCTGACCAGCAATGAACTGAACAACTGCTCACGTTCGCTCAGGCGAGCGACTTCGCCCTGGGCGTGCATCAGCGCCATCAGGGTCTGGGCCGCTTCGGGCCAATGAGGTTGGGTTGAATCCTGTAGGTTCTTGTCGACCATCGGCACAAATCTCAAAGAGCGTGCATGGCTATTGGTTCGCACACGCTTTCTCCAAAGCCCGCCTGGATGGCGAAGTGCTCTTGAGATAGGGGAATTGGGGCGAAGTTCCTTTTCAGGCGACGAAGTGCGGGGATTTAGCGGGATAAGTCATGGATGTGAACCTGTGGCGAGGGGGTAAATCCCCTCGCCACACAAGCCCTTCCCTTGCTTCAGGCCGTGGCAGGCCGGAGCGAGTAGGTCTTGAGTTGCCCGGCGAAGTCTCGCAGGGACTGGATGCCGCTGGCTTCGGCTTCGTGGACCCACTGCTTGATGGCGGCGAGCATGTCGTGGCCGTTGCTGCTGGTCTTGATCCAGATCTGTTGCAGGGCCAGGCGTTTTTCGTAGATCACCTTGAGCGCCTGGCTGTGTTCCAGCATGTTCTGGATGCGCACATGGTGGCGCTCGTCCAGCAGGCTGGTTTCCCGCGACAGCAGGCGTTTGGCCCGGTGGAACTGATGGCGTACCGAGTGATCGACCCTCGCCAGTTCCTGTTTGACCAGCGGCGCGATGACCAGCCGGCGGTACTGCGCCATGATCTGGAAGCGGTTATTGAGAATGGCCATGGCCGTGTCCATGTCCAGGTAGCCCTTGCCTTCGACCCGATGAGCGATGGGCGCGACCCGCTGGACCTTGGCCAGGCGCAGGAAGCTGAACACCTGGATCCAGGCCCAGCCCAGGTCGAACTCCCATTTGCGGACCGACAGCTTGGCCGAGTTGGGGTAGGTGTGGTGGTTGTTGTGCAGTTCTTCGCCGCCGATCAGGATGCCCCAGGGCACCAGGTTGGTCGCCGCGTCGCGGCATTCGAAGTTGCGATAGCCCACGGCATGGCCCAGACCATTGATCACACCGGCGGCCCAGACAGGAATCCACATCATCTGGATCGCCCAGATGGTGATGCCGATGGTGCCGAACAGCAGGAGGTCGATGACCGCCATGATCGCCACGCCCAGCCATGGGAAGCGACTGTAGAGGTTGCGTTCGATCCAGTCCTCGGGGCAGTTCTTGCCGTAGATACGCAGGGTTTCCGGGTTTTGCGCCTCGGCGCGGTACAGTTCGGCGCCTGTGCGCAGCACGGTGGACAGGCCCTTGATGACCGGGCTATGGGGATCGTCGACGGTTTCGCACTTGGCGTGGTGCTTGCGATGGATGGCGGTCCACTCGCGGGTGTTCTGCGCGGTGGTCAGCCACAGCCAGAAACGGAAGAAATGCTTGAGGCCGGCGTTCAGCTCCAGGGAGCGATGGGCCGAATACCGGTGCAGGTAGACCGTGACGCCAATGATCGTGACATGGGTCATCAGCAGGGTGACGGCCACCAGCGACCAGGCTGACAAACCAAGAAAACCTTCGTACCACATAGGCTGCGGGGCCCTCGATAAAGATGGAAACAGCCGTCGCATTATCTCTGCCCCTACAGATAAAACCAGTCGGCCTTTCAGATAAGAGTGGCAGGATGTTTCTTCCTCTATAATCCCATCTCTTTGTAGGGACATGGACGACCGAATGACGGCCCATCAACGTAGCGCCATGCGCACAGCCATGCTTTACCTCGCGCTGTCGGTTGTCTGGCTGCAATTGGTTGGTTATTTATTGAGCAGTTTCTTCGATCAATCCGATGACCAACATCGCTGGCTGCTGATCAACGGGTATATCTGGGTGCTGGTCAGCACCGGATTGATCTTCCTCGCGCGGTTGCGACTGTCGCGATTTCTGCAAAGAGAGGGAAACCCCGCCGATCGCGACCGCCTGCGCCAGGCCGCCGCCGTGTTCGATTGCACCCGCGAAGGGGTGTTGGTGACCGATTGCAACGGTCTGATCGTGCACGTGAACCGGGCTTTCATCGCGATCACCGGTTACGAACGCGAGGAAGTGCTGGGCCAGCGCCCCAATCTGTTCAAGTCGGGCCGCCATGGCGCGGCTTTCTACCGTGACATGTTTGCCGCCCTGGACAGCCTCGGCGAGTGGAGCGGTGAAATCTGGAACCGTCGCAAAAGCGGCGAGATCTACCCGCAGTGGCAAACGATCCGGGTCATTCAGGATGACAACGGCCAGGTCAGTCATTACGTTGCAGTGTTTTCGGACATCAGTGCGCTCAAGGATTCCGAACACGAACTGGCGCACCAGGCTCATCACGACCCCCTGACGGGCCTGCCCAACCGCCTGCTGTTTTCCGACCGCACCGAACAGGCCCTGGCGTCGGCGCAGCTGCACAAACGCGGCTGCGCCCTGCTGCTGGTGGACCTGGACCACTTCAAGATCATCAACGACAGCTTGGGCCACAACATTGGCGATGAGTTGCTCAAAAGGGTGGCCGAGCGCTTTCGCGAGCTCTTTGCGCCGGGTGTGACGCTGGCCCGGCTCGGGGGCGACGAGTTTGCCCTTTTGGTGGAAAACTGTTCCTTGCCCGGGCAGGCGGCGGTATTGGCCCGTCGTATCCTCGATGCGTTGAAGGAGCCGTTGCGCCTCGACGACCAGGCCTTGTTCATCAATGCCAGCATCGGCATCAGTCTGTTCCCCGCCGATGCCCTGAGCGCCGGCCAGTTGCTGCGCAATGCCGATTCGGCGCTGTTCAAGGCCAAGAACGCCGGGCGCGATGGTTATGCCTTGTACACCGAGGAGCTCACCGCCCACGCCCAGCAGCGGGTCGAGATCGCCTTCGATTTGCGCTGCGCCCTCCAGCGCGAGGAACTGCGGGTTCATTACCAACCGGTGCACGATCTGGCGACCAGTCGCCTGGTCGGTGTCGAGGCGCTGGTGCGCTGGGAGCATCCCAAGCGTGGGCTGGTTTCGCCGGGCGAGTTCATTCCCATCGCCGAGCGCACCGGGCTGATCGCCCAGATCGACGCCTGGGTCATGGACCAGGCCTGCCGGCAGATGTGCCGCTGGCAGCAGGCGGGCGTGGCGTTGTCGTTCGTCGCGGTCAACGTATCGAGTCGGTTGCTCGGCCATCGCGAGCTGTACGAACAGGTGGCCAAGGTGTTGCAGGACACTGGCCTGGACCCGGCGTGCCTGGAACTGGAAGTGACCGAGAGCGCTGTGATGGAAGAGCCGGAGGTGGCGCTGGAGCAGATGCATCGGTTGCGCGAATTGGGCGTGAGGCTGGCCATCGATGATTTCGGCACGGGCTATTCGTCGCTGCTGCGCCTCAAGCGCCTGCCGGTGCAGAAGCTCAAGATCGACCAGGGCTTTGTCGCCGGCCTGCCGTGGGACGAGGACGACGCTGCAATCGTCCGGGTGATCATCGCCCTGGCCCGCAGCATGGGCATGCAGGTGCACGCCGAAGGCATCGAACAGCGCGAGCAAGCGGCGTTCTTGCTTGAACAGGCTTGTGAGCTGGGGCAGGGCTACTGGTTCGGAAGGCCCGTGTCGGCGGCGCAACTGGACTGGGATTGTGCACCGGCCATTGCTTGAAGATCAGTGTCGCGGCTGTATGTTATTTGGTTATATAAAAATTCTTAAATAGTCTTTTTAAGAATATCTCGCCTTATCTAGTATTGCTCCCACGCCGCAAGCAGTGCCGCCCACTGCCAGGCATTCATTCAAAGGAGCAGCAGCATGAGCGCATCCCTACGCAGCGTTGACGGACAGGACGAAGCCACCCTCTTGCGTGAGATCCAGAACGCGTTGCGCGATCTGCGCTTTGGGGCCGTGGAGATCACAGTGCACAACGCTCAGGTGGTCCAGATCGAGCGCAAGGAAAAATTCCGTTTGCAGCAGCCGAGTCATAAACCGTCTTGAAACAGGTGGGTTGTCGTGGGAGCAAAGCTTGCTCGCGAAACAAGCGCCTCGATCTCTGTAGAGACCGCATCGCCTTCGTCGCGAGCAAGCTTTGCTCCCACAGCGTTTCGATCTTTCCAGGCCTCACGATTTTGAAGCCATAAGAAAACCAAGAATTCCCGGAGCTATCACCATGTCGTCCATTCGTCGTTATGCCCTGGCCGCGCTGGCCAGTGCCGTTTTCGCAGGTTCCGCCGTCGCCAAGGATTATGAGCTGCTCAATGTGTCTTACGACCCGACCCGTGAGCTTTACCAGGACTACAACGCCGAATTCGCCAGCTTCTGGAAAAAAGCGCACCCGGACGACACGGTGAAGATCCAACAGTCCCACGGGGGGTCGGGCAAGCAGGGCCGGGCGGTGATCGATGGCTTGCGGGCCGATGTGGTGACCCTGGCGTTGGCCGGTGACATCGATGAAATCGCCAAGCTGGGCAAAACCCTGCCGGCGGACTGGCAAACGCGCCTGCCGGACGCCAGCACGCCTTACACCTCCACCATCGTGTTCCTGGTGCGCAAGGGCAATCCCAAGGGCATCAAGGATTGGGGCGACTTGATCAAGAACGACGTGTCGGTCATCACGCCAAACCCGAAAACCTCCGGCGGCGCTCGCTGGAATTTCCTGGCTGCCTGGGCCTACGGCCTGAAGGCCAACGGCGGTGACGAGGCCAAGGCCAAGGACTACGTACAGGCGCTGTTCAAGCATGTGCCTGTCCTGGATACCGGCGCCCGTGGCTCGACCATTACCTTCGTCAACAACGGCCAGGGCGATGTATTGCTGGCCTGGGAAAACGAAGCCTTCCTGGCACTGAAGGAGGAGGGTGGCGCCGATAAATTCGACATTGTCGTGCCGTCGCTGTCGATCCTCGCCGAGCCGCCGGTGGCCGTGGTGGACAAGAACGCCGAGAAGAAGGGCAATGCCGAGATCGCCGAGGCCTACCTCAAGCACCTGTACAGTCCGGCCGGCCAGGAGATCGCCGCGAAGAATTTCTACCGCCCGCGTGACAAGGACGTGGCCGCCAAGTATTCCGGGCAATTCCCGAAATTGGAGCTGGTGACCATCGACAAGGACTTCGGCGGCTGGAAAACTGCCCAGCCGAAATTCTTCAATGATGGCGGTGTGTTCGACCAGATCTATCAGGCGCAGTAAGCTGAACAAGACCTGAGTGAGCTGATTCCAGGCTAAAGCCGAACACTGAATCTGTGGCGAGGGGATTTTGTGGGAGCAAGGCTTGCCCGCGACATAGGCGACTCGGTTTTGAAGTACCGCATCGTCCCCATCGCGGGCAAGCCTTGCTCCCACCCAGTCTTGTTTCCACAGTGTGTTTTCAACAAGGACTTTTAATGTCGCGTCGCATATCCCCCGTCATACCCGGCTTCGGGCTGACGCTGGGCTACACTCTGGTGTACCTCAGTCTGATTGTGCTCATACCGCTGGCGGCGATGTTCGTCCATGCCGCCCAACTCACCTGGGAACAGTTCTGGGCGATCATTTCGGCGCCACGGGTGCTGGCCGCCTTGAAGCTCAGTTTCGGCACCGCGCTGTATGCCGCTGTCATCAACGGCGTGATCGGTACGCTGCTGGCCTGGGTACTGGTGCGCTACACCTTCCCCGGGCGCAAGGTCATCGATGCGATGATCGATCTGCCGTTCGCCCTGCCCACCGCCGTGGCCGGCATCGCCCTGACGGCGTTGTATGCACCGACTGGCCTGGTCGGCCAGTTCGCCACCGACTTGGGTTTCAAGATCGCCTACACCCCGCTGGGCATCACCCTGGCGCTGACGTTCGTGACGCTGCCGTTCGTGGTGCGCACGGTGCAACCGGTGCTGGCGGACATCCCCCGTGAAGTCGAAGAAGCCGCTGCCTGCCTGGGTGCCAAACCGTGGCAGGTGTTCCGCCACATCCTGATGCCGGCGTTGCTGCCAGCCTGGCTGACCGGTTTCGCCCTGGCCTTTGCCCGTGGCGTGGGCGAGTACGGTTCGGTGATTTTCATCGCCGGCAACATGCCGATGAAAACCGAGATCTTGCCGCTGCTGATCATGGTCAAGCTCGACCAATACGACTACACCGGCGCCACCTCCATCGGCGTGCTGATGCTGGTGGTTTCCTTCGTCCTGTTGCTGCTGATCAACCTGCTGCAGCGGCGCATCGAAACCCCATAAGGAGGCGCGAACCATGTCCCAATCGTCTATTACCGCTGCCTCCACCAACGCCGCCCGCCGCGGCAGTGCGACGTCGCGACGGGTGCTGATCGGCTTCGGCTGGCTGGTCTTTACGCTGTTTCTGCTGTTGCCGCTGTTCATCGTGGTGTCCCAGGGCCTGAAGTCGGGCCTGGGGGCGTTCTTTGTCGCGATCCTTGAACCGGACGCGCTGTCGGCGCTCAAGCTCACGGTGATCGCCGTGCTGATCTCGGTGCCGCTGAACCTGGTGTTCGGCGTCAGTGCCGCGTGGTGCGTGAGCAAATATTCGTTCCGCGGCAAGAGCATGCTGGTGACGCTGATCGACTTGCCGTTCTCGGTGTCGCCGGTGATCGCCGGCCTGGTCTACGTGCTGATGTTCGGCGCCCAGGGCCTGTTCGGGCCGTGGCTGTCGGACCACGACATCCAGATCGTGTTTGCGCTGCCGGGTATCGTGCTGGCGACGATTTTCGTCACCGTACCGTTCGTGGCCCGTGAACTGATCCCGCTGATGCAGGAGCAGGGCACCCAGGAAGAAGAAGCCGCGCGCCTGCTGGGCGCCAATGGCTGGCAGATGTTCTGGCATGTCACGGTGCCGAACATCAAGTGGGGCCTGATCTACGGCGTGGTGCTGTGTACCGCCCGGGCCATGGGCGAGTTCGGCGCGGTGTCGGTGGTGTCCGGGCACATTCGCGGAGTGACTAACACCCTGCCGCTGCACGTCGAGATCCTCTACAACGAATACAACCACGTGGCCGCGTTCGCCGTGGCGAGCCTGTTGCTGATCCTGGCGCTCTTGATCCTGCTGCTCAAGCAGTGGAGCGAAAACCGTATCAACCGCCTGCGCGCCAGCGCCGCGGAGGAATAAGTCATGTCGATCGAAGTCCGTAACGTCAGCAAGAATTTCAACGCATTCAGGGCCCTGGACGAGATCAGCCTGGATATCCAGAGCGGCGAGCTGGTGGCGCTGCTGGGCCCTTCGGGCTGCGGCAAGACCACATTGCTGCGGATCATCGCCGGCCTCGAAACCCCGGACCAAGGCAGCATCGTGTTTCACGGCGAGGATGTGTCCGGCCACGACGTGCGCGATCGCAACGTCGGTTTCGTGTTCCAGCACTACGCCTTGTTCCGCCACATGACGGTGTTCGACAACGTTGCCTTCGGCCTGCGCATGAAGCCCAAGAACCAGCGTCCGACCGAAAGCCAGATCGCGACCAAGGTCCACGAGCTGCTGAACATGGTGCAACTGGACTGGCTCGCCGACCGTTACCCGGAGCAGCTGTCCGGCGGCCAGCGCCAGCGTATCGCCCTGGCCCGCGCCCTGGCGGTCGAGCCCAAGGTGTTGCTGCTGGATGAGCCGTTCGGTGCCCTGGATGCCAAGGTCCGCAAGGAGTTGCGTCGTTGGTTGGCGCGGCTGCACGAGGATATCAACCTGACCTCGGTGTTCGTGACCCACGACCAGGAAGAGGCCATGGAAGTCGCCGACCGGATCGTGGTGATGAACAAAGGGGTGATCGAGCAGATCGGCTCGCCGGGCGATGTCTACGAGAACCCGGCCAGCGATTTCGTGTATCACTTCCTCGGCGACTCAAACCGCCTGCACCTGGGCGAGGACCAGCATGTGCTGTTCCGTCCCCATGAAGTGTCGCTGTCGCGTACTGAACTTGAAGACCACCACGCCGCCGAAGTGCGCGACATCCGCCCGCTCGGCGCCACCACCCGGGTGACGCTGAAGGTGGAAGGCCAGAACGAGCTGATCGAAGCCGAAGTGGTGAAGGACCACGACAGCCTGGTGGGCCTGGCGAAGGGCGAGACGTTGTTCTTCAAGCCGAAGGTCTGGCAGAAAGTCGCCAACCTCTAAAAGCATCGTCGGAACGCCACCCGGAGCAAGCCCGCTTCCACAGTGAATTGAGGGTGACCACAAATCTGTTGGCCATCCAAGAATCCTGTGGGAGCGGGCTTGCTCGCGAAGGTGTCCCCACGGACACCCCGATCCGAATCCGAATAACACCACCCCACCTTGCTTCGATTGGTTCTACGCCAATGCCCTTTCCCCGCCCAAACCCTACCTAGACTCTGACAGGCCAGGAGGCAAGTAAGAGTCCATGACGGACCGGTGTCATCTCTCCTGGTGCCCTGATGCCAAGGAGAGAAAACATGAGCGTGGAAGTCCGTCGGCATGGCCCGCTTGGCTGTGCGTTGTTAGGCGTCATGCTGGGTCAGGCCGCCAGCGCCGCCCCCTCGTTGTCGCCGCAGATTCCCTTCGATGTCACGGTGACCCCACCGGTTTCCCTGTCCAACCTGCAAGCCGATTTCGATGACCTGTCGTGGCAGACCTTCATTGCCCTGAGCTGGCCGGCGCTGGACAACGGTGACCCGAATACCGGCACCCCCATCGGTCAGCAGGACGGGGCGACGGTGTGGGAGAGTTGGAAAGAGAGCTACCAGATCTTCCGGGCCAAGGGCCAGGCGCCTCTGCCGTGGAATGCACCGGCCACGCTTCCCGAGGTGTGCAAGCAACTCAAACCGGGCCGGCTGTTGCAGCAGATGGGCAAGGTGCCGGATGTGCTGGATGAGTTTATCCAGCCTTTCGAGAGCGGCCCGCTGGTGGACCAGAACGGCACTTACACGCGCAACGAAATCGTGGTCAACCAATCGATGTTCGACGGGATCGTCGACAACGGTTTGTACAGCATCGAAGGCCAGCAGAAATTCTTCGCGGCCAAGCCGAGCAACACCGTGGCGTTTGCCTGTGGCTCGACCAGCACAAAACAGGTCGGTGCGTTGATGGTCAAGGCGTCGTGGAAGGTGTTGGGGCCCAACGACCGCCGCGAGGATTTCCACACCGTCGATGCGCTGGTCTACACCCCAGGCAACAGCGACCCGAGCCATGGGCCGATTGTCGAGGAGTCGTGCGCGTCCGAACCGGTCGGGCTGGTGGGGCTGCACATCGTGCACAAGACCGCCAGCGCGGCGCAGTGGGTCTGGTCGACCTTCGAGCATGTGAACAACGTGCCGCAAGCCTCCACGCCGCCGGCCCAGCGCGTCGGTCCGTACCTGTTCTATAACGCTGCCAGCCAGAGCGCGATCAACCAGCCGCCACCACGGCCCTGGAACCCGGCGGTCAAGGCCACGCCCTCGCAGATCGTGCGCGAAATACCGCTGACCGACGGGACAAAAAGCTTGAACAGCACCTATCAGGCGCTGTTGCGTACGGTCAATCCGAAGAGCGTCTGGGCGAACTATCAATTGATCAGCACCCAATGGCCGACAGACACGCCTTTGCCGAATTGCCAGATATCGGCCACCAGCCCGTTGGGCAATCCGGCGCCGTTGTTCCTGGCCAACGCCACGCTGGAAACCTACATCCAGGGCACCGTGCCACAGGCGTCGTCCAGTTGCATGGCCTGCCATGGCAATGCGGCCACCCATGTCACCGAATCCCCGCGTACCAGTTTCGCGGACTTCACCTACTTGCTTGAGCGTGCGCAGTCCACTGGCGGACAAGGAGTCAATCATGAGCAGTGATCTGGACAATTTCGTAGGCCTGTCATCGGCCCTGACCGGCATTCCCACGGACCGACTGGCGCCGCCGATCGATCAGGTGGGGTTGCCGCCGATCTTCCTTGAGTTCGTCACGCCGCGCATCACGCCGCAAGTGCTCAATGGCTTGCTGACCCAGTACGCGACGCTGGCGGCAGACCATGTCCCCCCGGACCAGATTGCCCAGACGATACTGATGGCCGGATCGCGTCCGGCCGTCACGCCTGCGGCCCTGGCCGCCCGCTCGATCATGAAGCTGTGGCTACTGGGTGTCTGGTATCAGCCTTACGCCGCTGGCAGCTACCAGTCGACCGATTCGATGGTGGTCTCCGACCAGGCCTACATCCAGAGCTGGGCCTGGAAAATCGCCCAGGCCCACCCCATGGGCTACAGCGAAATGTTCTTTGGCTATTGGAACACCACGCCGCCCAGCCTTGAGGATTACACCGGGGTGGCGGCCAACGAGCAGCCAGGAGCCTCGTCATGAGTACCGAACAAGCAGAAGTGGTCATCGTCGGGGCTGGCCTGGCGGGCAGCATCATCGCGTATCAGTTGGGCATGGCCGGCGTGGAGGTGCTGATACTCGAATCTGGCCCGGAAGTGCCGGCCAATCGCGCGCAATACCTGGAGCGCTTCTACACCGCCACGCTGAAAACCCCGGAATCCCCTTACCCGCCGGTGTCGGCCCTGGACACACCGCGTGACCCGAGCAAGGAGAACGCTCCGCGGGCGACCATCGCCGACCTGATCCGTGGCTGGGACAAGCCCGGGGTCAGCTATCTGGTGCAGAAAGGCAAGCTGCCGTTCAACAGCACCTATGAACGGGTCGGCGGCGGGACGACCTGGCATTGGGTCGGGACGTGCCTGCGCATGGTGCCGAACGATTTTCGCCTCAGGAGCAAGTACGGCGTCGGCGTGGATTGGCCGATTGGCTACGACGATCTGCAAAGCGCCTATTGCCGGGCGGAGGCGGAAATCGGCGTGTCGGCCAATGTCGCCGACCAGGCCTACCTGGGCATGACCTTCCCCGAAGGTTATTCATTCCCGATGCACAGCATCCCCTTGTCGCTGGTCGATGGCAGTTTCGTCAGCGCCGTGACTGGCCAGACTTTCGACGGCTTGCCGTTGGTGGTCAGCCCCACGCCGGCCGGGCGCAACGCTCAGCCCTACGCCGGGCGCCGGGTGTGTGCGGGCAATACCAACTGCACGCCGATCTGCCCGATCCAGGCCAAGTACGACGCCACTGTGACCCTGAACAAGGCCCTGGCCACCGGCAAGGTCCGGGTGCTGTACCGGACCGTTGCCAGCAAAGTGACGGTGGGCCCGGACAACAACATCAATGGCATCGAGTTCATGCAGTATCAATTGGGCGAGGGGCCGCAGACGGGTACTGGCGTGGCCATCGGGCAGCGTTACGTGATCGCCGCCCATGCCATCGAAACCCCTAAATTGCTGCTCAACTCCAAAAGCTCGGCCTGGCCCAACGGTGTGGCCAACAGCAGCGGCCAGGTGGGGCGCAGTTTGTCCGACCATCCGATTTACCTGGCGTGGGGGCTGATGCCGGAAGGCAAGACGGTGTTCCCGTATCGCGGCCCGGTGTCCACGGCGGGCATCGAGAGCCTGCGTGACGGCGACTTTCGCAGCCACCGCGCGGCATGGCGCATCGAAATCGGCAACGAAGGCTGGAACTGGCCAGTGGGCGACCCTTACGTCACCGTGGCCGATTTCATCGACGGGGCGAACACCAGCCGCACCAACCCATTGCCCTCCAAAGCGACACCGGCACCGCCCAGTGAGGCGCTTTACGGCACGGCGCTGATTAAACGACTCAACGACCTGTTCATTCGCCAGTTCCGGATCGGCTTTTTGGTGGAGCAGGTGGAGCAAGATCCCGACCACGCCAGCAGCTACATCGTGCCTTCCACGGATGGCTACAAGGACGGACTCGGCATTCTCCGGCCGGAGATTCATTACGACCTGTCCGATTACACCAAGGAAGGTTTCCGGCAAGCGAAGATATTGGCGAGCCACATCATCAAGGACCTGCTCGGTGCCGTGGAACTGACGGATATCGTTGGCCAAGGGACGTTCGAGTACAAAGGTGACCAATACAGCTTCCAGGGCGCTGGGCACCTGATGGGCACGTACCGCATGGGCAGTGATCCGGCCAAGTCGGTGGTGGACAAATACCAGCGCAGTTGGGATCACCAGAACCTGTTCCTGGTGGGCGATGGGGTGTTCCCCAGCACCGGCACCTCGAACCCCAGCCTGACGATCGCGGCGCTGTCATTCCAGGCCGGGGACACCGTGGCCAACGACCTGAAGGCGGTGACGATGCAGGTCCAGGCCAACCAGCCCTGGCAGGGCACGGGCGTGCAGATCAATACGCTGGTGCCGCGCCTGGTGCGTTACGTCAGTGGGCGGTGGTGTGCCAGCCCGCAAGGCGGCAACGTGGATGGGAACGGCGGTTCGAGGCACATCGACTATGACAGCTACGCACTGCCCGGTGCTGCCGAAGGCGCTTTGATCGGCCGGGTGGGCGACGCCGGCACGCCGTTCCTGGTCGGCGACCTGGGGCAGGCGCCCGCCGGCCAGCAAGGTGAGCTGCAGTTGTGCATAAACGATGACCTGACCGGGCGCTACGGGGCGGGGTTGACCGACAACACAGGGTCGCTGACGGTCCGGGTCGAGTTCGGCACGCTGTAGCGTTAGAGCGGTGACTTTTGTGGGAGCGAGCTTGCTCGCGATGGCGTTGGATCAGCTTGCATCGAGGTTGGATGTACCGCTGTCATCGCGAGCAAGCTCAGCTCCCCCAGGGGCTGTGTCAACATGCCAACCGTTCAGGCCGCCGAACGCTGGTTGCGCAAGGCGACGGGGCCGGCGCGTTCTTCGATGGCGCGCTTGAGCTCGCCCCGAAGCCCCAGCAGGAAACCCGCTTCGACCACCACGAACAGGGGGCCGACGATCAACCCGCTCAGGTCGTCGACGAACGCCGGTTTGCGACCCTCGTAATAGTGGCCGACAAACTGGATGATCCAGCCCAGCACAAACATCCCCAGGCCACTGCCCAGCCACACCGCAGTGCCTTGGACGGCCAGTGTCTGGCCCAGCCACACGGCCAGGCCTAGCAGTACGGTCATCAGCCCACCCAGGCGCCATTCCAGGCGCAGATAGAACCAGGCGCTCGCCGCCGCCACCAGCAGCGCCGGCGACAGCAGCACCGCCCCCATCGGCCAGCCCGGGCGCGAGAGCAGCACCGCGACGGCGACGAAAATCAGTGGAATGCCGACAAAATGCGTGGCGATGTTCCGTGGGTCGCGGTGGTAGGCCGCGTATTGACTGAGATGATCGACGAGGCTTTTCATTGTTGTTCCTCTTGAGGGGGTACCTGCATGATGCCTGGGTCCCACGAGGCGTTCTGTCAGTTAGCCGACACTTGTCCCGGAGTTTCCATGAATGCGCATCCCTGGCACTCGCACCTGATGGCCGGTCATTGGTACAGCCATTTGCCCGTTGAATTGCAGGACAGCCTGCTGGGAATGTCGCGGGTTCGTCGCCTGTCGCCGGGGCAGCGGCTGTTCAAGCGGGGCGATCCGCCCTGCGGGATGTACGCGGTGCTTGAGGGGGCGGTACGGGTCGGCGCGGTGAACGAACACGGCAAGGAGGCGTTGCTGAGCGTAGTCGAAGCGCCCCACTGGTTCGGCGAAATCTGCCTGTTCGACGGCCAGCCGCGCACCCATGATGCGTTGGGGGTGGGGCAGTGCACCCTGCTGCATCTGCCGCAGGCGGCACTGCTGGCGTTTCTGGAAGAGCAACCACGCCACTGGCGGCACCTGGCGCTGCTGATGAGCCACAGACTGCGCCTGACCTTCATCAGCCTCGAACACCTGAGCCTGATGCCCGCCCCGGCCCGCGTGGCCCATCGGCTGTTATTGATTGCCGAAGGCTACGGCGAAATCGAACCGGCACGCCGGGTTCTGCCGTTGCCCCAGGAACAGCTGGCGCTGATGCTCTCGCTGTCGCGCCAGACCACTAACCAGATCCTCAAGGACCTGCAAGGCCAGGGGATTGTCCGGCTGGGTTACGGTGAGATCGAGATCGTCGACATCGAGCGGCTGCGCGTCCTGACCACACTCTGAAACCCTCTCCGGCTCCCACAGGGGTGTGTTCGTCACGGATCCCTAGCACAACCCATCCCGAAACTGCCCCGGCGTCATCCCGGTCCAGCGCTTGAACGCGCGGCTGAAGCTGCCGGCGTCGGCGAATCCCAGCAGATAACCGACTTCGCTCAACGAACATTGCGGGTCGCGCAGGTGCAGCAACGCCAAGTTCTCCCGGCACTCATTGAGCAGTGCATCGAAGCGGCAGCCTTCATCGGCCAGGTGCCGTTGCAGGCTGCGCAGGCTCAGGTGCAGGACCTGGGCGACGCGCTCGGCGCTCGGTTCGCCTTCGGGCAGTTGGGCTTCGATGGCCGTGCGTACCTTGCGCTCCCAGGTCAGCGGCTTGAGCGGGGCGTGGCTGCGCTTGAGCTGGGTTTCGTTGTCGGCGGCCGACGCCGGATCGGCGTCGTCCAGGTGGCTGTCGAAATCGACGAGGTTGAATTCCAGGCGATCCTGCTCGGCACCGAAATGCACCGGGGCGCGGAACATCTTCTGCCACGGCGCGGGGTCTGCCGGTTCCGGGCGCCGCAGGTACACCGCCAACGGCGCGTAGTCGCGGCCCAGCCGGCTGCGACAGGTGCGCAGGTAAATCGCCGTGAAGGCGTCGATGGCTTCAAAGGCTGGCGCCGAATGGCCGGCAGGTACCGTGAGACTGAGCATATATCGATCGTCGGCGCGACTCAGTTGCAGCGTCAGCGCGTCGTTGACCACAGGCTGGTAGCGCACGATGCGCTCGAACACTTCCCGCAGATTGTCACTGGCGACCAAGGCATAGCCCAGTGCATGAAACGTGGAGGGGCTGACGAAGCGCGACACCCGCAAGCCGATCGCCGGGTCACCGCTGGCTTGCACGGCCAGTGCCCACAGACGCGTGATGGCCGAGAGCGGGTAGCGGGCGTTCGGCTCGTCCATCCGTTGCGGATCGAGACCGGCTTCAAGGCACAGCGCATGGCTGTCCAGGTCGAGCGCGTCGAGCTGTCTGCACAGGGCGCGGGTCCAGCTGGCGAGGGAACTCGGCTCGGTCATGACGATAGGCGCCCGTGGTCGACAGGTTGGCGTATACGGCTACCACCCTGCCAGGCAATGCCCGCCAGGATGAGCACATCGATAAGAGAGGATTAAGCCATGCACGGCACTTGTGCAAGTCCCACGCTACGCCGGGGAGCGTCTAACCTTGTCCTCTCGTCGGTCAAGTTCACCCAGCCCTAATTTTTTTCAGAAGGTGGCCGACAGAGAGGTATGCATGCACCAAAGTGGAGCAGATCAAAAGTCTCGCCCGCGCGGCTAAATGAGTTGTTGCAAACGGAATGCACCCCCACTCCCAGCATAAGAAGCCTCATCAATGAATCTCAAGTTCAGTCATAAGATCCTCCTGGCCGCCTCCGGCGTCGTGGTCCTGGCGTTTGCTCTGTTCACCCTCTACAACGACTATCTGCAGCGCACCACCATCGGTCGCAGCCTTGAATCGTCCATCGAGCAATCCGGTGACCTGACGGCCAGCAGCGTCCAGAACTGGATGAGCGGCCGGGTGCTGGTGTTGGAAAACCTGGCGCAGAACATCGCGCACCAGGGCGCCAACGCCGATTTGGCTGGGCTTGTGGACCAACCGGCGCTGACCTCGAACTTCCAGTTCACCTACGTGGGCCAGGCCAGCGGTGTCTTTACCCAGCGCCCCGACGCAAAAATGCCGGACGGCTACGACCCGCGCCAGCGGCCTTGGTACAAGCAGGCCGTCGCCGCCGATAAAACCATGCTGACCCCGCCTTACCCGGCGGCCGTCGGTGGCCTGGTGGTGACCATCGCCATGCCGGTCAAGCACAACGGCGAGCTGCTCGGCGTGGTGGGCGGCGACCTGAGCCTGGATACCCTGGTCAAGATCATCAACTCGGTGGACTTCGGCGGGATTGGCCATGCGTTCCTGGTCAGCGGCGACGGTCAGGTGATCGTCAGCCCGGACAAGGACCAGGTGATGAAGAACCTCAAGGACATCTACGCGGGGAGCCCTGTGCGCATCGGCAAGGGCATCCAGGAGGTTGAGCTGAACGGGCAGGACCGCATCCTGTCGTTCGCCCCGGTTACCGGCCTGCCAAACGCCGAGTGGTACATCGGCCTGTCGATCGATAAGAGCAAGGCCTACGCGCCGCTGAGCCAATTCCGTACTTCGGCCCTGATTGCGATGTTCGTCGCGGTGACGGCCATTGCGTTGCTGCTGAGCTTGTTGATCCAGGTCCTGATGCGTCCGCTGACCACCATGGGCCGTGCCATGCAGGACATCGCCCAGGGCGAAGGCGACCTGACGCGTCGCCTGGTGGTGCAGGGCAAGGATGAATTCGCGGTGTTGGGTGGTTCGTTCAACCAGTTCGTGGAGCGGATCCACGCGTCGATCTCGGAAGTGTCGTCCGCCACCCGGCAGGTGCATGACCTGTCGCAGCGGGTGATGACCTCGTCCAATGCCTCGCTGCTCGGCTCCGATGAGCAGAGCGCTCGCACCAACAGCGTGGCCGCGGCCATCAACCAGTTGGGCGCCGCGACCCAGGAAATCGCCCGCAACGCCGCCGATGCTTCGCAGCATGCCAGTGGCGCCAGCGACCAGGCCGACGACGGTCGCCAAGTGGTGGAAAAAACCATCCAGGCCATGACCGAGCTGTCGCAGAAGATCAGCCTCTCGTGCACTCAGATCGAAACCCTGAACGCCAGCACCGACAACATCGGGCACATCCTCGATGTGATCAAGGGCATCTCCCAGCAAACCAACCTGCTGGCCCTGAACGCGGCCATCGAAGCGGCTCGCGCCGGTGAAGCCGGGCGTGGGTTTGCGGTGGTGGCCGATGAAGTGCGCAACCTGGCGCACCGCACCCAGGAGTCGGCGGAAGAGATCCACAAGATGATCACCTCGCTGCAAGTCGGCTCCCGCGAAGCGGTGACCACGATGAACGCCAGCCAGACCTCCAGCGAAGAAAGCGTGGAAGTGGCCAACCAGGCCGGCCTGCGCCTGGTCAGCGTGACCCAGCGCATCGGCGAGATCGATGGGATGAACCAATCGGTGGCCGCTGCGACCGAGGAACAGACCGCCGTGGTCGAAACCCTCAACATGGATGTCAGCCACATCAACCTGCTGAACCAGCAAAGCGTGGCCAACCTCAATGAAACCTTGAAGGATTGCGATGCCTTGTCCCAGCAGGCCAATCGACTGAAGCAACTGGTGGACAGCTTCAAGATCTGAGCCTAGTTGCGAGCCGATCCGATCCCCTGTGGCGAGGGAGCTTGCTCCCGCTGGCCTGCGCAGCAGGCCCTCGCATTGCTTCAGGTAAGCCGCATTGCCTGGTTTTGCGACTGCTGCGCAGCCGAGCGGGAGCAAGCTCCCTCGCCACGGATTTGAGTTGTCCGCGCTATCGCGAGCAAGCTTTGCTCCCACAGGGGTTTGGGGATGGGGGCTTAGGCAAACATCCGCTGCACATTCCCCATGGCTTCATCGGCGAACCCTTGCAGGAAGTCCCTGAAGCCCGACGGGGTATGGGCGTCGGTGTGGTCGGCGATGATGGTCCAGGTGGCGCGGCAGCGGTTGTCGGCCAGCGGTTCGACACGCATGGCCGCCCACAGGTTGTCGATGCCCAGGGTGTTGTAGATCAGCGTCCAGGTCATGTGCATGGCCTGGTCGTCCCGGCTGTTGAGTTGCTCTACCACCAGGTTCTGCCCGTCGGCGAAGAACTTCTTGCGCAGGGACCTCACGCCCTCGCCGGTCATTTCGATGCGCGCCAGCGCCGGGATGAAACGGTTGAACCCACCAAAATCGCCTACCACGTCCCAGACGCGCGCCGCGTCGGCCGCTACCTGGACCGAGGTTTCGACCTGGCAGGCGTGGGGATTCTTGATCAGGGTGTCCGGTTGAAATGCACTCATGGTCTTGCTCCTTGCTTTGGGTTGGGGCTTTGGGTTGAAAGACGTCAGATGAAGTCGATGGCCTTGAGGTAGTCGGCGCCGCGGCGCAGCAGGTCCGGGGACTTTTCCGGATAGCGCGCGCCCATCTGCCGCACGCCGATGCGGGCGTTGTCGTGGCGGATCAGCGAGATGTCGCCGATGTCCTCCTCGAAGCCGTTGAGGTAGAACCCCAGCACGCCGAACAGCGCGTTGTCGGCATCGACCCGGCCCAGTTGCCGTTGCCAGTCGGCCACGCTCACCAGGGAAAACTCCCGGCCGCTGTCGCGAAACGACGCCACATAAGCGTCCCAGCTCAACGGCTCGGGGTTGTGCAGGTTGAACACCGCCTGCGCCGGCTGGTAACGGCTGGCATGGAAGGCGATGAAGCGCGCCAGGAAGTCCACCGGCATCAGGTCGAAATTGAGCGACAGGTCGGGCACCTGACCGAGCTGGATCGAGCCCTTGAGCATCAGCATCAAGCGGTTCTTGTGGGGCTGGCAGACCCCGGTCTGGCTGTTGAAACTGATGTTGCCGGGGCGGAACAGGTTGACCCACACCCCGCGCTCCCGGGCCCGTTGCAGGATCCGTTCGCCGACCCATTTGGACAGGTTGTAGCCGTTCTTGATGTAGATCGGCGGTGTCGGCGCGGCAGGTTGTTCCAGGACCTGGCCATCGGTGTCCAGGGCACTGGAGGCCGAGAGTGTGGAGACGAAGTTGAAGATCTTCTTGCTGCGCCCTTCACACAGGCGCAGGCACTCGAAAATCGGTTCCACGTTGTCCGGCGCCAGGGACTCGTAGTCGAGCACGTGATTGACGTGGGCGGCGTTGTGCACCAGCGCGCCGAAGGTGCGGTCGATGCGGGCGTAGACGTCATCCGGCAAGCCCAGTTGCGCCTGGGTGATGTCGGCGGCGTAGACGCTGACGCGGCTCAGGTCCAGATGGGTCAGGTGGTTGTCTCGCAGCGCCTGGGAGAAGCGCTCGGCCGCGCTCTGCCCGGCGCTCGCACGCACCAGGCAGGCCACTTCGGTGGCGCCCCAGGCCAGCAGCGCCTCGACGATGTGCACGCCCAGAAAACTGTTGGCACCGGTCACCACCACCTTGTGCACATCCCCGCATTGGCTGATGGGCAGCGGCTCTATGTCGAGCTCGGTTTCGGCATCGATCAAGGCCTGGGGGCTGAGGGTCGACACGCCGTTTTGCTCAGGGCTGTCGAGCAACTTCGCCAGGGTGATCAGCGTGGGCGCTTCAATGAACCGGTTGATCGACAGGCTGCGACCGAACGTCTGGCGGATGCTCAGCAGCATCCGTGACAGCAGGATCGAATGTCCGCCAAGGTTGAAGAAACTCTCATCGGTGGCGATGTCTTCGAGCGGCAGCTCCAGCAGCTCGGCCCACAATTGCTGCAATTGCGTTTGCAATGCGTTCTGCGGCTGACGGCGCTGGCTGCCGACCTGGACCTGCACGGCGGTTGCGAGCAAGGCTCGACGATCGACCTTGCCGTTGCTGGTGTAAGGCAGGCTGGGCAGTTCGACATAGGCCGCCGGGTGCATGTAGCTGGGCAGCGAGTCCTGCACATGCTCACGCAACGCCTGGAGCGCGCGCTCATCCAGTGGGCCCGCCAGGAACGCCAGGATTCGCCGCCGCTCATCGATCCCGACCGCCACCTGGCGAAACAACTGGCTTTCGCGCAAGCAGTGTTCGATTTCCTCGGGTTCGACCCGAAAGCCACGGATCTTCACCTGGTTATCGCGACGCCCGCACAGTTCGATGCCGTCATCGGTCCACTGGCCGATGTCCCCGGTGCGATAAACCCGCAGCGTTTGCCCGGCGGGCAGCGTCAGGTCGAGGTAGCGAGCCGCGCTCAGCGCCGGGTCGTTCAGGTAACCCAGGCCAACGCCGGGCCCGGCGATGAACAACTCGCCGGGGCTGCCTTGGGGCACCGGTTGCAGCTGTTCGTCCAGGATCAACACCCGGCTGTTGGCGATGGGCGCGCCGAGGTTGCGGTTGTTGTCGCCCACGCCAAATGGCCGCGTGGTCGCCAGCACGCTGGTCTCGGTCGGGCCATAGATGTTGTGGAACCGGCATTGCGGCGCGAGTCGTTCGATCACGAACGGCTCGCAGACATCCCCACCGGTAATCAGGTGCGCCAGGCCCAGCGGTGCATCGAGCGGCATGACGCTCAGCAGTGCGGGGGGCAGAAAGGCGTGGCTGATCTGCTGCTGGTGGATCAACGCCACCAATTGCTGCGGATCGCGGCGCTGGTCCTCATTGGGTGCCACCAGCAACGCGCCCTGGATGAAGGTCGGCAGGATATCCAGCAGCGACGCGTCAAAATTGATGGTGGAAAACTGCAACGCGCGGCTGTCGCGATGCAGCCCGACGTAGTCGCTGTACCAGGCGCAGAAATGGCTGAGGTTGCGATGGCTGAGCAATACGCCCTTGGGCTGTCCGGTGGTGCCCGAGGTGTAGATCGCCACGGCCGCTTCGTCGCCAGCGACTTCGCGGTGGATCAGCGAGGCCGGGAGACCCTGTTCGACCGTGGGCAGGCGCTGCACATCCAGGGTTGGCAACGCGAGCTCGCCCAGGTCGCAGTTGCCGTCGTGCAGCAGCAGGTCGGCCTTGGCGTTCTCCAGGATAAAGCGTCGCCGTTGCGCCGGGTGTTGTGGGTCCAGTGGCAAGTACACCGCCCCGCAACCGAGTACCGCCAGGATCGCCGCATACAGGTGCGCAGATTTTGGCAGGCACACCGCAATCACCTTTTGCGAGCTACGCTGGTGGAAGCAAGGCTTGTCTGCGGTAGATGATGACTCGTTCTGGTTGGGTACTGGGGTGGTTGTGTTATCGCGGGCAAGCCTTGCTCCCACAGGTTTTGCTTCAACAGATTCTGCTTCAGGCAAGCATTGCAGCATGGCCTGCTGCACCCTCAGCGCCAGGCTGCGCAAGGTCTTGTAGTCGATGCGTTGCCCATCGACCCACAGGGCCGGTCGCGTCCCATCGTCGAGCATGCGTTGTTCGATGCTGTGCATCACCGGCACTTCGGCGGCGTCCAGCAACCACGGCACGGGTGGTTGATTGAGGCGGTGTTCGAAGGCCAGAGGTTCCAGCGCATCGAGCGCGAGCAGGGGCTTCTCGACAGCCTCGGCCGGCACTGCCGGCCAGTGCTCGAAGCAGGTCACATCCCGTGATAACTGGCTGACCAGCCGCGCACCGGTCTCCACCACCGTCGCCAGCGTGCGCAGGCGCAAGGATTGGCCGTTGCCATCGCGTTGCGGCGCGATCACCTCCTGCTCCAACAGCCGCTGTACTCCGTCGCGAAAAATCAATACCGGCTGCGGCAATGCCGTGCCGGGCAGCGTGCGCAGCGCCACGCGCACTTGCAGGTACGCACGGGCTTGAAGGTCGCACGGTGTCGTGCCGTCGTCGATCAACAGGTCGATTGCGCCGGAGTCGGCCAGCGACGGCCGATGCGCGACGGCGTGGCCGTGCAGTTCCAGTTCCCGAGCCAGTTCGGCCATGGCCTGGCTGGTGCCAGGCACTGCAATTTCGAGGCGTTTCATTGAAAGGTCCTCATGGGGTCAGATAGTCGGCCAGGGCGTCGCTCACGCAAGGAGACGCGAGCATGGAACTGCTGCGGAAAAAGCGCGTGATGTTGCCCACCAAGGGGTGAAAACGGTTGATGGGGTAGGCCAATGCGGCGGCGTCTTCACGCAGCGACTGGCGCACCGCTTCGTCGACGGGCAACTGCGCGATGAGCGCCAAGTCGAACCCTTGCTGCAGGTCGCTCGCCAGGTACTGGACGATGAAACCGGGCATCAGGCGGGCAATTGCCTCGCGGTCCTGCTCGGGGGCCGTGCGCCAGTAGATCTGCACCAATCGCGTCCAGAAACCGGAGTGCCGTCCCTCGTCCAGCAAGTGGTCGGCCATCAGCCCCTTGATCGAGGCCTTGACCGAGTCGTCCCGGGCGAAGGCCGCCACGTCGTTGGTCACGGTGTTCTCGGCGATGGCGATGCAGATCAGCTCCACGGCGCTGAGCAAGTGCTCCGGTGCCTGGGCCAGGGTCGCGGGTATCGCGCGGCTGAGCTCGATCTGCGCAGGCAACAGGATCGGTTCGATGCCGGTCATCTCGATGGTCTGCTGCATGAAGTCCATCGCCACCAGTGCGTGATAATCCTCGTCCACCACCACCGTCATCGCGTCGTAGCGACAGGCGAACGGGAACTCGATGCCGAAGCTGTTCTTGGCGATGCGCCGGGCGGTGTGGTCCACCAATTCCGTCTCGAAGATCACCACGTCGTTGATGAATTTGTAGAGGCTCTGCACCAGCACAAAATCGCGCAACTGCGGACAGTGGCTGAGGAAGGTCTGGCTGTGCACCAGCGGCTGGCGGCTCATGGGGAAGAACAACTTGTCGTCGTCTTCGACCCGGCGCCTTGGTCGGGTACGGATCGTGGCACGGCTTTCCCAGGCATCGGCGAAGGATTGATACACGACGGCGTTCATGGCATCACCTGCGCGACCGGTTGGGCCATGCTTTGGCGCAGTCCGTCCCACAGCGCTGCCCGGCTGTGGACGGCGGCGAGCGCGGCGGCCAGCACCTCGGTCTCGCGTTGCGGGTCACCGTCGATCAAGCGGGCGAGGAGTTTTTCCGCGGCCGGGCCGTGGTCTTCGGAGTCGACCTCAATGTGTCGCTGCAGGTAGTAGCGAAAGGTCGGTGCCTGATCCAGGCCGATGCCCCAGGCGTCCAGCATGCGCTGGAACATCCGCGGGATGACGCTCTCGCGACCGTGCACGAACGCGGCGGCCACGCTGTGAGCCGGGGCATGCAGGGCGGTGTGCAGCGTTTGGCGGACGAACCGGGCCGCAGCGGGCTCGACCTCGACACTCTCCAGGGCCGTCTCGGGGCTGACGCCCTCCTGTTGCAGGGTGATGAATCGCTCGATCGCGCGGGTGTCGGCACCCACCTCGCGCATGGCGTCCAGGTACAGTTCGAAATGGCTGCAGTAGCCGGCGCCAGGGCGATCATCCGATTCTTCGCCCAACACGATTTCGTTGATCAGCCGCGCAGCGTGCGGGTCGGCGGGCGGGAGCCAGGGTAAATGGACACAGGTCAGCTCGCGTTGCAGCCGCTTGGTCAGAGACATGAAGTCCCACACGGCAAATACGTGACTTTCCATAAAGCGGCGCAGCAGATCGATTGATGTTATTTCGGAAAAAACCGGGTGTTGACCAAGTTCGTGTTTTTTCAGAGATAGTTGTTCTTTAGTGGGCTGCATTGGAACGTCCTCATCAATGATGTTGCTCCGGAGAGGTACCCGCTATTTTATTAAGGCGAGCGAGTGCCTGAACCGGAATCCATGAATTATCCAAGTAATTGAAATGTTCTAGCGGTCTATGTGCTTTTGGCTGTAGGCCTTGTGTTCAGGCGTTTAGTTGAAGGTTGAAATAATCGATGACAACTCGACGAAGAAAAAATTAATACACGAAACAAGAAGTCGGCAAGTTATTTTTTAATTATTTAAAGTTTGATGTTTGTTGGGCGCGAGTGCGGCTGTTAAAACTTTTGATATAAGTTTTATTGGGGCGAAGTTGCTCCTTCCGATTTGCACTTATCAGAATTTAATAGTTCGAGTGAATGCCTCACTCGGAGCACTTCAGGGAACAGGGGAATCAAGAAATTGGGGATGTATGGGAGGGTGATCGGTCGGACACCCGATCATCCCGCCGGTTGGGCGACGCTCCTTGCGTGGTGGCTTCGATTCGCTCGGCTTTGTCGCCAGGCGCTGACTTCTTCAGGTCTGTTTTTTGAATCGACAAATGCAAGAGTGAGCCCAAATCGATGGCAGTGCCATTGAACTGATGGGGCGACGGCTCACGAGCACGGCCAAGCCGCACCTGGCAGGCAATAAGGCGAGTAGGACGGATATGTAAGAAAGTGATGCGCCGGCCGGGTGGCCGGCGAAATCAAAGACCTGGCTGTTGCTCCAGGTACCGTCGGATGGCAACGCAGGCTTTTTCCAGATGGAGTTCCAGCACGGCAACCGCTTTATCGATGTCTTGCACGCGCGCAGCTTCGAGCAACGCGCGATGGTCGTCCTGGGTCAGCTTGCCCAGGCCCATGGACGACAGGTGAAAGCGCAGGAAGCGCTCTTCCTCATTGAGTTCGCGCTCGATCAGGTCCAGCAGCTTGCTGTTGGGAGCCTTGTGGTAGAGCGACATGTGGAACAAGCGGTTGAGCTTGCCGATTTCGGCGTGATCGGTCTGCACCTCCAACTGCTCGATGTATTGCGCGGCCAATGCCAGGTCGTTGGCATCGAGCAACGGAATCGACAGGCGCAAGGCAAAGGCTTCCAGGACCGCGCGCAGGGCGTAGGTCTCGATGGCGTTGTTGGTGATCAACGGCGCCACCACGGCGCCTTTGTGCTGAACCACGTTGAGCAGCGACTGCGCTTCCAGCTGGCGCAGCGCTTCGCGCACCGGCATGCGGCTCACGCCGAACAGGTCGGCCAGCTCCTGCTGGCGAAGGGCGGTGCCGCAGGGCAGCCGGCCGTCGAGGATGGCCTCGCGCAGGGAGCCTTCGATGATCGAACGCGCCTGGGCCGCGGGGATGGGCCCGTTGACCTGGATGGTGCTGAGTGGTTTGGGCTTCTGTGTCACGACAACGCACCCTGACTGGTAATGACTGATTGGATCCAAGCGAACATTAGTAACAGATTGCCAGGCCGTCAAAGCCTCGCGGCTCCCGTTCCTGAACTAAAGTTTAGCGTGCTTGCGGTGATTGCACCTTGCCACTTCTTTTGCCGTTGTCTTTTGCTGGGGCAGGCTTCACCATCCAACGAATTTCCAACAGCCCTTTCGGACGTATTCCCTTGGCTGCACCTTTCCCGGTCTTCAGGTCCTTGCGCTGGCTGTGTTCGGCATTGCTGCTGGCCGGCCTCATGCTGGGTGCCTTGCAGGCCGACTGGGACTTTGCCCAGATCAGCCGCCGGGCGCAAGCGTTGTACGGGCCGCTGGGCGAAGGGCAGCGGCGCATCGATGACTGGCAACGCTTGTTGGCGACCCAGAAACAGATTCCGGAGCTGGAGCAGCTCAAGGTGGTGAACCTGTTCTTCAACAAACAGGTGCGCTACGTGGAAGACATCGACCTGTGGCACGAGGTCGACTACTGGGAAACGCCGATCCAGGCCCTGTGGAAGGGTGCCGGCGATTGCGAGGACTACGCCATCGCCAAGTATTTCAGCCTGCGTCATCTGGGGGTGTCCAGTGACAAGCTGCGCATCACCTACGTCAAGGCCCTGCGGCAGAACCGTGCGCACATGGTGCTCACCTACTACGCCACCCCTGAGGCCATGCCGCTGGTGCTCGATAGCCTGATCGATGGCATCCTGCCCGCCAGCCAGCGTACCGACTTGTTGCCGGTCTACTCTTTCAATGCCGAAGGGCTGTGGCTGTCGGGCAAGGGCAGCAAGAAAGTGAGCGACACCAAGCGCCTGTCCCGATGGCAGGATGTGTTGAAAAAAATGCAGGCCGAAGGTTTTCCGGTCGAGACGACTAACTAGGAGCGCGCGCTCAGATGTCTTTGTTCAAACAACTGTTGATCGCTATCTGTCTGTTCCTGGTGGTTGCCTTCAGCGGCAGCTTCACGGTCAGCCTGGAGAGCTCGCGGGCCCAGTACGTCAACCAGCTGCGCTCCCACGCCCAGGACGCGGCCACGGCGCTGGCGCTGTCCCTGACGCCGAACATCGACGACCCGGCGATGGTGGAGCTGATGGTCAGCTCGATCTTCGACAGCGGCTACTACGCCAGCATCCGCGTGGTCGACGTGGCCACCGACAAGACCCTCGTCGAGCGCACCGGCACCCCGGATGCCGGCAGCGTGCCGCAGTGGTTCGTCAAGCTCATCGGCCTGGAGCCGGCCGGTGGCGATGCGATCGTCAGCCGTGGCTGGGAGCAGGCGGCGCGGGTCGAAGTGGTCAGCCACCCGATGTTCGCCCTCGCCAAGCTGTGGCAGAGCGCGCTGGGCAGCCTGGGCTGGTTGTTGCTGTGCGGCGCCGTGAGCGCGGTGCTGGGGGCCTTGCTGTTGCGCCGCCAACTCAAGCCGCTCGACTACATGGTGCTCCAGTCCCAGGCCATCGCCCGTCGCGAGTTCCTGAGCCTGCCGGAGTTGCCACGCACGCCTGAACTGCGCCGCGTGGTGCAGGCGATGAACCAGATGGTCGAGAAGCTCAAGGCGTTGTTCCAGGAACAGGCCGAGCGCAGCGAAAAGCTGCGGGTCGAGTCCTACCAGGACAACCTCACGGGCCTGGCCAACCGACGTTATTTCGAAATGCAGCTCAATGCCCGGGTGAGTAACCCGGAGCAGGCCAGTTCCGGCTATCTGCTGTTGCTGCGGGTCAAGGACTTGGCCGGCCTGAACCAGCGCCTGGGCGGGCAGCGCACCGACCAGTTGCTCCAGGCCGTGGGTGAGCAATTGCTGCGCGAAAGCGCACGGTACCCGGAAACCCAGAACCTGGTGACGCGTATCCGTGGCGGCGAGTTTGCCGTGCTGGCGCCGGGCCTGGTGCGTGAGGAAGCGGTGCATCTGGCGCAGAACCTGGAAAGCGCATTGACGAGCCTGTACGCAACCGGTGCGACCGACGTGACCCCGGTGGCCCACATCGGATTGGCGCCGTTCGTCCATGGCGACTCGACGCAGGCGGTGTTGCAGCTCGGCGACCAGGCCCTGGCCCAAGCCGAAAGCCAGGGTGAGCCGGCTTGGGCTTGCCTGGATCACAGCTTGGTCACCAGTATCGGCGACGACCACCATGCTTGGCACACGCTGCTCGACCAGGCCTTGAATCATCAGCGATTCGAGCTGTATTTCCAGCCGGTGGTGGCTGCCCAGGACACTCAAGTGGTGCTGCACTACAAGGTGTTGTCGCGGCTGTCGGACGAGCACGGCCAGACCATTCCTGCCGGACGCTTCCTGCCCTGGCTGGAGCGCTTCGGCTGGACGGCGCGTCTGGACCGCTTGATGCTCGAACAGGTGCTCAAGCACATGGCCGGGCATGAGCAATCCCTGGCGTTGAACTTGTCCTCGGCGACCTTGGGTGATCCGCAAGCGCTGAACAAGATTTTTGAGATCCTGCGGACCCATTCCAACCTTGGGTCGCGGCTGACCCTGGAGATTGGTGAAGAGCAATTGCCGGAGCAGGCGGTGCTGGAGCAATTGACCCGTCAGTTGCGCGAGCTGGGTTTCTCCCTGAGCCTGCAGCGTTTTGGTGGGCGGTTCAGCATGATCGGTAATTTGGCGCGGTTGGGGTTGGCTTACCTGAAGATCGATGGCAGTTATATTCGGGCCATTGATCAGGAGAGCGATAAGCGTCTGTTTATTGAGGCGATTCAGCGGGCGGCCCACAGTATCGACTTGCCGCTTATTGCTGAGCGGGTGGAGACGGAGGGGGAGTTGGCGGTGATTCGGGAGATGGGGTTGTTTGGGGTGCAGGGGCGGTTGGTTGGGGAGCCTGGGCGTTGGGCTTGATGGCCGGCTCGTGGTTTATGGATTGAGTACATATCCGTTGCTGCGGTAACGGCGGCTTATGGTTCCGCCCTTACGGCGGCTCACTTTTTTTCAGACGCCAAAAAAAGTAAGCAAAAAAGGCTTGCCCCACCACTCGGCACCTCGCCTAGGGCGAGGTGTTCCCTCACTCCGGCATTGCTCCGTGGGCCCGCCGCGAAGGGCCATCCATGGCCCAGCGCGGCTATCCCGGCCTCCATGCCAGGATGCCCACTGCGCAATGCCTGCGTTCGGCCAGCGTAGTTAACGGGGCCTCCAAGATCAAAATCAAGATCAAGATCAAAAGCGAGGCGGCCTAACAGCCGACCTATCTCTCGCAGATGCACTCAATCCAACTGTGGGAGCGGGCTTGCTCGCGAAGACGGCGGCACATCCAGCATGGATGCAAGCAGACCCACCGCCATCGCGAGCAAGCTCGGCTCCCACAGGGATCGGCGGTGGACACTGGTCTTGTAAGCGACCAAAAACCTGTGTGGGAGCGAGCTTGCTCGCGATGGCGTCCGCCCAAACAACCAAGCCCTTGCAGATGCATATTGCCAGCAAGGTCCTAGGAGATTTCCTTCAAGTTGCGGCGAAGTTGGTGAACTTGTCCGGCACGGGACTCGTGGCTAGTCTGGGTTTGTCACTGAAAAAACGGTGACACTGGCGTGCAAGCCGGTTAAAAGACGACGCACAAGCGCTTTATGGCGGTTGTGCGTGGGAGATTTCTTCGTGAGGGGAAGTCTGCCGGGGTTCCGTCTGCCCGGTCTTGCACACCTGCGTACAACTGCCACCTCTATTTGCGTGCAAGCGAAAGGGTGTCGGTTCCACTACTACAGATGGAGCTACACAATATGTACAAAATTACTCCAAACCCGCCAGGAAGCCCTGGCAACCCCTCCGACAAATCCTCGAAATCCAAGAAACTCGACGAAGCCGCCGAACGCGCCCTCGACTACTACCTCAAACCCAAACCCATCGATGAGCCCTCAACAGGCCAACTCTTCATGGTCGCCCCGGACATCGACACCGAAACCCTACTGGCCAACGCCTCCGAAGACTTGCTGTCCATCAGCGCCATCGCCGCCGACCTGGCCGACGACGTCGACGGCTCGCGCCGCAGCGTGATCCTGGCGATCAGCCGAATGGCCGATGGGGTGCAGTTGTTGGTGGAGCGGGCGATGGATCGGCTTGAAGTGCAAGCGTCGGGCTGACAGGTCTGTGGTGGATTGAAAACCGCCTTCGTCGGATCAGACATACCCCAAAGACCGTGGCGAGGGAGCTTGCTCCCGCTCGGCTGCGCAGCAGTCGCAAGATCGGACAGTGCGGTCTGTCTGGAGAAATGCCGGGGCCTGCTTTGCAGGCCAGCGGGAGCAAGCTCCCTCGCCACAGAGGCTGTGTACTGCCTGGAATGGCGTCAGCCTGAGAGTCAGGGCTAGATCAACCCTTTCTCATCATCATCGATCAACCGGCTCAACCCACCCAACGCTTCCCGGGCCTGGCTGCGGTCCATCAGTTTGGCCTGGGCCGCCGGTGGCAGGTCGGTGACGCGGATGACGCCTTTGCTGGTCAGCACCTGAATCAAGTCATCGAGTACCCGGATCATTTCCAGGTCGCTCTGCTTGAGTTGCTTGAGGCTGTTTTCTACCGCTTGGTTGGCGAACCAGTCCTGGACCTCGTGGTGGTCGGCCGGCAAGGTTTCGGTGGCTTCGGCATAAGCGGTGGCTTCTACGCGCACCAGCAATCCTTGTGCATCGCGTTGCACATAAAACATCGGGCATCCCTCATGTATGAAGCGGCGTCATGCTGGGCAGCATAGGCCAACTGTGGGGGAAGTATGAACACTTATCCTGTGGAGAGGGAGCAGGCTCCCTCTCCACAGGTTTTGTGTCAGGTTCAGCTGTTGTTGTGATCGAC
This sequence comes from Pseudomonas sp. FG6, assembly GCF_057809015.1. Classification (NCBI taxonomy): domain Bacteria; kingdom Pseudomonadati; phylum Pseudomonadota; class Gammaproteobacteria; order Pseudomonadales; family Pseudomonadaceae; genus Pseudomonas; species Pseudomonas sp. FG6. The sequence continues at coordinate 80,102 of NZ_JBMDJD010000025.1, forward strand.
CTTGATGGTCGGGTCACTGCCGGCGATCAACGAGTTCAGGTTGACGTTCGACCAGTTGTTGCCCTCAAGCTTGATCGTCACGTCCGGCGTGGCTGCTGCGCCGTTGCCGGTGTTGAACTGGCCGGTGGTGCTGACTTGCAACGACGACACGCCGTCGACCGTGCTGATCTTGAGGAAGTGGTCGATGGTGCTGCCGGTTTCGCCCTGCAACAGATCCCGCAGGTCGATCCGGTCGCCTTCGCTGGCCTTGAAGTCCTTGATCACGTCGGTGCCCGTGTCACCGGCTTTCCAGACAAAGGTATCGCCACCCAGGCCACCGATCAGGGTGTCGTTGCCCTGGCCGCCGAGCAAGGTGTCATTGCCAGATCCGCCGAGCAGGATGTCATTGCCCTTGCCGCCGTCGAGCGAGTCGTTGCCACCCTGGCCAAAGAGGATGTCGTTGCCGCCACCGCCCAGCAGGGTATCGCTGCCATCGTGCGCGCCGGACACATCGAACGCGCTGTAGTGCTCGGCAATGTACTGGTGCACGTTGCTGGTCGTGACCTTGCTGACGTCCACGCCACTCTGTTGGGCAACGAAGGCCTGGAGGGCCTGGTAGCCTTCGCCGGCGATGCCGTTGAAGCTCACCAGGTCGCCGAACAGGATGTCATTGCCCTCGCCACCGTTGACGGTGTCGGAGCCTGGCATGGTCGCCTCGGTGTGACCGATGATCGAGTTGGCCAGGTTGTTCGGGTCGATGTTGGTCTGCGGCGTTGAATCCGAGTCGTATGGCTTGAGGTCATCCATGCTCACGCCGTTGTTCAGGCCGATGGCTTCTACGTTGCTCAGGCCTTTCAACAGGGTGAAGCTGGCGGCCGAGCCGTTTGTCGCCCACGAGTCGTTGTGGCCGGTGCCGTCCAGGTAGGAGAACTCGAAGGTCCCATTGCCCTCGGCGTGCACGGTGCCGACATAGTTCTCGTCCCAATGCTTGCCGTTTTTGATCGACAGGTACATTTCACCGTCTTCGTTGATGGTGAATTTGTGCGTGCTGTCGATCGTCTGGGAATAGGACTGGCCGACGGTGTAGTTGGCCGCACTCAGGACGTCGTCGAGCTTGACGTTGCCGTACAGCGTCGGGTTCGTCTGTTCGCCGGACTGGTAGAGGGTCGGTTCGCCGTCGGTGATGAAATACGTCAGGTTCTTCGCACCGGTATTGCTCAGGGCTTGGGTGCTGTTGAAGAAGTTCGCGGTGGTCTTGAACACGTCTTCGTAGTTGGTACCGCCGCCGGACACCATGGAGTCGAGCACGCTTTTGAGCAGCGTCAGCGCGTTCGGGTCGTTGAGGTTCACCGCGACGTTCTTGTTCACCTGCTGATCGAAGTCTGCCAGGAAGATGTTCACCGTCCCGGAATTGCTGCCCAGGCTCTGCTTGAGGGTATTGAACACCTGGGTCAACGAGTTCTTGGCCGCGGTGATGGACGACGCACTCATACTGCCCGAGCTGTCGACCATGAACGCGATGTTGTAGTTGACCCCTGGCACCACGGTCAGCCCGCCGATGTCGGCGACCACGACGTCGTTTCCGTCGGTGCCGGTGACGGTGTCGCTGCCCGACGTGGCGGTGACCGCGTTGTAGGTCGCTGGGTACACCGTCACAGGGATTTGCGCTGTAGTGCTTGCCGAGCCGCCGAGGACTTCGGTGGAGGTCGACGTTACGGTCAGGTTGAGCTGGCCGTGGTAGTAGGTTGGCGGCGTCAGGGTCAGGCTGCCCAGGTTCCAGCCGGTGACCGAGGCTTCGCCGTTGCTGCCCACCGTTGCAAAGTGGCCAGCGCCGTCACTCAATACGCTGCCTTCGGGCATGCCGCCGATCTTCACGGCCAGGCTTTCGGAGCTGTCGGTGTCGGTCAGGGCGGTGGTGATCTTCGACAGGTTCACGCTGCTGCCTTCGGCGCCTTCGTTGAGCTTGAAGCCGTCGTAATAACCTTCGCCATTGGTGCCGTGCAGGTCGGAGACGGTCACGCCGGCATTCGCCAGGTCGGTCACGCCGGTGTACAGCGGTACGCCGGCACCGCTCAGGTCCACGGGGGTGCTGCCGTTGACCGACAGGTTCACGTCGTAGCTGCCCGGGCCATTCTGGTTATGGTGGTAGATATCCAGGGTGTAGTAGCCGCTGGTGGTTGGTGTGAACGAACCGTTCAGATTACCGCCCGCGCCCCAGGTGGCTGCCGCCACGTTCTTGCCGCCGATGGTCACCAGCAGGCTGTCGTCGGCGGTGCCGCTGAAGGTGTAGGTCTTGCCGGCTTCGAGGTAAATCAGGCCGGACGTCTTCGACGCGGTACCCACGCTCACGTTGCTGTCGGACTGCACGTTGGTCACGATGCTGGTGCTGTTCGGCGTGCCGGCGGCATCGATCACCGACTTGAGCGTGCCGGACGGCGCGCCGCTGCCATCGGTGCCCAGACCCGACAGGCCGGTCCAGACTTCCTTGATCAAACCGGTGGAGGTCACGCCGTTACCGGCCACGCTCAGCGTCGGCGCGTCGGCGACCGGCGTGATGTCGACTTTCACGGTGCTGGTGTTGCCCAGCGCCTGGCCGTCGGTGGGCTGGAACTTGATCTGCGCATAGTCGGCCTGGTTGTTGCCCATGCTGCTGCCGACATAACCATTGGCTCCGGATTCATTGCTGTCCGGCGTGAAGCGCAGCTTGCCGGCGTCGATGTCGGCCTTGGTGAAGGTCTGGTCGTTGGCCACGTCCTTCCAGGTTGCACCGTCCAGGTACTGCAACTTGCCGTCGGCCGGCAGCCCGGTGATTTTCACACCCAGGTTGGCGGCAGAGCTGTCCACATCGGTGACACCGAAGTTCGACCAGCCCAACACCAGTGAGGTGTCTTCGGTTCCGATCACGGCGCCACCGGTGGCGACCGGCGCATCGTTGACCCCGACCACGTTCACGGTGGTGGTGGCGGTGTTGGAGTAGTGGGTGCCGTCGGTCACCGTCACGGTGATGGTGCGCGGTACGGTGCTTGGGTCTTCGCTGCTGTTGGTGAAGCTGATGTTCTTGATCTGCTGCATGTAGTCAGCCAGCGTCGCGTTGCCCGACAGCGTCAGCGTGACCGTGCCGTTGGTGCTGTTGGCATTGATGCTGATGCCGTTGACGCTGTTGCCCAGGTTCAGCGCATCGCCGGGCTGACGGTTGGTCAGCACGATGGTCGCGCCGGTCAGCATGGTGCTGTCCGGGTCGGTGATGCTCAGGTCGGTGTCGCCAATCGATACGCCTTGGCCCGGGGTGCCTTCGGTGAAGGTCACCTGGTAGTCGGCACCGGTCTGGCCGCTGGAGTTGTTGGCGTCCAGGTCCAGGACCGGCGGTGCATCGTTGTCGATGATCGAGGTGCTGACGCTGCCGTTGGTGCCGCTGACGGCCAGGTGCTCGAAGTTGCCGCCAGTGGCCGAGTCGATCTTGACCACGAAGTTCTCGGTGCCTTCGGTGATCTTGTCGTCCAGCGTCGCCACGTTGAAGGTGGTGCTGGTGGCGTTGGCCGGGATCTTCACGGTGTAGACGCCCGTGAAGTCCGTACCGTCGGCGGCGGTGCCGCTGTAGACGATCTTGAGCGTCACTTCGGTTTGTGCCGGGCTCGTCAGGCTGACGGTGTAGGTGGCCGTCTGGCCTTCGGTCACCGAGGTGCTGCCGGTGATGCTGACCGTGGTGTTGTCGATGGTGTCGGTCACAGCGGTCACGGCGGGCGCAGTGCTCGGCACCAGGTGTTCGAAGTTGCCGCCAGTGGCCGTCTGGATAGTGGCCGAGACATTGCCAGCGTCCTGGTAGACGTCGTCCTTCGGCGCATCGACAGTGACGGTGCCAGTGGTTTTCCCAGCGTCGATGGTGATCACCGAGCCGTTGCTCAGGGTCACGGTAACCGGAGTGCCGGCTGGGTTGGTCAGGGTCGCGGTGTAGACGATGGAGCCGCCTTCGGCCACGGTGTTGGTTGCGCTCAACGTCAGGCCGGTGGTGTCTTGGGTGTCGGTGACAGTGGTGTCAGCCGGCGTGCCGTTGATGTCGAGTTTTTCGTAGTTGCCGCCCTGGGCGTCGTCGATCTTCACGCTCAGGTGGTCGCCGCCGTTCACTGCATCGTTGGGTGTGGTGAAGTTCACGCTGCCGGAGCTTGCGCCCACTGGGATGGTGATGGTCTGGCCGTTCGACAGGGTGATAACAAGCGGAGCTTCTGTGACCGGTGCGTTGACCGAAGCGGTGTACACCACGGTGCCGCCTTCGGCCACAGTCGAGGTCGCGGTGAGCGAAACGGTACTGGTGTCGATGGTGTCGGTCACGTCGGTGACCGCAGGCGTGGTGCTTGGCACCAGGTTTTCAAAGTTGCCGCCAGTGGCGTGATCGATGCTGACTTCGACCTTGCCGGCGTCCTTGTAGACGTCGTCGGAAGGTGCTGCAACGGTGACGGTGCCGGTGGTTTTGCCGGCGTCGATGGTGATCACCGAGCCGTTGCTCAGGGTTACGGTAACCGGTGTGCCGGCTGGGTTGCTCAGGGTGGCGGTGTAGACGATGGAGCCGCCTTCGGCCACGGTGTCGGTTGCCGAGAGGGTCAGGCCAGTAGTGTCTGAAGTGTCGGTAACGGTGGTGTTAGCCGGGGTGCCGTCGATGTCGAGTTTTTCGTAGTTGCCGCCTTGGGCGTCGTCAATTTTGACGCTCAGGTGATCGCCGCCAGACGTCGCATCGTTGGGTGCGGTGAAGTTCACCGAACCGCTGCTTGCGCCCACTGGGATGGTGATGGTCTGGCCGTTCGACAGCGTGATGACCAGCGGTGCTTCGGTGACGGGGGCGTTGACCGAGGCGGTGTAGACAACGGTGCCACCTTCAGCAACGGTCGACGTAGCGGTGAGGCTGACCGTCGAGGTGTCGATGGTGTCGGTCACGTTGGTGACGGCTGGTGTGGTGCTTGGCACCAGGTTTTCGAAGTTACCGCCAGTGGCGTGGTCGATGCTGACTTCGACCTTGCCGGCGTCCTTGTAGACGTCGTCGGAAGGTGCTGCAACGGTGACGGTGCCAGTGGTTTTGCCAGCGTCGATGGTGATCACCGAGCCATTGCTCAGGGTCACGGTAACCGGGGTGCCCGCTGGGTTGCTCAGGGTCGCGGTGTAGACGATCGAACCGCCTTCGGCCACGGTGTTAGTAGCCGAGAGAGTCAGGCCGGTCGTGTCCTGGATATCGGTAACGGTGGTGTCCGCTGGAGTAGCGTCGATGTCGAGTTTTTCGTAGTTGCCGCCTTGGGCGTCGTCAATTTTGATGCTCAGGTGATCGCCGCCAGACGTCGCATCGTTCGGTGCGGTGAAGTTCACCGAACCGCTGCTTGCGCCCACTGGGATGGTGATGGTCTGGCCGTTCGACAGCGTGATGACCAGCGGTGCTTCGGTGACGGGGGCGTTGACCGAGGCGGTGTAGACCACGGTGCCACCTTCAGCAACGGTCGACGTAGCGGTGAGGCTGACCGTCGAGGTGTCGATGGTGTCGGTCACGTTGGTGACGGCTGGTGTGGTGCTTGGCACCAGGTTTTCGAAGTTACCGCCAGTGGCGTGGTCGATGCTGACTTCGACCTTGCCCGCGTCCTTGTAGACGTCGTCGGAAGGTGCGGCCACGGTGACGGTGCCGGTGGTTTTGCCGGCGTCGATGGTGATCACCGAGCCATTGCTCAGGGTCACGGTAACCGGTGTGCCGGCTGGGTTGCTCAGGGTCGCGGTGTAGACGATCGAACCACCTTCGGCCACGGTGTCGGTTGCCGAGAGAGTCAGGCCGGTAGAGTCCTGCGTATCGGTAACGGTGGTGTTCGCCGGAGTGCCGTCGATGTCGAGTTTTTCGTAGTTGCCGCCTTGGGCGTCGTCAATTTTGACGCTCAGGTGATCGCCGCCAGACGTCGCATCGTTCGGTGCGGTGAAGTTCACCGAACCGCTGCTTGCGCCCACTGGGATGGTGATGGTCTGGCCGTTCGACAGGGTGATAACCAGCGGAGCTTCGGTGACCGGTGCGTTGACCGAGGCGGTGTAGACCACGGTGCCGCCTTCAGCGACGGACGACGTAGCGGTCAGGCTGACCGTCGAAGTGTCGATGGTGTCGGTCACGTCGGTGACGGCAGGCGTGGTGCTTGGCACCAGGTTTTCAAAGTTGCCGCCAGTGGCGTGATCGATGCTGACTTCGACCTTGCCGGCGTCTTTGTAGACGTCATCGGAAGGTGCTGCCACGGTGACGGTGCCGGTGGTTTTGCCGGCGTCAATGGTGATCACCGAGCCATTGCTCAGGGTCACGGTAACCGGTGTACCGGCTGGGTTGCTCAGGGTCGCGGTGTAGACGATGGAGCCGCCTTCGGCCACGGTGTCGGTTGCCGAGAGGGTCAGGCCAGTAGTGTCTGAAGTGTCGGTAACGGTGGTGTTAGCCGGGGTACCGTCGATATCCAGTTTTTCATAGTTGCCACCTTGAGCGTCGTCGATCTTGACGCTCAGGTGATCGCCGCCAGACGTCGCATCGTTGGGTGCGGTGAAGTTCACCGAACCGCTGCTCGCACCGACTGGGATGGTGATGGTCTGGCCGTTGCTCAATGTCACGACGAGAGGAGCATCGGTCACCGGAGCATTCACCGAGGCGGTGTAAACGACGGTGCCGCCTTCAGCGACGGACGACGTAGCCGTCAGGCTGACCGTCGAAGTGTCGATGGTGTCGGTCACGTCGGTGACGGCAGGCGTGGTGCTTGGCACCAGGTTTTCGAAGTTGCCGCCAGTGGCGTGATCAATGCTGACTTCAACCTTGCCGGCGTCTTTGTAGACGTCATCGGAAGGTGCTGCAACGGTGACGGTGCCAGTGGTTTTCCCGGCGTCGATGGTGATGACGGCGCCATTGCTCAGGGTCACGGTGACTGGGGTGCCAGCGGCGTTGGTCAGGGTGGCGGTGTAGACGATCGAACCGCCTTCGGCCACGGTGTTGGTTGCGCTCAGCGTCAGGCCGGTGGTGTCTTGGGTGTCGGTGACAGTGGTGTCAGCCGGCGTGCCGTTGATGTCGAGTTTTTCGTAGTTGCCGCCCTGGGCGTCGTCGATCTTCACGCTCAGGTGGTCGCCGCCGTTCACTGCATCGTTGGGTGCGGTGAAGTTCACGCTGCCGGAGCTTGCGCCCACTGGGATGGTGATGGTCTGGCCGTTCGACAGGGTGATAACCAGCGGAGCTTCGGTGACCGGTGCGTTGACCGAAGCGGTGTAGACAACGGTGCCACCTTCAGCAACGGTCGACGTAGCGGTGAGGCTGACCGTCGAGGTGTCGATGGTGTCGGTCACGTCAGTGACGGCTGGCGTGGTGCTAGGCACCAGGTTTTCAAAATTGCCGCCAGTGGCGTGATCAATGCTGACTTCAACCTTGCCGGCGTCTTTGTAGACGTCATCGGAAGGTGCGGCCACGGTGACGGTGCCGGTGGTTTTGCCGGCGTCGATGGTGATCACCGAGCCATTGCTCAGGGTCACGGTAACCGGTGTGCCGGCTGGGTTGCTCAGGGTCGCGGTGTAGACGATGGAGCCGCCTTCGGCCACGGTGTTGGTTGCGCTCAGCGTCAGGCCGGTGGTGTCTTGGGTGTCGGTGACAGTGGTGTCAGCCGGCGTGCCGTTGATGTCGAGTTTTTCGTAGTTGCCGCCCTGGGCGTCGTCGATCTTCACGCTCAGGTGATCGCCGCCGTTCACGGCATCGTTGGGTGCGGTGAAGTTCACCGAACCGCTGCTCGCACCGACTGGGATGGTGATGGTCTGGCCGTTGCTCAATGTCACGACGAGAGGAGCATCGGTCACCGGAGCATTCACCGAGGCGGTGTAAACGACGGTGCCGCCTTCAGCGACGGACGACGTAGCCGTCAGGCTGACCGTCGAAGTGTCGATGGTGTCGGTCACATCCGTGACGGCTGGCGTGGTGCTTGGCACCAGGTTTTCGAAGTTACCGCCAGTGGCGTGGTCGATGCTGACTTCGACCTTGCCGGCGTCCTTGTAGACGTCGTCGGAAGGTGCGGCCACGGTGACGGTGCCAGTGGTTTTGCCGGCGTCGATGGTGATCACCGAGCCATTGCTCAGGGTCACGGTAACCGGAGTGCCGGCAGGGTTGCTCAAGGTCGCGGTGTAGACGATCGAGCCACCTTCGGCCACGGTGTCAGTGGCGCTCAGCGTCAGACCGGTAGTGTCTGAGGTGTCGGTGACAGTCGTGTCAGCCGGGGTGCCGTCGATGTCGAGTTTTTCGTAGTTGCCGCCTTGGGCGTCGTCGATCTTGACGCTCAGGTGGTCGCCGCCCGAAACAGCATCATTTGGCGCGGTGAAGTTCACCGAACCGCTGCTTGCGCCGACTGGGATGGTGATGGTCTGGCCATTCGATAGGGTGATAACCAGCGGAGCTTCGGTGACCGGTGCGTTCACCGAGGCGGTGTAGACCACGGTGCCGCCTTCGGCCACAGTGGAAGTCGCGGTGAGCGAAACGGTGGTGGTATCGATGGTGTCAGTCACGTCAGTGACGGCAGGCGTGGTGCTTGGCACCAGGTTTTCGAAATTGCCACCGGTGGCGTGGTCGATGCTGACTTCGACCTTGCCGGCGTCCTTGTAGACGTCGTCGGAAGGTGCTGCAACGGTGACGGTGCCAGTGGTTTTACCGGCGTCGATGGTGATCACCGAGCCATTGCTCAAGGTCACGGTGACGGGTGTACCGGCTGGGTTGGTCAGGGTCGCGGTGTAGACGATCGAACCGCCTTCGGCCACGGTGTCAGTAGCCGAGAGAGTCAGGCCGGTCGTGTCCTGGATATCGGTAACGGTGGTGTCCGCTGGAGTAGCGTCGATGTCGAGTTTTTCGTAGTTGCCGCCTTGGGCGTCGTCGATCTTCACGCTCAGGTGGTCGTCGCCCGCCACTGCGTCGTTTGGTGCGGTGAAATTCACGCTGCCGCTGCTTGCCCCGACTGGGATGGTGATGGTCTGGCCGTTCGACAGAGTAATGACCAGCGGTGCTTCGGTGACCGGTGCGTTGACCGAGGCGGTGTACACCACGGTGCCGCCTTCGGCGACAGTCGACGTAGCGGTCAGGCTGACCGTCGAGGTGTCGATGGTGTCGGTCACGTCGGTGACGGCAGGCGTGGTGCTTGGCACCAGGCTTTCGAAGTTGCCACCGGTAGCGTGGTCAATGCTGACTTCGACCTTGCCGGCGTCCTTGTAGACGTCATCGGACGGTGCGGCAACGGTGGCGGTGCCAGTCGTCGCGCCGGCGGCGATGGTGATCACCGCGCCGTTACTCAGGGTCACGGTAACCGGTGTGCCGGCTGGGTTGCTCAGGGTCGCGGTGTAGACGATCGAACCGCCCTCTGCTACTTCGGGAGAGGCCGACAGGCTAAGGTCCGTGGTGTCCACCGAATCGGTGATCGTGGTGACGGCTGGCGTGGTGCTCGGCACCAGGTTTTCAAAGTTGCCACCGGTGGCACCGGTAATGGTGGTGC